>JAZKEM010000277.1:11118-27089 GCA_040387055.1 Pseudomonadota bacterium | reverse complement strand
ATGCAAATTTGGTTTCAGTCAAACCCGGCAACACAGCGTTAACGCGAACTTTCCACGGCGCGCATTCCTTGGCAAAAGCCTGCGTCATATTGATCACTGCCGCTTTGCTGATGGAGTAGATGCCTTGGAACATACCGGGCTTCACGCCATTGATGGACGCGATGTTGACGATGGCTCCGCCACCATTTTTCTTCATCAACTTGCTGGCTAGCGCAGCCAGTTCGAAATAACCCTTGATGTTCACCTGCAGGGTTTTTTCGACCATGCTCATATCGGTGTCTGAGATGTGGCCGAAGTAGGGATTGGTCGCAGCGTTGTTAACCAGAATATCGAGACGGCCAAGACCAGCTTCAATTTCACCAATCAAACGATGCAACGCAGCGGATTCACCTTGATGTGCGGCAATCGCCGTAGCTTTACCACCACTGGCAATAATCTCAGCAGCAACCTTGTCGAGGTCTTCTTGCTTGCGACTGGAGATCACCACATGGGCGCCTTGTTGCGCGAGCAGGCGTGCGGTTGCCGCGCCAATGCCGCGTGAGGCACCAGTGATCAAGGCAACGCGACCGGTCAGGTCAAAAAGCTTGGTAGACATGAAGCAAAACTCCTAACGAAAAGTAATTAATTCTTTCTGCTCAGTCAGTTCAAGATGAGCAATATTGTTGAAGCTCAGTAGCGAAAGATCAGAGCGACCTTTATGAAAGTGATGCACTGAACCGTTATAGATGCGCCAGTTTTGGCGAAAGGTTGTTACGTCATCCAGCCCTAGCGCTGTGCGTAGCGCAACAGAGATCACTCCGCCGGATGTAAATACCACGACGCGCTTGTGGCCTTGCGCTGCGATTTGGTTGAGTCCATTCACGCAACGGTCAAAGAATTCGCGCCAGGTTTCAAACGGTGAATGCTCATGCGGCGCATCGTCCAACCATTTTGTAATCGCTAAACCAAAAACCGTCTGGAACAGTTTTGGGTTGTTGTAAAGCTCGCCCATCTGTTGACCTAGCTCGGGTGTTTCTTTTCCGATCTGCGGAAGATATGCGCGCAAGATTGGTTCAAAGGCGTATTCGTTAAAGCAGGAGAGGGTTTGTATCGGCAGATCGAGCTGCATCGCTGCCAGCGTTGCGCGTGCGGTGTCCTGCTGGCGCGCCATGTCGCCGGCATAAACTGCATCGAATGAGAATTTAAGTTTTGACCAATACTCGCCGAGCACTTGGCCTTGTCGCTGGCCTAAGACTGAAAGTTGATCGTAGTGCTGACTGCCAAAAGAAGCCTGGCCGTGACGGACAAGAATGATCGTCGTCACGGCCAGGTGTGATGCGTTGCGAAAGCTTATTTAACCTGAACTGGGCCGCCGAGCTTGGCGCCGAATTTGCGGCCCTTGCTGTCGGTCAGACCTGAAGCAATCGAAACTTTATATGTGCCCGCAGCATCAACTGGGAACACCACCATGCGGCGGTTGTTCTCGCCCAATTCCCAAGTACCGGACACAGCTTTGCCAGCCTTGTCGGTGATTTTGATATTGGCGTTGACGGTATCAGCCTGGAAGAACGCGCCGTTGAACATCAACACGACTGCTTTCTTGTAAGACGCTGGGCCGGCATAGACCAAGGAGAGCTTGTCCGCTTTCTCAGCTGGCCACCAGGTTGAAGAACCTGAGCTGGCTGATTTGCTTGCAGGCTTCTTCTTCTTCGGCTTTGGCGCGGGGGCAGGAGCTGGCTCAGGAGCCGGTGCGGCTTCTGCTACAGGTTCAGAATAAGACTCTGCTGCTGGCTGTTCGGCTGCAGCGGTCTCAACTGGGGCAGATGCATCCGCTGCGGCTGGAGCAGCAGCAACAGCACCTGCTGGGACCAAAGGCGCAACACTGCCATCGCCAGATTCAGTTGGGGCAGCGGCGGCATCTACGCTACCGGCAGGCTGCACAGCGGTATCAACCGGCTGCACGGCAGCGGCATCGGCGGCGCCGTCTGCGACGGGTGCGGCAGCGGCGGCTTCGCCTTCAGCATGAGCTTCTGGATTGTCGATAGAGGCGCCAAACACCTGATCAGGCGAGGTGACATCAGCCACCTTTGGCATTTCGTGCTTGTATGGCTTGACCACGTTCAGCACGACATAAGTGCCGACGCTCAATACTGTCGCCAGGCCTGCAAGTGCAAGAAACCGTTTGTTCATGTGTGCTCCCGATCTACGCCTAAGTGTTTAGTTATAAAAATTTATGTGCCGCTGCCACCCATCGCTCTCTTCCGAAAGTGCCGAAATTTTAACCGGCAAATACAAGCCTAAGGGGTGGATTCGGGACTATCCGACACACAGGTCACGCAGTCAATACACGAGCCGGGTAGTCATTGAGTTGACTGTACCGACAGCCCGCAATGCATTTGCAGCCTAGAGAGTGCTGTGAGGGCCTGCGATAATGTGTGCAATCACTTTTCCTTTCCTTTTTGTTTATTTTTTTGGAGCGGGCTCATGTCGGATCGCTATCTGGAACTGTCTCACACCCCCTTTGGTAAAGCCCTTGCCAGCTTGTTGGGCCTGCCACAGCCTCCGCGCCTGAAGCGCGCATCTGGCCCTTGGGCACAGCAGCCGCTGATTGGTGTGCCAGCATTGGTGGGAGCAACGACCAACGCTCAGTTCGTCACGCCATTGTTGAAGGCGCTGACCGAAGCTGGCGCCACGCTGCGAATTCAGCCAGAACACGTCGGTCTGCCACTGATCAAAGCAGCTGCACAGAAGCTCGGCGTAACACTGGCCGGCAATCCGGCCAAGGGTTCTGGCGATGCTCCAAGCGCGCTCTATGTGGTTGACGCTTCTGGTCTGGCCAATCCAGCTCAGATCCGCGAGCTGTATGACTTTTTGCAGCCGGTTACTGGCGCGATTCCAGCCAATGGTCGCGTGCTGATTCTGTCGCGCGCACCTTCAGAGGCTGGCGATGCAGCACATGTTGCCAGCGCCACCGCGCTGCGTGGTTTTATCCGCGCACTCGGCAAAGAAGTGGGCAAGAAGGGCATCACCGCCAACTTGCTCGAAGTGCAGACCGGGGCCGAAGACTGGCTCGCTGGTCCGCTGCGTTTCTTCTTGAGCGAACACTCGGCATTTATTAGCGGCCAGGTTCTGCCCGTTGGCGCAGGTCCTCGCGAAGAACCGATTGCACTGTCTGGTTCGCTGCAAGGCAAGGTCGCATTGGTCACGGGTGCGGCACGTGGTATCGGCGCTTCGATTGCCGAAACGCTGGCACGTGAAGGCGCAACGATTATCGGCATGGATCATCCTTCTGCCGAAGGCGGTCTGGCTGAAACGATGGCTCGCATCGGTGGCGTAGGTCTGGCACTGGACGTCACCGCCAAAGACGCTGCTCAGCGCATTGCTGCAGAAGCCGACAAGAAATTTGGTGGTCTCGATATCGTCGTCCATAACGCTGGCGTGACGCGTGACAAGATGCTGCGCAATATGGCTCCTCACCTGTGGGATATGGTGCTGGACATCAACTTCGGCGCGATTCTGCGCATCAACGAAGGCCTGCTCAAAGATGGCCTGAAAGACGGCGCACGCATGGTCTGCATTTCGTCCATCGGCGGCATCAGCGGCAACGCGGGCCAAACCAACTACGCAGCAACCAAGGCCGGTATCATTGGCTACGCCTCATCAATGGCCTCGACGATGGCTCGTCACGGCGGCGCGATTAACGCCGTGGCTCCTGGCTTTATCGAAACCGCAATGACTGCGCAGATGCCGGTTGGTCCACGTGAAGTGGGTCGTCGTCTCAGCTCGCTGGGTCAGGGCGGCATGCCAATCGACATCGCTGAAGCCGTAACCTTCTTCGCTTCACACGCTGCTGGCGGCATTAACGGCCAGACCTTGCGCGTTTGCGGTCAGAATTTCATGGGCGCTTAAGCCCACAATCTGTCATCCTGTGCGTCGCGCTAACACCGTTTGTGTGGATGTTTGTTCGGCGCACAGGACGATAGGGCCCAAACGTAAGACTTCGGGGCCACCCGCAATACCCAGATTCATTGATTTGAATGTGAAAAATAGATATTAATTATTATATGGTTCAATTAAATATCACATTCATGGCGATTCCTTCAGCAAACTCAGGTGCCCTGTGAGCGGCATCGAACTCATTGCTGAATCCAAGCTGCCCACCCAGTTCGGCGAGTTCCGCATCAGCGTTTACAACGCCGATGACGGCAAAGAACATGTCGTGTTCGCGATGGGTGACTTGGCTGGCGAACCGCCACTGATCCGTATCCACTCCGAATGCTTAACCGGCGATGCCTTGTTCTCGCTGCGCTGCGACTGTGGCGCACAGCTTGAAGCTGCGTTGGAAAAAATTGCCGATGAGGGCAGGGGCGCTGTGTTGTATCTACGCCAGGAAGGCCGTGGCATTGGCCTTGGCAACAAGATTCGTGCATACGCGCTGCAAGATCGCGGCGCTGATACCGTCGAAGCCAATCATCAGCTCGGGTTTCCCGCCGATGCACGCGAATATGGTTTAGCGATTGATCTGCTGAAGTCGTTGAATCTTTGCCACATCAAATTGATGACCAACAATCCGCGTAAGTTTGATGCACTCAAAGCTGCAGGTATCGAAGTTGTTGAACGCGTTGCACTGGAATCAGGCCGCAACCCGCATAACGCGAAATATCTCGACGCCAAACGCGCCAAATTAGGCCACTGGTTAACGCTTCCATAAATGAACGATACGGTGAACACCACGCCGAAGGAACCTCAGCGTGGGATTCTGCGCGAGATGGGTTCGCTTACCGTTTCCACTTATAAAGTCTCACGCAGCTTCGTGCCGTTACTGCGCACGCTGGCACACGAGAACGATGTGACCCGCCAAGAGTTATCGGCGGCGATCGATGACACTTACAACACGCTCTATAAGCATCCTTTGATGCATCAGACCGGGCGTGTCACCAGTTATCTTCGCAAGCGTCGTCTGATTCCGAATGAACAATCCACGGAAGAACTGATTCGCTTCGTCGTTGAGCAGGTCGTTGCACGTTCACCAATGCCAGTGCCTGATGCACTCGTGCAAGAGTTTTGGCAGTTCTTCAATGAACTGTTCTCGTCGCCAGAATTAAAGGGCCTCGGTGAGCTGACACTCGACATGTCACGCTTGGTTCTCAAGACCTACGAGCCGCAGCTGGTTGAGATCATCAACATTCTCAAAGCTGGTCGTCGTTTCAATCAATGGCAGCTGAATGAACTGCTGCGCCGCGCAGCAACGGTGCGCCACGATGCTGTGATCGTGCAGCGTCAGATCAAAGCGCTTCGCTATATCAAGCCGTTCTTCCAAACCGACGCTAAAGATTTCAAAGGGCAGGCACAGATCGTTGCGCAGATGGTGCGTGAGTTTGGCCCGTTCTTTATCAAAATGGCGCAGGTTGCTGCTGCCAACGCTGATTTTCTGCCAGACGAAATCGCACGCGAGTTAGCGGTGTTTCACGAAGACGTACCGCCGATGACTGAAGAAGAAGTCAACGCAGCGTTCATTGAGTGTTACGGAAAACTACCGCACAAGTTGTATCTAGATTTTGATGCGTCACGACCCGTGAAGTCTGGCTCGATCGGCTCGGTCTACTTCGCTAAAAAACCTTTTATCGAAGACGGCAAGGAAGTGCTGCGTGCAGTCGTGATCAAAGTTGGCCGCCAGAATATTGATCGTGAATTCGCGATTGGAAAACTCGTGCTCGGCCTTGCGATCATGTCCTCGCAATACTGGGCACCGCACTCCAAACTCGCGCCGTTCTTGCGCGCCATGCAAGAGCAGGTTGATGAGTTTGTCGCCGGGTTTATGGAAGAGCTCGATTTTGAGCAGGAAGCCAAAAATCATCTGCGCTTCTATCAACGTAGCCTCAGCAGCAAGGCTTATCGCGTGCCTGTGCTGCATGCCAGCTCACGTCGCATTCTTGAGATGGAATATCTCAGTGATGCCGACAGCCTGACTCGCGCACTCCGCAAGATGCCGCGTAGCCAGCGTCGTCAATTTCAATTTCAGATTGCGGATCGCTTGCTCTACACCGTGTTGCATCACGTTCTTGTGCACCGCGAAATGCATGGCGATTTACATCCCGGCAACATCATGGTCGGTTCGGATGGCGCACTGCATCTGATCGACTGGGGCAATGTCGTCTCGCTAGACGGCAAGTGGAGTGCCGTTTGGGATTATCTGGCTGGCGCCATTCTTGCCGACACTGAACTTCTCGCCGATGCGCTGATCCGTGTCAGCACACAACCAGAAGCAAATCTTGAGCGCCGTGCTGAAATCAAAGCTGCATTGGATGAAACGCTGGCCAAGAAAGATGTGCGTCCACTGACGCGTCGCAACTTTATTCGCGAACTACGGCGCGGTGGCACGGCTGGACTACATCAGCGCGGGCAGAGCGTGTTGCATCTAATGTCCAACACTCAGCAGGTCGGTCTGGTTTTACGCCGTGACTATCTGCATCTGTCACGAGCGCTTTTTGCCGCCGCTGGCAGCTTTGGCTCGCTCTACGAAGAAACTCCGAAGAAATATCTGGCGCGCGATCTTGCTTTAAGCCTTGTACGCATGCCTGTCACGGCGACGCAAAATCGCTTGCATCATGAAGTCGGCAATCTGCGCTCACGTATCTCGCGTTATCTGCCATTGCCGCGCGCTGTCCGCGAACGCCTTGCCATTCAGCATCAACCTGCCACTACTGCCTAAATGCTCTACAACCTAGCCCGCAGTGCGCTGTTCCGCCTAGACGCCGAACACGCACATGAGCTCACGCTCGCAACCTTTAAAAACTTTCCACGATTGGCGACAGCGCCATTTGCCTGCCAGCCCTCGGCAAAGCCCGTCGAGTTGATGGGGCTCAAGTTCCCCAATCGCGTGGGACTTGCCGCCGGTCTCGATAAGAATGGCGAGTGCATTGAGGCATGGGCTCGGCTCGGCTTTGGCTTTATCGAAGTCGGCACGGTCACGCCACGCGCGCAACCAGGCAACCCGAAACCGCGCATGTTCCGCCTTCCGAAGCATCAGGCGATCATCAATCGTCTGGGCTTCAACAATAAAGGCGTCGACTATCTGTTGGCGCAGATTGAGCGTACCGACTACAAGGGCATTCTCGGCATCAACATCGGCAAGAATTTTGATACGCCGATTGAAAACGCCGCTGACGATTATTTGATCTGTCTGCGTAAGGCTCACGCCGCTGCCAGCTACATCACCGTCAATATTTCCTCGCCCAACACCAAGAACCTACGTGATCTGCAAGGCGAAGAACAGCTCAACGATCTGCTGCGAAAAATACGCGATGAGCGCGTGAAGCTGGCGCAAGAGCAGGGCGTGCGTAAACCCTTGCTGGTCAAGATCGCCCCGGATATCTCTGGTGCCCAAATCGAACATATTGCCCAAGCCGCCAAACAGTTCGATATCGATGGCCTGATTGCCACCAATACCACCGTCACACGGCCGCAACTTGGCGACGAGATACTTGCCAAAGAGCAGGGTGGATTGTCTGGGGCGCCTTTACGCGAACTGGCCAATGAAACCCTGCGCAAATTGCGCATGGCAGTCGGTCCAGACTTCACGCTGGTGGGCGTAGGCGGCATTGTGAGCGGGGACGACGCACTGGCCAAAAGACAGGCTGGCGCTGATCTGGTGCAGGTTTACACAGGGTTTATCTACCAAGGCCCGGCCCTGATCGGGGACTGTGCGAAAAAGGTATAAGTTAAGCTAATTTTCTAACTTGGCACACAGGATTAAATCCAGTAGATTCCGCTTGCACTTAAAACAATAATCTTCATACATCAATATCAGGGATATAAAAATGTACAAGAAACTATGGGGCATGGCGGTACTCGGCGCAGCGTTCAGCGCACCAGCATTCGCAGTGACCACGGATGGCTATGAAATCCCGTACGTCGCCGCTCAGTACGCACGTGAATTTGGTGATAGCGCCCGTGACTCCGAAGATGGCAACGGCTACCAGCTGACGTTCGGTTGGCCTCTTGCTGATTCCAGCCTCGCCATTGAAGGTTTCTTCTATGACGTCGGCCGTAATCGCAACATCGACGGCAACAAAGACTATCAAACGATTATCGGCGCTGATCTCGTTAAAGATCTCGGCCTGTTTACCTGGAACGGTAACTACACCAAGTACCTGCCTAGCTTTAAGCCTTTCGGCTTGGTTGGTCTTGAAGCCGCTTATGAAGACGTTCGTGGCGAACAGAACTGGCACCCGGCTGCTAACGTCGGCGCTGGTTTGCTGTTCCCACTGCCATGGTACGGCGCTGCAATCCGTACAGAAGGCCGCGCTCAGGTTCAGGTTAACGACAAGTCGGCAGCAAACGAAGACGTTCTGATCGACTATCGCTTCACCATCGGCGTTCAGATTCCGCTCACGCCGTTCTTCAAAGATCGCGTTACGCCAGCTGCTTCGGCCTGCGGTGTACAGGTGGTTGACCTCAACGGCGCAGCTCGCACCGATTGCGGCACCGCCGACTCCGACAAGGACGGCGTTCTGGACGCAGCTGACAAGTGCCCAGGCACCGCTCAAGGCCTGCCAGTTGGCCCAGATGGCTGCCCTGCAGCGATCGGCCAGGCTGTACCGGCTCCGGCGAACCCGCTCAACCTCAAGGGCGTGAACTTTGAAAACGACTCAGCAACGCTGACTTCAGCATCGCATGCGATTCTGGATGGCGCTGCCGCAACGTTGAACGCTCAGCCAAACGACAACGCTGAAATCGCCGGTTATACCGACGCCAACGGCCAGCCAGAGTACAACCTGACCCTGTCGAAGCAGCGCGCTGAATCGGTTCGTCAGTACCTCATCAGCAAAGGCGTTGATGCCGCTCGTTTGACCTCTAACGGTTACGGCGAAGCCAACCCAGTTGCCGGCAACGACACCGACGCAGGCCGCGAAGCCAACCGTCGCGTTGAGCTGAAGCTGCAAGCTAAGTAATTTTGTAGATACAAAGCCCGCGCCGATAATTCGGCGCGGGCTTTTTTTATGTATAGGATGTACGGTACCTCCGCGGTCGCATGGATGCGAAAGAGCGGAGGTGTTTGTGCAGAAATGCCATCCCTAATTGGTATGCGCAGGAACCAAGGCGTTCGTGCAGAGATACCATCTCTAAAGGCCATCCAATAGCGGCGCGATCGGCGAACTAGATGCTCGCCTGATAAAATCAGCGCACTGTGAATACCCCCGACATCGCCTCTCCCTGCATCAACATCTGCCAGCTCGACGAAGCTGATATTTGCGTCGGCTGCGGCCGTTCGCTCAATGAAATTGGCGAGTGGTCAGTGGTGGAGAGTTCTCGCAAACAAGCGATTTGTGAAGCTGCTGCGCACCGTCTCAAAATGATGGAAACCCATGGAAAACATTCAGCTCAGTGATTTTGGCCACGTTGCCCGCATTCCGACGCGCTGGTCGGATCTCGACGCGCTTGGCCATGTCAACAACACCAAGTTCTTCACCTTCGACGAAGACGTGCGGCTGTCGTATTTCAAAGAGCAGCTGGATAAGCCGGGTTTCTGGAAAGAGCAGGGCATCATCCTCGCCAATATCAGTGCCGACTTCATTTCACAGCTGCATCACCCGGCTGATTTGCAGGCAGGGTTCCGTGTCATTTCGATTGGTCGCTCAAGCCTCAAAACCTTGGCTGGCATTTTCAATGGCGACATACTGGTTGCGGTGACGCGCGGCACGATTGTCTGGTTTGACTACGTCAATCAGAAATCGATGGCAGTTCCAGAGGATGTACGCCAGTGGATTCGTGCGCGCGAGAAAATTGCGCCGGTTGAAGGCTAAAGCTTCAAGTCCCGAAATTCGGCGGCCGGTGGCGACTCTTGCCACCAAGTATCAAATTCACGTTTCTGATCTCGCGCCAGCAAGGGTGCGTGCGCGTAGAAACGTGCTTCTAGTTGATCAGGTGAATCACGCAGTAACAGCGCAGATTCATCGATGATCAAGAATTCTTTTCGAATCAGTTGCCGCTCAGGCAACAGCTCACGAAATTCGATGCGACTCGATAAGCGTCTGCCCAATTCAATCAATCGATGACCCGTGCGCATTGCCGCTGAAGGCGTAGGCACGAGCACACGCAATCGAGCGCGCTGATGACTGAGGAGGAAAGTTTGCAGCGGTGCAATAAAATCTTCGCTGCTATAGGTGCGTCGGTCGAGCCCCTGACTGAACAGGGCGATCTCGATTTTTGCAGACGCAACTAAAGCTGACGCTCGAAGTAGAAACTCGGCTTGGCCACTAACGACCTCAATCTCGGGTTTCTGCGGTTCGAGCGCCATTTAGATCACCATTAAACAGCCTTAGCCTGATGCGTCGCGTTGCCGGTGTAGCTGGCAGGTGTCATCTGCATCAGACGTTCTTTTTCAGCAGCAGGCAGATCAAGAGTCTGCACGAACTCGCGAATTTCTTCGCGGCCAATCTTTTTGCCGCGCGTGAGACGCTTGAGCTGCTCGTACGGTTCAGGCAAACCGTAACGACGCATCACGGTTTGAATTGCTTCGCCGAGAACTTCCCAGTTGCCGTCGAGGTCCTGGCTCATGCGCCAAGCATCGCCTTCAAGTTTGCCGATACCTTTCTGCAGTGCTTGATAAGAGATCAAGCTGTGCGCGGCGCCAACGCCAAGGTTACGCAGAACGGTGGAGTCGGTTAGATCACGCTGCCAGCGTGAGATTGGCAGCTTTTCAGCAAGGTGCTGCAAGATCGCATTGGCGATGCCAAGGTTGCCTTCGGCATTTTCAAAATCGATTGGGTTCACTTTATGCGGCATCGTTGAGCTGCCGACTTCCCCAGCAACCGTGCGCTGCTTGAAGTAACCGACTGAGATGTAGCTCCAGATATCGCGCGAGAAACCAATCAGGATCGTGTTGATGCGCGACAAGGCGTGGAAGTATTCAGCGATGTAGTCGTGCGGCTCGATCTGCGTCGTCGCTGGGCTGCGTTCGATGCCGAGACCGTGAATGAACTGACCTGCGAAGCCAACCCAATCCACATCCGGGTATGCCGCCATGTGTGCGTTGTAATTGCCAACGGCGCCGTTGATCTTGCCGAGCAAAGGCACTGCGGCGAGCTGATCACGTTGACGACGCAAGCGCTGAACGAACACGGCCATTTCTTTGCCCATGGTCGTTGGCGTTGCTGGCTGTCCGTGAGTACGTGCCAACATCGGCTGTTCGGCATAAGCGCGTGACAGACCCGTAATGGCGAGAATCAGTTTATCGATTACTGGCAGCAGCACTTTCTCACGTGCATCTTTGAGCATCAGCGCATGCGAGAGGTTGTTGATGTCTTCGGAGGTGCAAGCGAAATGGAGGAACTCCTTGATCGCGGAAAGCTCAGCGTTGTTGCTGAACTTTTCCTTGAGGTAGTACTCAACTGCTTTGACGTCGTGATTGGTGGTGTCTTCAATCGCTTTGACGCGCTGGGCTTCGGTGATGTCGAAGCCATCAGCAAGTTTGTTCAGCTTTTCAATGGAAGCGGCCGAGAGCGGCTTCACTTCAGGAATGCCCTCATGAGCGGCCAAGGCAGCGATCCAACGGATTTCGACCAGCACGCGATAGCGCATCAGGCCGTACTCACTGAAGATTTCGCGCAGGGCGACGGTCTTTTCGGCGTAGCGGCCGTCAATAGGGGAAATGGCGGAAAGCGAAGTCAGGTTCATGAGAGGGTACGAAAGAATGAAAGGGCGCCATCTGCGGCGTTTTGACAAGGCGCGTATTCTAAACGAAACACTGTGGTGAACGGCTTTTAAGGCTGTTTTCCCTTAGCTGGAGTGCGTTGTGGCCAAGAAAACCTTTCGCGTAGAGTCTGATTCAATGGGCAATCTACAAGTGCCCGCCGATGCCTTATGGGGCGCGCAAACACAAAGAGCGGTAGAGAACTTCCCAATCTCTGGCCTTCGTATGCCACGAGGCTTCATCCGCGCGCTGGGCCTGATCAAGGCCACCGCGGCAGAGGTCAATGCGGCATTGGGCGAATTACCTAAGGCTGTTGCCACAGGAATTACTGAAGCCTCGAACGGAGTAGCGCAGGGCACACACGACACACAGTTTCCAATTGATGTGTTCCAGACCGGCTCAGGCACCTCCAGCAATATGAACGCCAATGAGGTGATTGCCCACCTGGCCTCCAAGCGTCTTGGCAAGCCGGTGCATCCCAACGATCACGTCAATTGTGGGCAATCGTCGAACGACACCATTCCCACCGCAATTCACTTGGCTGCCGCACTCGCGCTGCACGAGCAATTGCTGCCTGCGCTTACGCATCTGGCCAAGACCACCGAAAAGAAAGCCAAGTCACTCAGCAAAATCACCAAAACTGGCCGCACGCATTTGATGGATGCGATGCCGTTGCGCTTTGATCAGGAACTCGGGGGCTGGGCGACACAGATTCGTAACGGCATTGCACGTATCGAAGCGACATTGCCACGCGTGCAAGCACTGGCGCAGGGTGGTACAGCCGTAGGCACGGGCATCAACGCACATCCGCAGTTTGGTAAAAAATTTGCAGCCGCGCTGAGCAAACGCACTGGCATTAAATTCAAAGCGGCGCCGGATTATTTTGAAGCGCTGTCTTCGCAGGATGCGGCAGTAGAGCTTTCGGGTCAGCTTAAAACCGTCGCCGTTTCCCTCACCAAAATTGCCAACGATCTGCGTTGGATGAATAGCGGTCCGCTCGCAGGGCTAGGTGAGATCGAACTTAAGGCGCTACAGCCCGGTTCATCCATCATGCCTGGCAAAGTGAATCCGGTGATTCCAGAAGCCACGGCCATGGTCGCCGCTCAAGTGATTGGCAATGACGCCACGATCACCATTGCAGGCCAAAGCGGCAACTTTCAGCTCAATGTCATGCTGCCAGTTGTGGCCTACAACCTGCTGCAGAGCATCGAACTGCTCGCTAATGTTTCACGCTTACTAGCAGATGACGCCATTGCCAGCTTCAGCGTGCGACAAGATCACATCGACGCCACAATCGCGAAGAATCCCATCCTCATCACCGCTCTCAACGCTGTTATTGGGTATGAGAAAGGCGCTGCAATTGCCAAGAAGGCTTACAAGGAGCGGCGTCCTGTACTGGATGTCGCGCGTGAAGAAACCGGCATCAGCGAAGCGAAGCTGAGGAAACTTCTAGATCCAGCTCGGCTGACCCGTGGTGGCATTCAAGGTGGCGGTGGAGGTGGGTAGGGTGGGTAGAGCGTAGCGAAACCCACCATTAGCGCTGCCATCCATGGCGCAACTGTAACTCTATCGGAGAGCCCGGCCCGGCCATCCATGGCCGGGCGTTCGCAGGCTCCGCGAGCAGTGCTCGCGAAGCGAGCCTGCTTACCCTACGTTAGAATACGCACCCTCAAATCACGCCAGCCACCGCAAGCACATGACCACGATCCGCCAAGAAGACTTTATCCAATCAGTAGCCGACGCTTTTCAGTACATCAGCTACTACCATCCATTGGATTATGTGAAGGCTTTGGGCGAGGCCTATGAGCGTGAAGAGAATCCGGCGGCCAAGGATGCAATTGCACAGATCCTCACCAACTCGCGCATGAGCGCTGAGGGTAAACGTCCGATCTGCCAGGACACCGGCATCGCCACCGTCTTCCTCAAAGTTGGCATGCACGTGAAATGGGACGCTCAGATGAACGTCACCGACATGATCAATGAAGGCGTCAAGCGCGCCTACAACCACCCGGACAACAAGCTACGCGCATCGGTGCTCGCCGATCCCGCTGGCAAGCGCATTAACACCAAAGACAACACACCTGCGGTCATTCACTACGAGATCGTCGATGGCGATCATCTGGAAGTGATCTGCGCTGCCAAGGGCGGCGGGTCAGAAGCTAAGTCAAAAATGGCGATGCTCAATCCGAGCGACTCCGTTGTCGATTGGATCATCAAGACCATCCCGAGCATGGGCGCTGGCTGGTGCCCACCGGGCATCCTCGGCGTCGGCATCGGCGGTACGCCTGAAAAAGCGATGCTCCTCGCTAAAGAATCATTGATGGCGCCAGTTGATATTCACGAACTGAAAGCTCGCGGGGCAAAGACTCGCGCTGAAGAGTTGCGCTTGGAACTGTTCGAGAAGGTCAATGCATTGGGCATCGGTGCACAGGGCCTTGGCGGTCTCACCACCGTGGTCGATGTGAAAGTGCTCGACTACCCAACGCACGCGGCGAACTTGCCGGTTGCGATGATTCCGAACTGCGCTGCAACGCGCCACGTTCACTTTCACCTCGATGGTTCAGGCCCAGCCGTATTGCCAACGCCGCGTCTCGAAGACTGGCCGAAGGTCACCTGGAAAGCCAACCTCGAAACCTCCAAGCGCGTTGATCTCAACGCGCTGACAAAGGAAGAAGTCGCCAGCTGGAAGCCGGGTCAGACGCTGCTGCTTAACGGCAAAATGCTCACCGGCCGCGACGCCGCACATAAGCGCATCGCCGACATGCTCGCCAAGGGCGAGAAGCTGCCGGTCGATTTCACCAACCGCGCGATCTACTACGTTGGCCCGGTTGATCCAGTGCGTGACGAAGTCGTCGGACCTGCAGGCCCGACCACTGCGACCCGCATGGACAAGTTCACCGAGATGATGCTGGCGCAAACCGGCCTGATCACGATGATCGGCAAGTCCGAGCGCGGCCCAACCGCAATCGAATCAATCAAGAAGCATAAGAGTGCTTATCTGATGGCTGTCGGCGGCGCGGCGTACCTGGTTGCCAAAGCAATCCGCAGCGCTAAGGTCGTCGGCTTTGAAGATCTCGGCATGGAAGCGATCTACGAATTTGAAGTGCAGGACATGCCGGTGACGGTTGCTGTCGACAGTCAGGGCACTTCCGTGCACGAAACCGGTCCTAAGCTGTGGCAGGCCAAGATCGGCAAGATTCCGGTTGTTACGGCGTAATTAATAAAGGCATTTCAAAAATGAAAATGAGCTTCCGCTTACTCAGCTTCCTCGGCTTTCTGGCCTGCGTTGGCTGCATGGCATTTGCTTTGTATCTCGAACACGGCCTGCATCTTGAGCCGTGCCCGATGTGCATTTTCCAACGCGTGGCAATGATCACGACTGGCATTTTCTTTTTGCTCGGCGCCATTCATGGCCCTAAAGCTTGGGGTCGCTGGGTTTACTCAGGACTCGCACTGCTCTCAGCACTCGCTGGCGCTTTAATTGCAGCTCGCCACGTTTGGCTGCAGTCGCTGCCTCCTGATCAAGTGCCGGCCTGCGGCCCAACATTGGCTTACCTGCGCGATATGTTTCCGCTGAGCGAAGTCGTTGCCATGGTGCTGAAAGGTGATGGTGCTTGCGCGAAAATTGTCGGCGAATGGCTAGGCATTTCGCTGCCAGGCTGGACCATGATTGGCTTCATCGCACTGTTTGGATATGCGCTGTCTGCTCCAATCCTCGCCAAGGCTTTCGAAAAGAAAGCTTAAAAGAATTCCGACTCAAACAAACAAGAGAATTTGAAGATGAGCACTGCTACCACTGATATTTCTGACGCCCATCCTGAACTGCCGATTTGCGAACCACTGTTTAGTGATTTTGGCGGGAAAGAAAAGTTTCATGGCCCGATTCGCACGCTGAAGATTTTTGAAGACAACGCACTCGTTCGCAGCACGCTCGAAACACCCGGCAAAGGTGCTGTGCTGGTTGTTGATGGTGGTGGCTCAGTGCGCTGCGCACTCGTCGGCGGCAATCTTGGTGTGCTCGCCGTGAAGAATGGTTGGGCCGGCATCGTTGTTTACGGTTGCGTGCGCGACTCCGAAGAGCTCTCACAGCAGAACGTTGGAATCAAAGCGATCGCGGCACACCCACGCAAAAGCGAGAAGGGACTGCACAGCGGTCATGTCGATAAGGTTGTGAACTTTGCTGGCGTCACTTTCAAGCCCGGTGCATGGCTGTATGCAGACGCTGACGGCATCGTCGTTTCTGATAAGCCAGTTCACAAATAAATAGCTTTTAAATTTTTAGCTCGACAACGGCCGC
>JAZKEM010000277.1:0-11108 GCA_040387055.1 Pseudomonadota bacterium | reverse complement strand
TCACAAATAAATAGCTTCTAGGTTTTTATTCGACAACGGCCGCTGTGCTGATGCGCAGCGGCCGTTTTCTATTCTGAGATTTGATCATGCAAGACCTGAGCTCAGGTTCTCTGCGTCGCCATTTGATCAGCATGACTTTGTTCATGCTGGTGGGCATGGTGATGCAAACGCTGTACAGCCTGATCGATCTTTATTGGGTCGGCTCTCTAGGCAAAGAGGCCGTGGCCGCTGTTAGCGTTGGCGGCAATCTCATGCTGCTCAGCATGTCGCTATTGCAAATGTTGGGCGTGGGCACTGTCGCCCTGATATCGCATGCAGCGGGACGCAAAGACACTGCTGCTGTACAGAAAATTTTCAATCAGGCACTGGTCTTGTCTTGGATCATTGGCGTGGTGTTTCTGATTTTATGTTTTCTCGGCAGCGATGCTTACGCGCATCAATTGAGCAGCGATGCCGTCAGTGAAAAGCTGACGCACGAATTTTTGCGTTGGTTTATTCCTGCCATTGCGCTGCAGTTCACGTTGGTGGGCTTGGGCTCGGCGCTACGCGGCATCGGAAACATGCGCCCCGGAATGATTGCGCAAGCAGTGACGGTGATCCTCAACATCATCCTCGCACCGGTTCTGATCTTTGGCTGGGGCAGTGGGCATCCGCTAGGCGTGCAAGGCGCATCACTGGCGACACTGTTGGCGACTGCCATCTCAATCGTCGGGCTTACTTTGTATATGCGGCGTGGCAAAACCTATCTGCAAATTGATCCGCAGCAATGGCGGCGGCGTCCTGACTTTGCACTGTGGCGCAGGCTGCTGGGCATTGGTCTGCCATCAGGCATGGAGTTCATTCTGCTTGCGGTCTATATGTCGGTGATCTTCGCCGTCATAAAACCCTTTGGCTCAGAAGCGCAGGCTGGATTTGGTATTGGCATGCGACTAATGCAGTCGGGCTTTCTGCCTGCGATGGCGGTGAGTTTTGCGGTTGCAGCTGTGGCGGGACAAAACTTTGGAGCAGGTCGTCATGATCGCGTGAAGGAGACTTTCCGTATCGCAACTCAGATCACCTGCGGCTATATGGGACTGCTAATGCTGTTGTCGCATATCGCGCCACAAGTGCTGGTCGGCGCTTTCTCGCATGACGCAGCCGTCGTTGCGTTTGGCACTGACTATCTCCGCATCGTCTCTTGGAATTTCGTCGCCGTCGGCATGGTGATGGTTGCTTCTGGTTTATTCCAAGGGATGGGAAATGCTTGGCCCTCACTGATCAGCTCGGCGGCAAGGCTTTTGTTCATGATCCCGGTTGTTCTTTGGTTGGCGCAGCGTCCGGGCTTCAGTGCCGATCAGATATGGCTTGTCGCGGTCGCCGCAGTGATTGTCCAGATGTTTCTGTCTCTAACGCTTTTGCGGCTTGAATTCCGCCGCAAATTACCGTTGCTGCGTGGTTTTGCCGGGAACAGCTAGCTATAATTGCGGCCCAAAATTTACCCGCGTCATCACATCTTCACGGAGCACAGCATGAGCTTGCCAAAAGGTATTGAGATCACTGGCGAATTAACGCCAGCCATCAAAAAGATTCTGACCCCGGAGGCGCTCAAGTTCGTCGCCAAGCTGGTCCGCAAGCACGCTCCGGCCCGTGAAAAACTGCTGGCCCTGCGCGAAACGCGTCAGGCATTGATCGATTCCGGCAAGAAGCCTGGCTTCCTCAAGGAAACCAAAAAGATTCGTGACGGCAAGTGGAAGATCGCCGGCATTCCTGCAGACCTGCAGGATCGTCGCGTAGAAATCACCGGCCCGGTTGATCGCAAGATGGTGATCAACGCGCTGAACTCCGGCGCCAAGTGCTTCATGGCTGACTTTGAAGACTCCGCCAGCCCAACCTGGGATCTGATGATGACCGGTCAGATCAACCTGGCTGACGCGGTTCGTCGCAAGATCAGCTACACCAACGAAGCCGGCAAGGAATACAAGCTCAACAAGGACGTCGCGACCCTGATCGTGCGTCCACGTGGCTGGCACCTGGAAGAGAAGCACATCCTGATCGACGGCAAGCCTGCACCTGGCGGCATCGTCGACTTCGCGCTGTACTTCTTCCACAACGCGAAGGAAGCCCTGAAGCGCGGCACCGGCCCTTACTTCTATCTACCGAAGATGCAGTCGCACCTTGAAGCGCGTCTGTGGAACGCAATCTTTGTTGACGCACAGAAAGAACTGAAAATCCCGCAGAAGACGATCAAGGTCACCGTGCTGATCGAAACCCTGTGGGCGGCGTTCGAGATGGACGAAATCCTCTATGAACTGCGCAACCATATCGTCGCGCTGAACTGCGGCCGTTGGGACTACATCTTCTCCTGCATCAAGACCCTCAACGCTCACGGCGATTGGGTTGTGCCGGATCGTCAGCAGGTCGGCATGGACAAGCACTTCCTTGACAGCTATTCCAAGCTCCTCTGCGAAACCACGCACAAGCGCGGCGCGTTCGCGATGGGCGGCATGGCCGCTTTCATCCCGACCAAGGATGCGGTCAAGAATGAAGAGATCTTCGCCAAAGTTCGCGCTGACAAGCTGCGCGAAGTGCGCAACGGTCACGACGGCACTTGGGTGGCTCACCCGGGCCTCGTTCCTGTCGCTATGGCTATTTTTGATGAGCACATGCCGACGCCGAACCAGTTGAAGAAGCAGTTCAACTACAAGATCAAAGCTTCAGACTTGCTAACCAAGCCTGAAGGTCAGATCACCGAAGGCGGCCTGCGCAACAACATCAACGTCGGCATCGGTTACATGGAAGCCTGGATCCGCGGCGTTGGCTGCGTTCCTCTCCATAACCTGATGGAAGACGCTGCAACGGCCGAAATCAGCCGCACGCAGGTTTGGCAGTGGCTCAAGTACGGCGCCGCGCTGGCTGACGGCCGTAAGGTCACTCGCGAGCTGGTGCTGAAGATCGTTGATGAAGAAGTTGATGCCTACAAAAAGCAGCTCGGCGAAGAGAAGTTCTACGCTGGCCGCTTTATTGAAGCAGCAGGCATCGTTGCGCGCATGTCGACGGCAGCTAAGTGCGAAGCCTTCCTGACGCTGCCGGGTTACCGTTACCTCGATTAATTTCGAGCGCTGCTTGAAGTCGATCAATGAAACAGGGCGCAGATGCGCCCTGTTTCATTTATGTCTTTAAAAACTGCACGATACCGGGCACTTTTAAAGTGTGTATCCCGTTCTCCAAAGTATAAAAATTGAGCCGTTATCCCTGAGTGGGTAGGGGAATTGCTTATTAAAACGGGCATCATCGCCCGACAATTTTTTACCCATACGCAACAAACTTGTGCGATGCAAAAAAAGTGTCGCTATAATGCGCGCCGCATTTTTCGGCAAGCTCTGCCAGACGTATTTTTTCCACTTGACCTCATAGAGAACGTTCAATGACCACTCGTGACGAGCAAATCAAAGCCCTAGAACAAGACTGGGCAACCAACCCCCGCTGGAAACTCGTAAAGCGCGGCTACTCCGCTGCTGACGTTGTTCGCCTCCGCGGTAGCGTTGCGATTGACCACACCCTCGCCAAGCGCGGCGCAGAAAAGCTTTGGAAGCTCGTCAATGGCGAAGCCAAGAAAGGCTACGTCAATGCATTCGGCGCAATCACCGCCGGCCAGGCGATGCAGCAGGCCAAGGCTGGCCTCGAAGCGGTTTACCTCTCGGGCTGGCAGGTTGCAGCTGACGGTAACACCTCAGAAACCATGTACCCGGACCAGTCGCTCTACGCTTACGACTCCGTGCCGACGATGGTTCGCCGCATCAACAACACCTTCACCCGCGCTGACGAAATTCAGTGGAGCCGCGGCATCGGCCCTGGCGACAAGGGCTACATCGACTACTTCCTGCCAGTTGTTGCTGACGCAGAAGCCGGTTTCGGCGGCGTGCTGAACGCTTTCGAACTGATGAAGAACATGATCGTTTCCGGCGCTGCCGGCGTTCACTTTGAAGATCAGCTCGCTGCGGCCAAGAAGTGCGGCCACATGGGCGGCAAGGTTCTCGTTCCTACGCAGGAAGCCATCGAGAAGCTGATCGCTGCTCGTTTTGCTGCCGACGTTCTGGGCGTGCCTTCGATCATCCTGGCTCGTACCGACGCAGAAGCCGCCAACCTCATCACCAGCGACCACGACGCCAACGACAAGCCATTCCTCACCGGCGAGCGCACGCAGGAAGGCTTCTTCCGCGTCAAGAACGGTCTCGAGCAGGCGATTAGCCGTGGCGTTGCATACGCTCCGTACGCTGACCTCGTCTGGTGCGAAACCGGCGTGCCTGATATCGGCTTTGCTCGCGAATTCGCGCAGGCTGTTCTCAAGGAATGCCCAGGCAAACTGCTGTCGTACAACTGCTCGCCTTCCTTCAACTGGAAGAAGAACCTCAACGATACGCAGATCGCCAAGTTCCAGCAGGACCTGTCGGACCTCGGTTACAAGTACCAGTTCATCACGCTGGCTGGCATCCACATCAACTGGTACAACACGTTCCAGTTCGCTCAGGCTTACGCCAAGGGCGAGGGCATGAAGCACTACGTGAACATGGTTCAGGAGCCGGAATTCGCAGCGCGCGAACAGGGTTACACCTTCGTGTCTCACCAGCAGGAAGTCGGCACCGGCTACTTCGACGACGTCACCACCGTAATCCAGGGCGGTTCGTCCTCGGTTAAGGCACTGACCGGTTCGACCGAAGAAGAACAGTTCCACTAAGAACTGGCTGCTTGCTTTACCGAAAGGGCCGCCTCGTGCGGCCCTTTTTTATTGCCATTTAAAAATGAACTTGCGTCACAGTCTGACCGTCAGGTGCCACGGATATAATTTCAGCTGTTCCTGCCATACGCTGCAGGCGACTACAAAAAGGGAAATACTCATCGTGTTAAAAAAAATACTTATCAGCAGCGCTGCAACCGCCTTGCTGACAGCTTCATTCGCGGCCAGTGCTGTTACGGTTTATCCGGTGAGCGGCTCCATCAAACTTAAGACCACAGCGTCGACTTCCGCTGGTGGCGCAAAAATCATTTCCGCGACTGGTGACAGCAAAAAGCTGATTCGTCTGGCTATGGGTGGCAGCATCGATTTTCCAGTTGTTAATGAGAAGAATCTGCTTGTGGCTTATGCGGCAGATGAAGCATTCACATGCAGCGGCGACCTTGTCGTCTGGAACAAAGGCATCCCCGGTAGCATCGTGGGGCATATTGCACGCATCAATAACTGTTCTGGTCTGGACTTTCAGGTAGATCTGCCCGCCCCAGGAAAAGCCGGAACTTTGCGCGTGCTTAACCCAGGCTACTTGAGTTTTCCGGGTACGGCTGACAATTGCAGCTCAGTCAGCCATAGCCAGCTTAGCAATGGCTTTGTGTATGGGCTGATAGAGTTTTCAGGAAAAAATACCAATCCTGATCCCACAAGCTTGAAGATCACCCGCCTTGTTGGCGATGTTGCCGATAATGCCGAAGGCACAGTTTTGACCATTATTGATGGTTCGTATTCGGTGAACTTGGCGAAGCCCTTGGGCAACTCTTCAGTTGTGTCCTATGTGGCGTGTCAACAGAATTAAGCTGCAAATTGCTTGTGAAAGGCCGACCATTGTCGGCCTTTCTTTTTCACGCGCTAAACTGCCGCAGCGCGCTGTTTAAGGAATAGTGATGTCTTCAAGTTTTCGTCAAATGTCTGTCGTGCTCGGTGTTGGTCTGCTTGCAGGTGTGGGCATCGGCTATTGGCTGGGTCTTAACGCTGCTACGTCGGCAGCGAATGAAAATGCCCATATCGGCGACAGCGTGGTGGCGCCTGAGGCACCAGTCGTTTCGGCAAGTGCTGCGCAAGTTGTGACCGGGCCGCCCAGCAATCTCTTGTTGGTCGGCACCGCTGTCGGCGATCAGCAGAGCAAATCCAAGGCCTGGTTGACGCAAAAAGATAGCGAACTGACGCAAACTTTTCAGGAAGGCGACCTGCTGCCCGGGGCCTATAAAGTTGAATCAATAGCGCCTGATTCTGTAACGACTAGCAAAAATGGCCAGCAATTCATCATTCGCCGTAATTCAACAAATAGCAGCAGCACAGCAACCACTCCAGTCAGCTCACAACCGCAGGCAGCGCCGCGCTTTGAACGTGCCCTTGCTGAACGGCGCGGCAAGCTGCCGGAAAGGGCCGCGCGCTGGGATCGACAAGGACAAGCTGCGACCAAACCTATTGGAGACGGTGCGGTTTCTGGATGGGCAGCAGCAGCCGAGAGCGATGAGGCCAACGCTGAGCAGGTATCGACACCAGAAGAGAAAGAATAAACCTGCTGACGGATTTCTTACTGGAGAGAAGTGCTGTCACAAGCACAAACCGGTCTTTTAAAAAAGATCAATTTATAGCCCCCTGACAGCGTCATAAGGCTTTAATATGTCGCTTGCAAGGAGCTTTTCATGATTAAAATTATGCTGGTCGACGATCATCGTTTGGTACGAGCAGGACTCAAGAGAGTTCTCTCGGAAGTGCCAGACATTGAGATCGTTGCGGAAGCCAGCACAGGCGAAGAAGCACTCGAACTTTCTCGCACGCTGATTCCAGATATCGTCCTGATGGACATCAATATGCCGGGCATTGGTGGTCTGGAGACCACGCGCCGACTCAAGCAGCGCCTGCCGGATACAAAGATTATTGTCGTATCGATGCACCTTGAAGAGCCGTACCCCAGCCGCCTGTTGGCCGCTGGCGCCAACGGCTACATCAGCAAAGACTCGGCCGCAGATGAAGTGGTTGCCGCAATCCGTCGCGTTTCGATGGGCGGGCACTATGTCGCTGCGGACGTGGCTGGGAACCTGGCTGCGAGCTTAGTGAAGGGCAGCAACGGTGGTTCGCCGTTCGAGCAACTCTCGCAACGCGAAACCCAAGTGATGCTGATGGTCACCAAAGGCTACTCGACTCAAGACATCTCAGATCGCCTGCATCTCTCGCCTAAAACGGTCAGCACCTACCGTTATCGCCTGTTTGAAAAGCTGGGCGTGACCAACGATGTGGAATTGACTCGCATGGCGATGCGCTATGGCTTGCTCGATGAAAAGGCCGAAGCACTGAGCTAAAGCCATCCGTCCGCGCTCGCTTGAACGGCAGCGCGGACGCCTAGAATCAACATGAACTCTACGAAAGAACTGTTTGATTCAAAAGAATTTCTATCCCAGTTAACCTCGCAACCCGGGGTTTATCGGATGTATGGCAGCGAAGGTGAGCTGCTGTACGTTGGCAAAGCCAAAAATCTCAAGAAACGTGTCGGCAGCTACTTTCTGCGTGCCAGCGGCAGCCCGCGCATCGAGATGATGGTGGACTTAATCCGCAAGATCGAAGTCACCGTCACCAACACTGAAGATCAGGCGCTGATTCTGGAAGCGACGCTGATCAAAGAGCTGCATCCACGCTTTAACGTGATGCTGCGGGATGACAAAAGTTATCCCTATCTCAAAATCAGCGCGCACCAATATCCACGCATTTCGTTTTATCGCGGACCACAGAAAGGGCCGGATCAATACTTCGGGCCATTTCCTAGCGCACAAACCGTGCGCTACACACTCGACACTTTGCAGCGCCTGTTTCGCTTAAGGCCGTGCAACGACACCTTCTTCTCGCACCGTGATCGGCCGTGCCTGCAGTACCAGATCAAACGCTGTTCTGGTCCCTGTACAGAGATGATTTCGAAAGAGGACTACGCGAGTGACGTACGCAACGCCACACGGCTGTTACAAGGCCGCGCCGATGAACTCGCCACAGAACTTGGCACGCAGATGGAGCGCGAAGCCGAAGCGCTGGAGTTTGAGCGTGCTGCGCGTCTGCGCGACCAGATTGGCGCACTTAAGCGTGTGCAGGAGGCGAGGGCCATCAGTGGCGGTACGCGTGATATGGATGTCATCGTTGTCGCGCCACATGCCTCTGCCAGCTGCGTGACAGTGGTGAGCGTTCGCGATGGCTTGAATCTAGGCCATCACAGCTATTTTCCACGCCACCCACACAATATTGAACCCGCCGTGCTGATCGAAGAATTCATCGGTCAGTACTATCTTGGTCGACCCATCCCCAAAGATATTCTGCTCAGCGACGAGCCCGAGAATATGGATTGGATTGAGCACAGTTTATCGACGCAAGCTCAGCACAAAGTGTCGATCAGCAAGCCAGCGCGCGGCACACGGGTGCGTTTACTTGAGATGACGCAGCAAACCGCCTCACAAGCGCTATCGACGCGTTTGGTCGAGTCCGCCAGCATGGACTCCCGATTATTAGAACTACGCAATGCGCTCGATCTGGCAGAGCCACCGCAACGCATGGAGTGCTTTGACATCTCGCACACCGGCGGCGAAAAGGCCGTGGCTTCTTGCGTGGTGTTCAATCATGAAGGCCCGCTGAAATCGGCTTATCGAAAATTCAACATCGATGGCATCACGCCAGGCGATGACTACGCTGCGATCAAACAAGCTGTGCTGCGGCGCTACACAAGAATCAAATCTGGCGAAGTCCAAATTCCAGACGTGTTGTTTATCGATGGCGGGCAAGGTCAGCTCAAATCTGCGATGGACGCTTTGGAAGAAGTGGGCATCGACAATTTGCGAGTCGTCGCCATTGCCAAAGGCCCAACACGCAAACCGGGTCTAGAAGAGTTATTAATGCCGGAACAGGATCAACCGCTGCGACTGCCGCCGGATTCTCCTGCACTACATCTGATTCAACGCATTCGAGATGAAGCACATCGCTTTGCGATTACCGGCCACCGTGGCCGCCGTGACAAAGCCCGCATAACTTCAGGCCTAGAAACCATCGAAGGACTTGGCCCAGCGCGTCGTCGTGCATTACTCAAAACGCTAGGTGGCTTGCCTCAAGTGAAGCGTGCAGGGGTTGATGAGCTGGCGAAGGTCGAAGGCATCAATCGCACCTTGGCTGAGCGCATCTACGCCCACTTCCATTAATTACTGATAAAGTCGCCAGAACAAAATCTGCGCGACAGGAACTATGCGGCTGACATTGCCCTTATGGCTAACGATCTTACGAGTGGCGGTGATTCCTGTCGTGCTCGCATTGTTCTATTTGCCGATTCCCTACGCGCGCCAAATCGCCACCGTGCTTTACGCCGCAGCGTGCATCACCGATTGGTTTGATGGATGGCTCGCACGTCGCTGGGGGCAAACCAGCAAGTTTGGTGCGTTTCTGGATCCCGTTGCAGACAAACTTCTCGTGGCAGTGTGCCTCGTGATGTTGCTGCACGCGCAAAGCAACGCAAACCCGCTGTTCTCAGCGCTGGTGGCAATCATCATTGGCCGCGAGATCACGATCTCGGCACTGCGTGAATGGATGGCAGAGTTGGGCAGTCGCGCCAATGTTGCCGTAAGTTGGATTGGCAAACTCAAAACCGCCTTTCAGATGACGGCAATCGGCATGATGATCTGGGAAATCCCAACTTTCGGACTGCCTTGGTTTGATATGGGTTTTGCACTACTTTTTGTGGCTGCAGCGCTGACGATATGGTCAATGATCATTTATCTCAAAGCTGCGTGGCCAATGATGAAAGAAAGTGCTTGACTTAAAGTTTGCCGACACTAGAATACGCACCTCGCAACGCGGGAATAGCTCAGTTGGTAGAGCGCAACCTTGCCAAGGTTGAGGTCGCGAGTTCGAATCTCGTTTCCCGCTCCAAGTTTTAATAGAAAACCTCGTTACCACGAGGTTTTTTAGTTAAAGAGCCAGTAAACTGTGGCTCTAGTTGTTAGCAAATGGCTGCGTGGCAGAACGGTCATGCAGGGGACTGCAAATCCCCGTACGTCGGTTCGACTCCGGCCGTAGCCTCCACTTGCTAACATTTTTGATCAAGCGACCGTGGCGAAACTGGTAGACGCAGGAGACTTAAAATCTCCCGGCGCAAGCTGTGCCGGTTCGATTCCGGCCGGTCGCACCAATATTCAAAGCTGTAAATAGAGCAGGGCGCAGGCGCCCTCGCCATTTGTTTCAAAACTCATACGACTAAACGCTTCTGTCCTGAAAATGGCCAGAAGCTTTGTTTTGCGCGCGTTTTAACAAGCTGTACAACATTGGGCCCACAAAATAAAAGAGCCACTCGAAAGTGGCTCTTTTGATCAAACGTCTTAAAGACGAATTAGCGATCGCGGAACTGCGACTCAATACGCTCGTCTTGCCCCTTAACATCTACGCAAACCGTAGCTGTTGGGCGCGCCAGGAGACGCGGAATGCCGATGGCATCGCCAGTCTTCTCGCAGTAGCCATACTCTCTATCAGAAATGCGGCGCAGCGCATCATCAACCTTATGAAGCAAAAGCGACTCACGCTCACGCAAGCGAAGATCCAACCAGTGTTCTTCTTCAGCCGTTGCGCGGTCTGCTGGATCAGCAAACACTTCGCGCTGGTGCAGACGCTCTTTAACGTCTAATTCACGCTCCAGAACTTCATTACGCATCTGCAGCAGACGATGGCGGAAGAATTCCAGCTGGCTATCGCTCATGTAATCGCGGTCATGCGATTTACGAATCTGTTCTTCCGTCAGCACGCCTTTAGGCGACACGTAATTCGATGGCAATTTGCTGACGAATTTTGGCTTAGCCTTAACCGGCGCTTCAGGCTTGGCCACGACTTTAGGCGCAGGAGCAACTGGAGCCGGCTTAGCGACGACGACCTTGGCAGCAGGTGCAGCAACCGGCTTTTTAACTGGTGCTGGTGCAGGCTGCTTTTTAGCAACGACAGGCGCGGCGGCTTTTTTGACCGGCTTAGGTTCAGGCTTCTTTGTCGTCGTCAGCGCGCTCTTCAATTTGGCTGCAGCAGCCTTGATTGAAAAGCCAGACGACGCTTTTGCTGCTGGCTTGGACGGCTTGGCGACCGGCTTTTTAGCCGCAACTGGCTTCTTGGCAGGGCTTGCAGCTTTGGCTTTCGCCACTGGCTTCTTAGCGACTACTTTCTGGGCGACAACTGGTTTTTTTACCGGTTTCGCTTTCGCTACAGGCTTCTTCGCCGCAACTGGCTTAGCCACTTTCTTAGCGCTACTTTTCTTTGCCTTCATCCGAACTCTATCCAAGGGGGACTAAAAATTAAGCCGCGGTTTATAACACTCACACAGCTTATTCGTCAATTT
>JAZKEM010000276.1:0-25013 GCA_040387055.1 Pseudomonadota bacterium | reverse complement strand
GGCGAAGCCATCGGATTTTCTGCTGACGGTCGCGATTACGCTTCCGTTGAAGCAGCACTCAAAAACACACACGCGAAATTTGGCGAGATTGATGTACTGATCTCCGGCGCTGCCGGAAACTTTCCAGCACCTGCGCTGGGCATTTCACCGAATGGTTTTAAATCTGTCGTCGACATCGATTTGATCGGCAGCTTTCATGTGCTGCGCGCAGCACATGCATTCCTGAAAAAACCCGGCGGCAGCATCATTCAAATTTCAGCGCCGCAGGCTTACACGACGATGGAATTCCAGATGCACGTTTGCGCTGCCAAAGCGGGCGTCGACATGCTGACGCGCGTGGGTGCGCTGGAGTGGGGCCCGCTGGGCGTCCGCGTTAACTCCGTCGTGCCCGGCCCGATTGAAGGTACAGAAGGCATGGCCCGTTTAGCACCGACACCAGAAACGCAGGAAGCCGTGCGCGCCAGCGTGCCGATGGGTCGTTATGGCAGCAAGCAGGATATTGCCGACGCCTGCTTGTGGTTGGCGAGCCCAATGGCGAGCTATGTCACTGGCGTCGTGTTGCCAGTCGATGGCGGCTGGTCACTAGGGGGCATTGCGGTTTCGAGTCATGAAACCAAGAAATTGCTGGCTGGAAAATAAGAGCAAGGCTTAAAACCGCTGCTGTATCTGCAAAAACGCTCGGAGTCGTGGGTGTCAAATCAGGGACATCCACAGACAAAAGAGCGGCGTACTCTCCCTTATCGGCCGTAGAGCCGCACTAAGAATAAATTTTTGGGAGATTGCCAGCAGCGCGTTTACGCAAGGCCACGTGCCTTGTTCGTCACCGCACAGAAGGCAAGGCGTGTGCAAACACGACATCTCTCGGGAATATCGCAAGGAGAGAACCGTGTTCACAAGCAGCAAGTCGCGTGGCATCGCCGTACACGCTGCACTGGGCCTCGGGCTCAGTGCATTCGCCAGTTTTGCTATCGCTCAGAGCGAGACGCCGCAAACGGATACGGCGAATGGCAGCAGCCAAAATTCTTCAGCTGACGAGATCGATGCGCTCATTAGCGGACAGCAAGAAAATACGACAAGCACATCCACTTCGCCGCCTGCAGTCGAGGTCACTCCGGAAAGCACGGAGACACCATTGCCGACGATCGCTGTTGCCGAGCCCGCACCGGAAAGAAAGCAGCGCGCTGGCATCGAAGAAATCGTGGTGACAGCAACCAAGCGCGAGCAGAATCTGCGCGACATTCCCGCCTCGATTACCCAGTTCAGCGGTGACAAGCTGGAAGCCTCCGGTAAAACCAATCTCAACGACTACCTGTCGGAAACGCCCGGCGTGACGATGAATCAGGTCACGCCCAATCTCCCACGTATTTCGATCCGCGGCATCAGCACCGATACCAGCGGCCTCTCCGGTCAACCTTCACCGACCGGTATTTTCATTGGCGACGTTGCCTTCACCGATCCGTATATCTCTGCGATGCAGCCGGATCTGAGTGCCTTCGATCTTGCCAGCGTTGAAGTGTTGAAGGGACCACAAGGCACGCTGTTCGGCGGCGCCGCATTGGCGGGTGCGCTGCGCTATGTGCTGAATGATCCGCAGCCGGGTGAATGGCATGTGCGTGGATTTTCACAGTACCGCATGCCTGATCACGGTAGTGCTGCAGCAACCACCGGCATTTCCGTCAATGCACCCTTGTACGAAGACAGCCTCACGGTGCGCCTCGCTTATGTGAACCAAAAATATCCGGGCGTTACCGATCTAACGCGCGATCCTCCAAAGTACAACGTTGATCATGGCAAGGGCGCGCAGTATCGCGGCACCCTGATGTGGCAACCGCTAGATGCGTTGAAACTTAAGCTGACTCATCTGCAACAGACCTTCGAGACGCCAGATGCCAATCCCTACGCTGACAACCCGAATACGCGCAGCAACGGCAACCTGATTCTGCCGCAACCGGTTGAGACCAAGTTCAGTCTCGACACACTCAGCGCGGAATATGAATTCAACGATATGCGCTTGGTGTCTCTGACGTCGTATTCGAAGAAGCATCTGGCAGTCGGTGCCGACGCCACACCCGGCCTCATTGGCACGCCGCCACCCGGTTATCCCGCCGCAGGAGCAGCCTTTCTGTTCATCGGCGATGACTCCAAAGCATTTACCCAGGAACTACGCCTGCAATCCAATGACGGTGATGATTTCAAATGGCTCACCGGCGTTTATCTCTACAAATATTCGATTCACTTTCTGCTAGCCGGCAATCTGCTTGCTGCACAGGACACGCTCGGCCCTGGCAGCGCACTGTCCAATGTTCTCAACGGTGGCGGTCTCGACCTTACCGATATCTACAACAAACTCAGCCTGCTCTACGCCGTCTCGGATGCGAAGGCGCAGGAGTACGCACTGTTCTTCGATGTGAGTGACAAGTTCTGGGAAAAACTCGAAGTCTCGGCCGGTGCGCGTTTTTACTCCACTGGCGTGCAAGGCGGTTTCTTTGGCACCGGCGTGCTCGCCTACAGCGGCAATACAGGCCAAGAGATCAACTACACCGGCAACAAGATGCGTGAAAGCGGCATCAGCCCCAAGGTCAGCGCCACTTACAAATTCACTGAAGACGTTTCGCAATACCTGCAAATCTCGCGCGGCTTCCGCTTTGGTGGTTTGCAGAGCGTGCCATCCACCGTGTTCACCGAAGTGCCGCAGAAATACAAATCCGACACGCTGTGGAATTTTGAAACCGGCCTGCGCACAGCTTGGTTCGATAACAGCCTGCACGCCGATCTGACGCTGTTCTATCTCTTGTTCAAAAATCCACAGATCAGGCAGTCCACAGGCGGCCCGCTGTCACTGACCTATACCGACAACGTCGGCGCTGCGATCAGCCGTGGACTTGAAAGTAGTCTGAAGTGGCTGACGCCACTGCCGGGACTGGAAATGAATCTGAGCCTTGCATTGACGGATGCTCACACCACCGAGTCCTTCACTGCTTCTGACGGCAGCACCGTGCCCGCAGGCCAGCAGCTGCCAGGCGCCTCGAAGATGCAGTATTTCGGCGGACTGACTTACTTGATTCCGCTCGACCCGTTCATGATTGCCCCCAGCGTCAGCTACAACTACGTCGGCACGGGCAGAAGCGACATCATCAATTCAATTCCAATCAACGACTACGGCACCCTCAGCGCTGGCCTCAGCTTGATCACGCAAATCGGCGAATACAAACCAATGCTGACGTTCAATGCCAGCAACATCATGAACAACACCGTCGTAGTCGGCGGTGGCACCAGCAAGATCACCGCCACGCAGCAGATGAAAACCAACTACACGCTCAATGCGCCGCGTACTTTTACGATGCGTTTTAGTATGGATTTTTAAATTGGGGAATTTGTCGTGCGGCCATTTTCAGAGGGCATCACTGCACAAACACCTTCGCTCCTGCGCATCCATGCGCCCGCGAAGGTACCGTACATCCTGTACATAACAAAACGCCGGCTTTCGCCGGCGTTTTCAATTCGGTCAGTTCAGGCGACCGATACCTCTTCAGCCTGCAGGCCTTTCTGGCCTTGCACAACACTGAACTCAACCTGTTGTCCTTCTTGCAAGGTGCGATAACCGTCACCCTTGATCGCACGGAAGTGTACGAATACATCATCGCCTGCGGCGCGTTGAATAAAACCAAAGCCCTTAGCGTTGTCGAACCACTTCACGGTGCCCGTCTCGCGATTAGCCATAAGTAGAAAACCTTCCTATCTAACGACGGCCGCAGCCGCCACGTAACCAACGGCGGTGCTTTTATAAGTCCTTGCCGCGTCCCCTGAGCTTGTCGCTCAAGACCAACTCTACCGATATTTTTATTTTTGTGCGAATTGAAAAATACCGCGCTGCAACAAGGCCCGCGAGCACTTATTCACAGAAATATTTGGCCAGCTTGCGTATGATTCAGCCACTACTGCGGAGGCCTTTCATGCGTAATTTTGCCCTTATTTTTATCGTCAGCTTATTGGTGATCAGCTGCGCCACCTCACCACTCGGCCGTCGCCAGTTGATGACGGTTTCAGCCGGTCAAATGGATGAAATGGGCGTGGCCTCGTTCACTGAGCTCAAGCAGAAAACGCCCGTCACCAAGAACGCCAAGACCTCGGCTTATGTCACCTGTATCTCACGCGCCATCACCGCCGAGCTTAACGACGGCCGCGTTTGGGAAGTACAGGTGTTTGAAGATGATCAGGTCAATGCCTTTGCACTGCCCGGCGCCAAAGTCGGCGTCTACACCGGCCTGCTCAAAGTCGCTAAAACACAAGACCAACTCGCCGCCGTTATCGGCCACGAAGTGGCACACGTACTTGCCAATCACTCCGGCGAGCGCGTCTCTCAGCAGATGGCCGCACAAGGCTTGTCGCAGATTGGTGGCGCAGTAACGGGCGTTGATCCACAACTGTTCGGCATCGCCAGCAATGTGTTCTACACAATGCCCGGCTCACGCGCACAAGAAAGCGAAGCTGATTTACTCGGTCTCGATCTGATGGCTCGCGCCGGATTCGATCCGCGCCAAGCTGTGGCGCTGTGGCAGAACATGATGACTGCTGGAGGACAGAAACCACCAGAAATGCTGTCGACGCATCCTTCAGATTCAACGCGTATTGATCAGCTGCAAGCTCGTATGCCTAAAGATTTGCCGGTCTATGAAGCCGCGCGTGCTGGGGGCAAGAAACCTAAGTGTGGTTGAGGCTGACGGCTAACTGACTTTAGGCCGCACTAGTGGATCTTCGTCTCAACAAGCTTTACATCGCATTCGTCGCAGTCGCTGGCACCGCCGCGTTGCTTTTCATTGGCGGTGGAATCACGGCGCAGGTCTACGGTCAGTGGTCGCAGGGTCTGCCGATTACAGGTGGATTCAGCTGGCCGATTGTCATTGGTATCGACGCTCTCTGCTTTCTTGCAGCTTTAGCGATGTATTGGAAGATCTATGCGGATTCAAAAACCACGATTGATACAAGCGGTATAAGCCGCCCATCACTTCGCGGCCAGCAGCACATTGCATGGTCCGATGTCACTGATATCAAGATCGTTGGTGGCGTCGGCTTTCATTTATATGCCGGTCGCCGCAAGATCGTGATCAGCCCTCACGCCTACCAAGAACCCGAAGCTGTTATTGCAGCACTGCGGCGCTATACCTGCACGAAGTAGCCCGCGTAGGGCGGGTTAGCGAAGCGTAATCCGCCGTTCTCGCATTACCTACTCGACAGGCGGGTCTTGACCCGCCCTACAACTCAGTCGACTTAAGCAGATCCGAGATAGTGACAAGCCGCCGCAGTGCCATTCGCCAACAAACGCACATGCGGGGCCTGACGGCTGCAATGTTCGTCTGCCATCGGGCAACGCGTAGCAAACACACAACCTGGTGGCGGATTGGTGGGGCTGGGGATTTCGCCTTCTAGCATCTGTCGATCTCGCTGATCTTCTGGCGACAAATCTGTAGACGGTGCCGAAGCGAGTAATGCTTTCGTATAGGGATGTGATGGCGACGCGAACAATATCTCGCGATCTGCTTGTTCCATCATGCGACCCATATACATCACTAGTACGCGATGACTGATGTGGCGCACTACAGCAAGATCGTGCGCGATAAAGATCAGCGCTAAACCATATTCGCGTTGCAGATCTTTAAGCAGATTGATGATCTGTGCTTGCACTGAAACATCCAGCGCGGAAACCGGCTCATCGCAGATCAGCAGCTTAGGCTGCACGATCAAGGCGCGTGCAATGCCGATGCGTTGGCACTGACCGCCAGAGAACTCGTGCGGATAGCGATTGAGATGCAAACGCGAGAGACCCACGCGCTCCAGCATTGCTACGACTTTGCCTTCGCGATCAGCTGCACTAATTTCTGGATACAAAGTCTTCAGCGGCTCGCCAACAATGCGGCCAACCGTCATGCGTGGATTGAGGCTGGCGAGCGGATCTTGAAAAACGATCTGGATATCGCGACGCAAAGGGCGCCACGATTTTTTGTCGAGCTTGGTGATGTTGCGGCTATCAAAAGTGATGGCGCCTGCATCCACCGTCTGCATGCCGACCAGGGCGCGCGCCAATGTTGATTTGCCAGAACCAGACTCGCCGACGATTCCTAAAGTTTCGCCAGCACGCAGATTAAAGTTGAGTTCATCTACCGCACGCAGACGCCCGCGCGCACTCCACGGCCAGCGCCCGCGAACGGGGTACTGAACGCCGAGGCGGCGAACTTCCAATAAAGGCTTTGCGCTTTCCACGCGATGAGTAACGGTGTTATTCAAGAATTTCTACAACCTACGACGTCATGTCGAAAAATAGTTTTATCACTCCAACAAACTGCGCAACATCCATGCAGTCTTTTCATGCACCTGCATGCGTTGGGTCAAAAGATCAGCGGTGGGCTCATCGCTCGCTTTGTCGGCAGCGGGGAAAATGCTGCGCGCCGTCTTGGCGCAGGCCTCATGGCCCTTCACCAACAGACGCACCATTTCCATCGCCTCAGGCACGCCAGCGGTTTCTTCAATCGAAGAGAGCGCAGCGTATTGCTTGTAGGTGCCGGGAGCCGGATGACCCAGTGCGCGAATGCGTTCCGCAACCAAATCAACCGCAAGTGCGGATTCGTTGTAATGCGTTTCAAACATCAGATGCAGGGTGTTGAACATCGGCCCTGTCACATTCCAATGAAAGTTATGCGTCTTCAGATAAAGCGTGTATTCATCAGCCAGCAAACGCGACAAACCATCTGCAATACTTTTGCGTTGTTCTTTAGTGATACCAATTTCAATCTTGGCAGAAGCCTTTGCCTTACCCATGTCGGTCTCCTAATGATTGTTGCTAGAGAGTTTACGCAGCGAATCCTTGCGCGGGAATATTGAATCTTACGAACGGTACGATAGCGAGCGCCGAATGCGGACTTAAGCTTTTGGCGTCACCAGCTTGTTCTTGCGGTAGTAACTAAAAATATCATTGAGATTGCGCTTGGGTTTCCAATCGAAAGTCTCGCGGAACAATTTGCCGTCGATGATCACCGGATACTTGAAGTAGTTGATCAAGTACGGCGGGAAGAAAGCATTCCAGTTCAATATGGTGCTGATCAGTTTCGGCAATACCGGCGGGATCGAAGCCAGCGGCAGTCGCTTGCAGCCGCATTGTTTTACGGCTTCCTGATACGCAACCCAGTCATCTGGCGCAACGTTATAAATGCCCGGCTTGTTCTTTTCAAAGGCCGCAAACATCGCATCCGCCATGTCATCGACATGCAGAAACTGCATCAAAGGTGAGAAGCCCATCAACACCGGGGCGAGCGGACGCGACAGCAGCAGCGACATGCTATTGCGCACACCCGGACCGAGCACATTGCATGGACGCAGAATCGTCATGTTGAGTTCCGGATAACGCCACATGTGAATCTTGGCGAGTGATTCCAACTCGACGGTGTCGACCAAATCTGCAGTCACATCCGATGCTTTCAGTGGCGCTTCTTCATCCAGCAGCGCTGGGTTGTACGGGCTAGCGCCGTAAACGTAGAACGTTGAATGCACCAATACCTGGCCGACTTTGTATTTGCGGCACAGATCGAACAAGTGCTTACTGCCAAGCACGTTGGCGTTGTAACGATTCTGGCGAGTGGATTCATGCGCAAAGATACGGCCGATATGCAGCACTGCATCAATCTTGTGATTGCGGAACACATCTTCAAAACCACGCTTGAACATCTCGACTTTATAGCTCGGGATATCGGCATCGGTTTCTACTTTCTGACGAAAATCGACAGCAACCACGTTGTACTTGCCGTGCAAACGTGCAATCACACGCTTGGCTAGCGAGCCGGCAGCGCCGGTCACCAGGACGGTTTTTTTCTGAGCCATTTTTATTCTCTCTCCAGTCTCGGGCTGTTTTTTAATAGAGCGACGTGCGCTCTTTGAGGCCCTTCTCGATCAACTTACGAATTTCGTCTTTGACCTGCTCAACACGCTCGGTCACTTGCTCCTCATTGCTGAGATCGCCTTTAAACATCATCGGCTCACCAAAGTTGAGGTGAACGCGTGCAGGCAATGGCACCGGCACAACGACCGGCGCATACGGAATGCCGAGCAGCTTGGCCAGTGGCTTGATGTTTGCAATCGCAGGCATGGTTTCTTCGCAACCAACAACGCCGCAAGGAATGATCGGCGTGTTGTGCGCCATCGCCAGATGCATAAAGCCATTGCCGAAGCGTTGTAGCTGGTAACGCTTTTTATAAAGCTTGCCGGAGCCGCGCACACCTTCAGGGAAAACGATGATGGCTTCGTCGTTCTCCAACATGCGTTCGCAGTTCAATGGATCGCCAATCACAGCGCCGAAACCATTCAGCAGATTGCCAAGCCACGGCACGGTCGGGAAAAAACGCTCGATCATCGCGCGCGGCGCACGTGGGCCGTGCTCGTTGGTGGCGATGGCATAACCGATCAGCACTCCATCCATCGGCAACTGGCCGCTATGGTTGGGAATGATCAGCACGCGGCCCGACTTGGGAATGTTTTCGAGACCCGAAGCTGTCACGCGGAAGTATTTGTCGTAGAGCAGCTTGGTCACGCCCATGCCGACCTTGGCCATGTTTTCGTTATAGCCCCAGGGGTCATAACCAAAACTGCCGACCGGCTTCGCGGTCTTGGCCACAGCCTCGTCGATTTCAGGCGTGATCAAGCGCTTCAGTATTTCTTCTTTCAGGCTGAAATTTTTTAGAAAATCCAGATTCATTTGATTGTCGGGCTTCGCCCGATCTCCACACAATTTCGCTTGAGCACGTTAGTCCAAATCGCCGACACAATGAAGGGCCGGCGCGTCATTTTTCATCTGTCAGATGGGTCTGTTGCATCTGCCACAGCCGCGCATAAGCGCCGCCAGCAGCCAACAAGGACTCATGCGTGCCACGCTCCTGGATCCGGCCCTGATCCAACAGGATGATCTCGTCGGCATCGGTAATTGTCGATAAACGATGGGCAATCACCAGCGTCGTGCGTCGTTGCGCGACTTCGCGCAGTGCACCAAGGATGGCTTGCTCGGAAACCGAATCCAGCGACGAGGTCGCTTCATCGAAAATCATGATGGCCGGGTTCTTCAACAAAGCGCGGGCAATGGCGACGCGTTGCTTTTCGCCACCCGAGAGCTTGAGGCCACGCTCGCCCACAGCCGTCTCATAACCATCCGGCAGCTGACGGATAAAGGCATCGAGATGCGCCAAACGCGCGGCATGCTCGACTTCTTCGCGGCTGGCATCGGGCCGACCGTACTGAATGTTGTAGAAAATGGTGTCGTTAAATAACACCGTGTCCTGTGGCACCACGCCGATATGCGCGCGTAGAGAATCCTGTGAAAGCTGGCGGATATCGACACCATCAACACGCACGCTACCGCCTTGTGCGTCATAGAAACGGAACAGCAATCGCGCCAATGTCGACTTGCCCGCGCCGCTAGGGCCAACTACGGCAAGCTTCTTACCTGCGGGAATTTCGAAGCTGACATCGTTAAGGATGCGGCGCTTCTCGCCATAGCCGAACTGCACGTTCTCAAAGCGAACGCTGGCAGCCTTTGTTGTGAGCGTCTGTGCGGCAGGCGCGTCGCTGATGCTGGCGTTTTTCTCCAGCAGGCCGAACATCTTTGCCATATCCGTCAGCGAGCGGCGAATTTCACGATAAACAAAGCCGAGAAAATTCAGCGGCACAAATAACTGAACCATATAGGCGTTGACCGCAACAAAATCGCCCAAGGTCATCTGCCCATCAACAATGTGTTGGGCGGCCAGAATCATCATCCAGGTGAGACTGCCCGCAACGATCAGCGACTGACCGGCATTCAGCGCTGACAGCGACAAGCGGTTTTGCATCAACGCTATTTCCCAGTCGGCCAGCGCGCGATCGTATTGCGCCGCTTCGTGTTTCTCGTTACCGAAGTACTTCACCGTTTCGTAGTTGAGCAGGCTGTCGATGGCACGCGTGTTGGCGCGTGAATCCAAGGTGTTGGCGGCGCGCACGTATTTGTTGCGCCATTCGGTGATAACGACAGAGAAAGCGATGTACAAAATCACCGAAGCAACGGTGATGATGGCGAAGTCGGCGCCGTAGTTGAACAGCAGAATCATTGCGACCAGCCCAATTTCCAGCAACGTCGGCAAAATATTGAACAGCATGAAGCGCAGCAAAGAGTTGATGCCGGAGACGCCACGTTCGATGTCACGCGACAAACCGCCGGTGCGGCGCGTGAGATGAAAATCCAGATCCAAGCGATGCAAATGCTCAAACACATTCAGCGCGGCGCGGCGCATGGCGCGTTCGGCAACGCGGCCAAACACTAAGTCACGCAGTTCGCCGAACATGACGTTGGCAAAACGCAGCGCGCCATAAGTCAGTAACAGAGCGATGGGCACGACGACTAAGGCGTTCTGCGTCGGCGTGAGGTCATCCACCAAATGCTTCATCACCATCGGCAGCACCACACCGGTGAGTTTGGCGATGACCAAACACAGCATCGCCACGAAAACGCGCAGCGGGAATTCCGTCAGATAAGGCGCAAGCGTCCGGATCACCCGCCAGTCGGAGGGCTCGGAGGCGTTTACTTCAGGCGCACGGGAAGATCGCACAAGGCATAGGGGGCAAATGGCGGATCGCTATTGTCGCCGTAATCGACAGGTGTGTGCACACAACCTTGCGTGTCACCCCATGGCGGCCAACGAAACTTTCAGCATCAGTTCCGTTTTAAAATATTTTCTGTATTTTTTATTAGTTAATTAATTGAAACAATATTGGTACCAATCGACACTCTCACAGGCCTGATGAGCCCGGCTCATGGCTTGTTGGCATCAGGCATGCGGTAAAATTGCGGCCACAATGAACTGATAAAAGCCGGGCATCTGTACCCCTGCCGCGGCACCCGGGGCTTATTGCGTCACCCTCCGTCCCGGGCCAATCCGGCCAACGGTCGGCAATACCTTGAAGGAGAGATGGTTTGAGCGGTCCGCTAACAAGCATTTTTTACTGGCTGGCGTGGTTGCTGTTCCGCCCGCTGAACTCGTTGATCCAGTACAAGATCACACGCGCTGATCTGCGCGCCGAGCTGAAGCTCGATCCAACCAAACCGGTCGTATTTATTCTGCCGACGCGCTCATGGACCGATCTGTTTGTGCTCGACCGCATCTGTAAGGATCTGGCACTGCCACGCCCCAGCCGCACCGGTCTGAACTTTCCGACCCCTGATCGTGCTGGTGTGGTTTACCTGCCCGCGGTGCTCGAAACACGTATTCATCCGACTGAGCTGACAAACCTGCTCGAGACTGCGGCCGCGACCAAGACGTACGACGCGCAGCTGATTCCGATCACGCTGTTCTGGGGCCGCGACCCCGGCAAAGAAACGAGCCTGTTCAAACTGGCGTTCTTCGACAGCCCGCAGGCAAGCGCGATTCGCAAACTCTTCATCATCATCGCCAACGGCCGCAATGTTTTCGCCAACTTTGGTTTGCCACTGCAGTTCCGCGAATACGTTGATAAGGAAAAAGACGCGCCGACAGCAATCCGCAAGCTAACGCGTGTGATGCATTTTCACTTTTTGCGTGCGCGTACCGCAGCGCTGGGACCAACGCTGCTACGTCGTGGCGTTGTCGTCAGCACGCTGCTGCAAAGCAAAACCGTACAACAAGCGCTGCAAGCCAGCGCGAGCGACAACAAAAAGAATTACACACCAGAGCAAGCGCTGCGTTATGCACGCAAGTGCGCCTTGGAAATCTGCGCGGATTATTCGACAGTTAGTCTGACGTTTATTGAACGCTTCCTCGGCACGTTCGTGTGGAATCGCGTTTTCAAAGGCATCGACGTTCAAGGTCTGGAAAAAATGCGTCAGCTCGCAACGACGCATGAAATTGTCTACATGCCCTGCCACCGCTCGCACGCAGACTATTTATTGGTGTCGTACTCGCTGTATCACGCTGGCTTGGTGCCACCGCATATTGCGGCAGGTATCAATCTCAACATTCCGGTTGTCGGCGCACTGCTGCGTCGCTGCGGGGCGTTCTTCATGCGTCGCAGTTTTTCGGGCGACAGAATCTATACCGCGGTGTTTCGCGCCTATGTTGAATCACTGATACAGCGTGGCTATCCGATTGAGTTTTTCCCTGAAGGCGGCCGTAGTCGCACGGGCCGTTTGCTGGCGCCAAAAACCGGCTTGCTAAGCATGGTTGTTGAAGCGGGCTTGAGACAACGCACGCGCAAAGTTGCGCTGGTGCCGGTGTTTATCGGTTACGACAAGGCCTGGGAACTCAACAGTTATTCCAAGGAACTGCGCGGCGCAGCCAAACAGAAAGAGTCCGTGCAAGGCCTACTCAAGGCCAGCAAGATTCTCGGCAAATCTTTTGGCAAGGCCTATATCAATTTTGGCCAGCATCTTGAGCTGCAGGATTACGCCGACACTCATCTGCCCAACTGGCGTGAGCAAGTCAAAAATAGTGATGGCCCGATTACCAACTTCAAGCCCTTTATTGCGCAGTTGGCTGCGGAGCACATGCGTCGCATCAATGACGCCGCTGTCGCCAACCCTGTGAGCTTGGCTGCGGTCGCCATGTTGTCTTCACCACAGCGTGCAGTGAGTGAAGAAGAATTAGTTGAACAAATCGGTCACTTGATCTGGCTGCTGAAAGGCCAGAACTACAGCCCGCTGCAATACATCCCTGAGAGTGCACCGCGTGCCGTCGTTGATTGGTCTGCGCCAATCGCACGTATCCGTCGTGCACCGCATCCTTGGGGTGACTTGATGGCGCTGGCAGATCGTGATGCGGTGTTGCTCACGTACAACCGCAACAACATTCAACATCTGTTTGCGCTGCCATCGCTGGTCGCCAACTTTTTCCGCACGCGCGGCATGCTGCCGGAAGAAGCTGCGGTGATGGGTTGCCGCGCCTTGTATCCATTTTTACGCACCGAGTTTTTCTTGCGGTGGGATATGCAGGAGTGCGAAACCGCGACGCGCGAATGCATCGAAGTCATGGTCAAACTCGGCCTGCTGACACGCACCATCGGCGGCGACCTGCGTCGTCCAGATGTCGCCAGCCCGGCGTTCTCGACACTGGCCATGCTCGGCCGCGTGATGAGCGAAACCCTGGAACGCTATTGCATGACCGCCCTGCTGCTGGCCGAAGAAAGCAAAAGCGATCTGCCGTTGCAGCGTGACAAGTTTGAAGAAGACTGCCGCCTATTGGCCGAACGCATGGCGATTCTGACCGGTCGCGATGCCCCGGAATTCTTCGATAAAGCCCTGTTCCGTGGCCACATGAACACACTCATTGAAGTCGGCCTAGTCGTTGAAACCGATGCCAAAACCCTGCGGGTGGATGCCAAGATCGAACGCGTCGCCGAGCGATCGATGGAACTACTTTCGGACGAGGCGCGTCAAACGCTTCTGCAGCTACTTTCTCGTCGTCGAACCCCTGTCGTGACAGCGACAGACGCTTCGGTATAATCGAAAACGGTAGGGGCCTTAGGCCCCGTTTCTCTTTCCACAACAGAATTTTAGGAATCTCCATGTCGAAGTCTTATCGTTTGCTGGTAGCGATTGCTGCCATCAGTTTGATTGCAGCCTGCGCCAAAAATGGCGACAAGGACGCAAAGTCGGCCGACGCATCTGGCCTCACCACTGACGCCCAGAAGTTCGGTTACGCCATCGGCGTGGATCTCGGCAAGTCACTGCAGCCGGTCAAGCAGTACGTTGACGTGGCTTCTCTGAAGCAGGGTCTCGATGACGCCTCCAGCGGCGACGCTGCCAAGGTCAAGCTCGACGACGCAGCTCGCGAAGAAATCAAGAACACCGTTGCCAAGAAAATGCAGGAAGAGCAGCTCGCTCAGCGCGCTGATCAGTCCAAGAAAAATCAGGAAGAAGGCGACAAGTTCCTTGCTGAAAACGGCAAGAAAGCTGGCGTAAAAACCACCAAGAGCGGCCTGCAGTACGAAGTGCTGACCGAAGGTAAAGGCAAGCACCCAACCGACAAGGACAGCGTGACCGTTCACTACAAAGGCACGCTGCTGAACGGCGAAACCTTTGATAGCTCCTACGATCGCGGCCAGCCAGTAACGTTCCCTCTCGGCAACGTGATCCCAGGTTGGACCGAAGGCGTGCAGCTGATGACGGTTGGTTCCAAGTACAAGTTCTACATCCCAGCAGCACTCGGCTACGGTGAGCGCGGCGCTGGCGTGAAGATCGGCCCTAACTCGACGCTGACGTTTGAAGTTGAACTGCTCGGTATTGGCGAAGAAGCGCCTGCTGCTAAGTAATTAGCGATTTAAGCTTGTTGCAAGAAAGCCGCCAGAGAAATCTGGCGGCTTTTTGTTTGGCTAGGATATTTGGGCTGTGAATTGTTGTGTTGCAGTGAAACGCGCTGTGCTCTTTTAGAACCAGCATCTCGGCACAAACACCTCCGCTCCTGCGCATCCATGCGCCCGCGGAGGTACCGTACATCCTGTACATAAAAAAAGCCGCTGATCTCTCAGCGGCTTTTATTTAAAACGTAAAGAACTTACTTCTTCAAAGCGCCATGCACGCTAGGCGTGTACAGGTCGCTGGTCTGCGAGCCAAAGAACTTTGCCAGAGCGTGAATTTCTTCTTTGCTCAAGCCAGCAGCCTGACCATTCATGATCGGGTTCTTACGCGCGCCGCTCTTGTACTCGGTGAGAGCGTGTTCAAGATAGTTGGTGTACTGACCAGCAAGCACTGGGTTTGCCTCAATCTTGCTGTGGCCGTTTTCACCGTGGCAAGCAAAGCAAGCAGCCGCTTTTTCTGGCTGCGCAACTGGGCTGGCAGCAAAAGTAGCGGTAGAGACCAGGCCCAGCAGGGCAATCGTTGCAATCTGTTTCATGGAGGTCACCTTACTTATGGGCCGCAGAGTGTTCGAGATACGAGGCAATATCCTCGATATCCTGATCGCTCAAGCTGGCAGCCTGTGCCTGCATGGTTTTGTGAGGGCGATTGCCGCTGCGATATTCCTTCAGCGCAGCAACAATGTAGTCACGATGCTGTCCGCCAATCTTGGGAACGCGGTATCTCGGATAAGCGTTGTCGTACTGCGGGATGCCGTGGCAACCCATGCAGGTGTTCGCTTTAATGCGGCCAGCCTCAACGTTGCCTTCGGCAAACGCAGGCAGACTCAGCGTGAGGGCGGCAGCAATGGCGCCCACGCGGACAAACTTCATCATGTGAAACTCCCCAAACGGAACATCAACAAAGAATTTAGCCACAATATGTTCCGTGAATTGAGCACTCGGGTCAACGGAAATTCGTAACGGAAGCGAATGTATGCTGCGTTATAGTGCGAATCTGCAAGGCAGAACGCATACTTTATCGATGTTGATTATTGTTGTTTTAACTTATATTAGTTGTATAAATTAAAACATATTCACTACGCCACACACTCAATTACGAGTGATGGCACCAACCCGAAAACAACATGCCCGACCGCATCGAGCGCGCCACAAAAAATTCTGATTTTTGCCTGCGCAATTTGGAGCGCTATCTGTGAGTTTGCGCTCGAATCGCGCAACAGCACTCCAGGGCCTGGAAGTCGCCGCAGTTGATCTGGGCTCCAACAGCTTTCACATGATGGTGGCGCGCGCCAACGGCTCGGAGCTTCAGGTGATCGATCGCCTGCGCGAACCGGTTCGCCTCGCCGCTGGACTCGATGCTGATAAACGCCTGCACCCAGAAGCCCAAGCCCGCGCGCTCGCCTGCTTGCAGCGCTTTGGCCAGCGTCTGCGCGGCATTCCGCAGCAACAAGTGCGCGTGGTCGGCACTAACACCATGCGTCGCATGCGTCGCAGCGAAGATTTTCTCGCCGCCGCTGAAATGGCACTAGGTCACGAAATCGAAATCATCGCGGGCGCTGAAGAAGCACGTTTGGTCTACGGCGGCGTCACTCACGGTATGGGCCGTGCAAAAGCGCGTCGTCTGGTCGTCGACATCGGCGGCGGAAGTACTGAAGTTATTATTGGCCGCGGGCCCAATCCAGCGTTGATGGAATCGGTCTCTTTGGGCTGTGTCACGCATCATCAATTGTTTTTTGAAGATGGCGACATCACCCGCGCACAGTTCCGCAAAGCGCGGCTTGCTGCACGCGTTCAACTCGAGTTCTTAGAACGCCGCTATCGCAAAGCCGGTTGGGATGTTGCCATCGGCGCATCTGGCACCGTTCGCGGCGTTTGGCGCGTGATGATGGCCAACGGCTGGTGCGAGAACCAGATCACGCGCGAAGGCTTGGAAAAAGTCATCGAGCTGGTGCTGTCGCGCGGCCACGTCAACAAAATTGATTTCCCCTCGCTGCGCGAAGATCGTCGCCCGGTATTCGCAGGCGGACTCGCAGCACTGGCCGGGGTGTTCGACGCGCTTGATCTGCAAAAGATGGAAACCTCTGAGCGCGCGCTGCGTGAAGGTTTGATCTATGACCTGCTCGGACGCCTCTCCAATCACGACGTTCGCGATGAATCCGTCAACGCAATGGCCGAGCGCTACGCGGTTGATCTCAATCACGCGCAAGCCATCGAACGCACAGCGCTAAAAATTCTCGATCAGGTCGGCAAGAGCTGGGACCTGGAACCGAAATTTTCCGCCATATTTCTTGGCTGGGCCGCACGCCTGCATGAGATTGGTTTGGTGATTTCGCACTCCTCGTATCACAAGCACGGCGAATACATCATTAAGCATTGCGATCTGCAGGGCTTCTCGCAGACTGATCAAAAACTGCTGGCGACGTTGGTGCGCGCACATCGCAGCAAATTGTCGCCGCTGACTTTCGATGACCTGCCAAGCATGTGGGTGGAGCCGATGCGCCGCCTAACAATGATCCTGCGACTCGCGGTTTTGCTGCATCGCTCGCACGAGCCCGATCTTCGTCCTCCAGTAAAACTCAGCGCCAATCGCCGTGCGCTGGATATGACCTTTACTCAAAAAACCTGGCTGGCGCGGCATCCGCTGACGCAGGCCGATTTGGAACGTGAGGCGGAATACCTCAAAGTCGTCGGCATGAGACTGAAGGTTCAGTAATGCGCGCGATCAGTTGCCTCCTGCTGTTGTTGCTAGCCACGACGGCAATGGCTGGAGGCAAGCTGTATCGCTACACCGACCCAAACGGGATGGTGCACTTCACCGACCAACCACCGACTCGAGGTGCTAAACCGCTGGTGCTCGATGGCAGCCGCCCAGCAGTCGCCAAGAAAAAGTGGGATGACGCTGCCGCCATCGAAACCGTCCGCAACGCCACACGCTTTGCTGTGCACTGGACCTTGCCCAGCCCCGGACAGATCTACAAAGAAGTAGACCCCAACTTTATGGCCGTGGTGAGTGTCATGCCGGGCCTCGCCAAAGGCTTTGGTATTCACTTTTATGTCGACGGCAAAGCGCAAAGCACCAAACCGATCCCTGACATCAAAGCCACGTTGCACGGAATTGGTGCAGGCAAACATGAGTTGGTTGCCGCACTGATTAGCCATGAAGGCAAAGAGTTAGCACGGTCTAAACCGATCAATATCGAGGTTAAGGGAACGCTGGCCAAAAAGTAATGCACTGTTTTGGTGCTTGCATGCCAGATTTGGGGTAGCCTTGGGTCAAATTTGATGGCCCGCTTCTTGCGACCCGCAGCCCATGCTTACCTCAACCCGCCGCCGCACACGCCCGGATGCCGTCCTAGACGGCATGACGACGGCTGTTATCTGTCTCGATCAAAACCTCCGAGTCACCGCCCTTAACTCTGCCTGCGAAAGCCTGTTTGGCATCAGCCGCCGCCATGCTTTGGACGCGCCACTGACTGAAGGCATTCCACATTTCGGCAGCCACGAGCCCCGACTACGCGCCGCTTTAGATGCTGGTGCCGGCTTTATTGATCGTGAACTCAAGCTGCACCGCATTGGCGAACAAGTCATCACCGTCGACTGCACCGTCACTCCGATCTTGGTCGATGGCAAGCACGGCCTACTGATGGAAGTGTTGCCGCTGGATCGCCACCTGCGCATCTCGCGCGACGAACTTCTGCTTGCACAACACCAAGCCAGCCGCGAGCTGATTCGAGGTCTGGCACACGAAATCAAAAACCCCCTCGGCGGCATCCGCGGCGCGGCGCAATTGTTAGAACGCGAGTTTCCAGATTCCGAGCATCGCGAATACACCCGCGTGATCATTCGCGAAGTTGATCGCCTGCAGAATTTGGTCAACCGCATGCTCGGCCCCAATCGCGTGCCGCAGAAAGCACTGCTCAATATTCACGAAGTGCTGGAGCACGTGCGTCAGCTGGTGCAGGCGGAAGGCCCGGATGAAGTTAATTTTCTGCGTGACTACGATCCGTCGATTCCCGACATCGTGGTTGATCGCGAGCAGATGATTCAGTCTGTACTGAACATCGTGCGCAACGCATTACAAGCGATCGGCAGCACCGGCAATATCACCTTGCGCACCCGCACCAAGCGCCAGCTCACCATTGGCGGCGCGCGTCACAAGCTGGTGATTCAGATCGATGTAGAAGACGACGGCCCGGGGATTCCCGCGCCGATGATGGAAAAAATCTTCTACCCGATGATCACCACGCGACCCGAAGGCACGGGACTTGGCCTGCCTATTGCTCAGTATCTAATCCATAGCCACGGCGGCCTCATTGAATGTCGCTCGCGGCCCGGCTGCACTGTGTTTTCGATTTATCTACCTCTGGAATTGCAATGAGCCTTACTGTCTGGGTTGTAGATGATGATGAGTCGATCCGTTGGGTACTCGACAAATCGCTCGCGCGCGAAGGCATGAAGGTCAAAACCTTTCCTGGCGCGGCTGAGTTGCTGGATGCATTAGATAGCGGCACACCCGATGTTTTGCTGTCCGACATCCGCATGCCCGGCCTGAACGGCCTCGACTTGATGGAGCGCGTACGCGCCGCCAAGCCTGAGCTACCCGTGATCATCATGACCGCGCACTCGGATCTCGATGCTGCGGTCGCAGCCTACAAAGGCGGCGCGTTTGAATATTTGCCCAAGCCTTTTGACGTCGACAATGTTGCTGCGCTGGTCCGCCGCGCCGCGCAGAAACAAGTAAAAAATGACGCCCTGAACGTCGACATGAACGGCGCAGCCATCATCGGCGAAGCCCCGGCCATGCAGGATGTATTCCGCGCTATCGGTCGCCTTTCACAATCACAGATCACCGTGCTGATTACCGGTGAATCTGGCACAGGTAAAGAGTTGGTCGCACGCGCACTGCACGTCAACAGCCCACGCGCGCAAAAGCCTTTCCTCGCGATTAACACCGCAGCAATTCCTAAAGATTTGATGGAGAGTGAATTCTTCGGCCACGAACGTGGCGCGTTCACCGGCGCAGCGACACAGCGCAAAGGTCGCTTTGAACAAGCCGACGGCGGCACACTTTTCTTAGATGAAATCGGCGACATGCCGGCTGATCTGCAAACGCGTTTGCTACGCGTACTGCAAGACGGACAGTTCTATCGCGTTGGCGGCGTCTCACCGATCAAGGTTGATGTGCGCGTTGTTGCAGCTACGCATCAGGCCCTCGAACATTTGGTTAAAGATGGACGCTTCCGCGAAGATCTTTATCACCGCATCAACGTCATCCGCGTGCGCGTCCCGCCTCTGCGTGAACGTCGCGAAGATATCCCAATCTTGATGCGTCACTTCCTCGCGCGCGCTGCGCTGGAAATGAAAACCGAACCCAAGCGTCTGCAACCCGAAGTGCTGTCGCTGCTGCAAAATTTCGATTGGCCCGGCAACGTTCGCCAAATGGAAAACACCTGCCGCTGGCTCACCGTGATGGCGCCAGGGCAAGACATTCATCTGCAAGATTTGCCGCCGGAATTACAGACACAGACTTCGAGTGGCGCGGTCGCGCCTGCAGCTGTTGCATCATCGCTTAGCGAAGCAACGTCATCCATTGCGGCAGCACCGAGTGTGGCTGCGACAACAACGACGACTGCAACGCAATGGGATCAGCTACTTTCGCAATGGGCCACACATGAACTTGGCGCCGGCACCGATGATTTGCTCGGGATTGCTACGCCGACTTTTGAGCGCATCATGATTGAAGCGGCGCTCAAGGCTTGTGATGGGCAACGCCAAGAAGCAGCGCGCAGACTTGGTTGGGGGCGCAACACGCTGACGCGCAAAATCAAAGAACTGGGAATGCCTGACTAAGACAACGCTCGGCGCCGCATCTACAGCGCCGAGATGTTTTAGCCTTCTCTGCCAAACATGTCCTTGAAGCTCGCATAATTCGCCGCAAACAACAGCGGCAACACAATCAGCAATCCCAAACCAAAAGGCATCGCGCCAATAAAGGCGAGCGCAATCGCGAGAAGTCCGAACACAGAAATCGGCAACCAGTTGCGCAAGCAAGCATTAAAGCTTTGCTTCATTGCATCACCCGCACTTTGGTTGGCAAAAAAGACCAAAGCAGGCGCGTACATATACGCCATGATCACCGGCGCAATCAGTACGAGGAACAATGCCAACACGAGCAGCAATGAAAGTCCGCCGTTCGTAAATAATTCGAGTGCGAACTGTTCTGGAGTCCCCGTGTGAGAACTCAAGGCGTTACCGATCAGCATGAACCCGAGAATGCCGCCAACAGCGAAGACAACGACAATCATCACTAAATAGAGCAAGCCCAGAATTACCAGCGCACTGAATTTTTCTTTGAAACCTGCAAATAGCAGGCTCAGATCAGCACTGCGATTGATTGAGACTCCATGCGCAAAGGCCAGCAGGCCAACTGCAAACGATGGCCCCAACAAGATTCCCGCCAAACTGCCAAGGAAGGGAACAAAGCTCAGTGCAATTTGCAGCACAGCCCAGATCAATAGCGCGGCAATCCACATGCCGGGCGAGACTTTGAACAGGTCCCAGCCTTCGCCTATCCAACTGACGCCGCGCCCAGCAGACAAACTTGCAGCTGGCACTTCAAAACGTAGTCTGGCTTCAAATGCTGCGTCGTAAGAACTTTCTTCGGCTGCAAACGGTGGCGGACGTGGCGGTTGCGCGCCATCAGAAAATGTAACGCCAGTACCTTGAAGAACAATTGCCGCAGCCTGCCAATCACCAAGGCCATCGCGCCACATGAGAGTCTGCGCTTGAATGATTCCGTGACTGCATTGCTGTTTGATTTGTTCTAGTGAGAACGGCCCTTTTTGCGCGCCATTTTCCGCAACATAATATGCAGTCATCGAATCTCTCCTCGGACGTTATGCCCGGAGTATAGAGCTAAGCGGACTTTTTACTCTCGACCTCGTCCAGTCGCTCTGCGCGCAGACGCTGCGTGTTGGTGGGATTGGTCGTAATCAGACGATCACCCGAGCGACGCGTGAAGTACTTCCAAGTCCACTGCATGAACACGCTGATGCGCTGCTCAGCGCCAACCAGCGAAGCCACGTGGACAAAGGCCCAGAGGAACCAGCCGATGATGCCGCTAACCTTGAACATCTTGAGGTCACCGACCGCGTGGTTCATGCCAATCACGGCCATGCTGCCCATGTCGCGATACTTAAACGGCTTGATTGCTTTGCTCTGCATGCGTGCCAGCAGAAGATCAGCAACGTACTGACCTGCTTGCATCGCGCCCTGCGCCAAGCCCGGCACATCACGTCCAGTGGCATCGATAATTTTTGCGAGGTCGCCAACAACAAAAATATTGTCGCGCTCTGGAATTGCGCAGTCTGCATTGACGATGACTCGACCACCGCGATCACGTTTGGCGCCAGTGCGTTCAGCCACAATCTGACCGAAGGCTGATGCAGTAACGCCCGCAGCCCAAAGTACTGTGCTGGTTGGAATCGTCTCACTGACATCACCGCGCTTGATCCGCACTGCGCCTTCGCTGATGTCTTCCACCATCGTCTCGGTCATCACGGTGACGCCGAGTTGCTCCAGTGATTTCTTCGCAGCCAAACGCAGTGATTCGTCGTAGACCGGCAGCACGCCTTTGGCGCCTTCGACCAAAATCACCTTGGCATCGCGCGGATCAATTGCACGGAAATCTTTCACCATGGTTTTGTGTGCGAGTTCGCCAATCGCGCCTGCGAGCTCCACGCCGGTCGGGCCGCCGCCAACGATGACGAAAGTCATCAACTGCGCGCGCTTGATCGGATCTTCTGTGACTTCCGCCAATTCAAACGCTTTGAAAATTTTGTGGCGAATCTGAATCGCGTGCTCAACGGTTTTGAGGCCGGGCGCAAATTCCTTCCACTGATCTTTGCCGAAGTAGCTGTGCTTAACACCGGTGGCAACAATCAGCGTGTCGTAACTCAACTCACCATGTTCGTGTTTGAGAATGCGCGCCTGCGGATCAAGATCGTAAGCCGTGGCCTGAATCACGCGCACGCTCGGATAATTACGCACCACCACGCGTTGCGGAATCGCGATATCACCCGGCGGCAGCGAGCCTGTAGCGACCTGATACAACAGCGGCTGGAACAACTGAAAGTTGCGCTTATCAAGCAAGGTGACGCGACAACCCGCCTTGCCCAAACGCTTAGCCGCGTGGAGGCCGGCGAAACCGCCGCCAACGATGACAACGTGGTGTGACAGAGCAGGCTGGTTCATAAAATTTAATGATGTTGCAGTGCGGCAAAAATCATATCAGGCGCACTGCCTTTGCAACATGTTAGAAAGCGGCTCCTCGCCAGCGCCGCCTAACGCGGCAGATCGGTGTGCTTTTCGAGTAGCCAGCGCTCTTGGAAGACGTATTGCGCCACCTGCGCCACATCGTGCAGATACCAGGCATTGACCGCGCCGCCCACAACTGCACCTAACACCGGCACCATGCCAGCAGCCTTACGCTTGCCCAGCTGGAGGCCAATGCGTTGCGACAAGGTGTTGAGGCTGAACACTGCCGCGTCTTTGGCTAGCTGCCGCTCAGCGGCACGCTCAAGGCCATCGCGCGCGGCTGAGGGGCCCAATCCTTCTATATCGTTACGCAAAGCGGTAATCGCTTCAGATTTTTCTTCGCGTGTGTTGGCTGATGCCAAAGCAAATACACCAATAGCGAATTCGCGGCTGATGTCTTCGCCGTAGCAAAGACCAATGCGGTGAACCGTGCGCATTGCCAGCGTCAGCAAAGTGGGCACATCCGCCACCAAACCTGCGGCACCAAACACACCGAACGCTGCACCACCGGCACCACCCATGCCCATAGCGCGACGGGTCTCACCCTTAGCCAACAGATCACATTTCTCTAGCGGCTGCGCGCGTAGTGCGGCGAGATCGCTGACGCCCGCTCGTTTCAATAATGCCGTTTCGCTGGAGAGACGCTCAGCCACACCATTAAAGGCATTCAGCGCTAGCTTGAGTGCGGATATAGGAATCACTTTTTGCACGACCTTACCCGCAACGCCCGCGGGTTTCGCGAGGATGCGTGTTCCCCAATCCGGGCCTTGGCTCTGCCATTTGCGTAGGCGCTTGAGCTGGCGAGTCTCGTATTCGTTCATCTTGGATGTGCTGGCGTTCATACGATCGTGATCATAGGCGATTGACAGGCCACCGTACGCTACTCAAGCTGCGCGCATGTGTCTGATCTCTCTGAATTGGCGCGCTCATCCGCGCTACGAGTTGGTGCTGGTGGCCAACCGTGACGAATTTCATCATCGCCCGACCGCTGCTGCTGGCTGGTGGATCGATGCGCCTGATGTTTTTGGTGGTCGCGATTTATCGCAGGGCGGTGGTTGGTTAGCAGCGAGTCGTCAACGTCGGCTGGCGGCCGTCACCAATGTGCGTCGCATGGTGCAACCGGATGCCAACGCCCCCTCGCGTGGCGCTTTAATCGCGGACTTTATGCGCAGCACGCAATCCGCTGCGGAATTCGCCAAACGCTTACGTGGACGTGCCGATGCTTACGCTGGTTTTAATCTGCTGCTCTACGACGGTGAGACTTTGCTCTACACCACCAATCACGATGGCTTTCACAGCGAGCGTCTCACGCCGGGCATACACGCCGTCAGCAATGCTGCACTGGATACACCATGGCCGAAACTTGTGCGCTTGCGCGATCGCATGTCGACTTGGACGGAGCAGGCGCAAACAGATGAGACTGCATTGTTCGCAGCGTTAGCTGATGATCATGTTGCAGAAGATGCAGCGTTGCCAGATACCGGCGTTGGTCTTGAGCTAGAACGTTTTCTGTCACCGGCTTTTATTCGCGGCCCGCAGTACGGTACGCGCGCGAGTAGCGTCATTGCCTTGGGCACTGACGGCACGCTGCAATTCAGTGAGCGCCGCTTTGGTCCCGGTGGGTCTGCTCTCGGTGAAACGAGAGAAAGTTTTGTCACCACCTTGCGGTCTTAGCTAGCGATTTATTTCAGTCGCAGCCCACCATCAACTGGCAACACAGCGCCCGTCATATAGGCCGCGTCATCGGACAATAAAAAGCGCACGCATCGAGCAATTTCTTGTGCGCCACCGAGTCGGCCCAAAGGCACGCGCGACAATTCGCGCTGCTGCTCCGCCTCACTCATCTCTGCATACTCGGGCCACAGCATATGGCCAGGCGCAACGCCGTTAACGCGCAAGCGCGGCGCCAACTCCAAGGCCATCGCTTCAGTCAGCGTCCACAAACCCGACTTGGCCGCGTGATAGGCCGAAAATCCGCGTGCAGGCCGTCGCGCCAGAGCATCCACAATATTCACCACTGAAGCCCCATCACTCATCAGAGGCGCACAAGCCTGCGCCAGCAATAAAGGTGCGCGCACATTACTCGCAGCGAGGTCATCAAATTGTGCGACAGTGATTTGCCCAAATGGTGTTGGGTAATACACCGAAGCATTATTGACCAAGGCATCGAGCCGTCCCCAACGCGCATGCGCTTGCTGCGCCAGATTGTTGAGGGCTTCAGCATCGGCCAGATCAGCTTGCACGGTGCACGCAGATTGCTGACGCGACGCTTCCAGTTCTGCCGCTAGCGTTTGCGCTTCGTCGGCTGAACCGCGGTAGTGGATCAGAACATTCCAGCCCTCGGCATGCAGCTCGCGCAC
>JAZKEM010000275.1:8326-14873 GCA_040387055.1 Pseudomonadota bacterium | reverse complement strand
TAGCGATTCAGCGCCACTTCCAACGTGGCGCAAAGCAGCGCAGGTGCACTCACAGCTTGAACCCGCGATGCACCGAAACGATACCGCCCGTGAGGTTGTACACCTGTACGCGCGACAGGCCTGCCCCTTCCATCATGCCCTTCAGTGTTTGCTGATCAGGATGCATGCGGATGGATTCAGCAAGGTAGCGATACGAGTCCGCATCATTCGCGACGAGCTTGCCCATCAGCGGCAGAAACTTGAAAGAGTATTGATCGTAAATTTTTGCCAGCGGCGCGCTGAGTGGCTTGGAAAATTCCAACACCAGCAAGCGTCCGCCCGGCTTGAGGCAGCGCGTCATCGAACGCAGCGCGGCATCTTTGTCGGTGACATTACGCAGACCGAAGCCAATCGTAATCAGATCAAAAGTGTCATCAGGGAACGGCACCTTCTCAGCATTGAGCTGAGTCACCGGCACGTTAACGATGCCCTTGTCGGCCAAACGCGAACGGCCTTCGCCAAGCATCGCGGCGTTGATATCGGACAACACCACCAAACCCTTGGGGCCAGCAGCCTTGCTGAACTCACGTGCGAGGTCGCCGGTGCCGCCAGCAACGTCGAGCACTTTTTCGCCGGGACGCACAGCGGCCAGATCAATGGCAAATCGCTTCCAGATGCGATGAATGCCCATCGACATGACATCGTTCATCACATCGTATTTGGCGGCGACCGAGGTGAAGACTCCGGCGACGCGCTTTTGCTTGTCGCTGACGGGGACTTCTTCAAAGCCGAAATGGGTGTAACCAGATTTGTTATCGCGCGACATGGGAGCCTTCCTACTGATGTGCACATTGTAAGGCCTGCGGACAATAAACGGCCGATGCGAACCAATGGGCTGGCGCGGTAGTCTATGGCCCAAGGCAAGCCCGCCTTGCCATCCCTTCCGGACCTTATGACCGCCCTGCGCTGCATTAGCACCGCCTCCCTCTGTGCTGGCCTTCTGGCAATGGCGGCCTGTGCTGGCGCGCCGCGCCACACCGACCCTTTAGCGGTAGCAGGCGGCCTGCTCGCCGTCTTTAAGAAGGCCGACAACAACGGCGACGAGCAGCTCACACGTGAAGAGATGAGCGCCAGCCTGCCGCAGTACGCCGAGCATTTCGACGAAATCGACACCGATCACAACGGCTTCGTTAACTACGCCGAGCTAAAGTCCTACCTGCAGTGGGTCCGTCTTGGAAAAGAAGACGCCGCTGAGCAGCAACGCATGCATCGGGGCCGACGCTAAAACGCTCGCCTTGCGCGGCAGTGGCAAGACACAATAGCCACAAGCTCATCGGGAGTTTTCATGCACAACCCATCGCAGAATCGCGCCGCTTGGCTGCTCATGCTGTCGGCAGCCGCCATCCTGATGATCACGATGGGCGCCCGGCAGTCGATGGGGCTGTTTATTGCGCCGATCAATCAAGCGACCGGCCTCGGCATTGTCTCCATCAGCTTTGCCTTAGCGATTGGCCAGTTTGTTTGGGGCGCGGTACAGCCGATCTTTGGCGCAATTGCGGATAAACACGGCGCAGGGCCCGTGCTCGTGTTCGGCACGTTTTTGCTAGCCGCGGGTCTGGCACTCACGCCATTCGCGGACTCGCAATGGTCTTTGCTCGCAACCTTGGGAGTGCTCTCCGCTGCGGGTGCAGGTGCGGGTAGCTTCTCGATTCTGATTGGCGCGACGGCAAGCCAACTGCCACCGGAACGCCGCTCTTTCGCCAGCGGCTTTATCAATGCGGGTGGTTCCGCCGGACAATTTGTTTTCGCTCCTCTCGCGCAAGCGCTAATCCACAGCTTTGGCTGGATTGCAGCGATGCTGACGCTGGCCGCTTCCAGCCTGCTGACCTTGCCATTAATTGCAGGCTTGCGACGCAAGCCTATTGCGCAAACAGCTACAGCGGTTGCCAGTCCCGTCACGCCGAGCACTGATAGCGACAAAACACTGCGCGAGCAATTGCGCGAAGCAATGCGCAATCGCAGCTACATCCTTCTACATCTCGGCTTTTTCACCTGCGGTTTTCACATCGCGTTTTTGGTGACGCATTTGCCAGGCGAAGTCGCCCTGTGCAGCCTGCCTGCCAGCGTCTCGGCAACATCACTAGCATTGATTGGGCTGTTCAATATCGCTGGCAGTCTCACCGCCGGCGCGCTCGGCAATCGCTATCGAATGAAATACGTCCTCGGCGCGATGTACGCCAGTCGCGTCATCATCATCGGCCTGTATTTGATCTCACCACGCACAGCGCTGACGTTCTATCTGTTCGCAGCAGGATTGGGTTTTAGCTGGCTGGCGACCGTGCCACCAACAGCAGGTCTCGTCGCCAAACTATTCGGCACGCGCTATCTCGGCACCTTGTTTGGCTTAACGCTGCTGTCGCATCAGATCGGCGGATTCTTCGGCGCATGGCTGGGCGGCATCACCATTTCACGCTTCGGCGATTACCACTGGATGTGGTACGCCGACATCGCACTCGCAGCGATAGCGGCATTGCTGTGCCTGCCAATACGTGAAGCAAGAATTCCACCGCGAACAGCATTGGCGTAACGGCCTGCTGAAATTAAGACTGCGGATTTTCCGTATCGAACTGACGCTCAGCTCTGAGCAGATGCGTGATCAGAACGTGCGAAATCAAGTTAACACCAACGCCGCCCAGCACGATGGGAAAGACGTAAAGCGCAACCGATACTTCTGAAACAAAAATCGCATCGTCAGCGAGTGAACTGCTGAGTCTGGCCAGCGTTTCCAGGCTCTTCATCAGATAAACATCAACGCCGGCGAGCGCGACTAGCAATAAGCCGAAGAACAAAACAGCGGCTCGCGAGATGGCTCGTTTTTTAAGCAAACCGGCATAAATCAAGATCGGCGCCAGCAGTGAAAAAATCACCAAGAGCCAGAACTTCACTTCAACAAATATAGTTTCGCCCATGGTCTTGGTTGCACTTACTTAAGCAGCGGCGTGTATTTCTTCGGCAGCGCGGCGAGCTTGGTGATATTCAGATCGCGCGACATGCCGACTTCATCAAGCCGCGCGAGATAGCGCGCCCAGTTTTTTTCCTGCTCTGCGCCGAGATTTTCAAACACGTCCCATGAATACAGACCGGTGTCGTGCCCATCATCAAAACGCAGACGCACCGCGTACTGCCCAACCGGATCAATCGCGCTGATATTCACCATGCGCTTACCGCCAACGAGCATCGGCTCAATCAAACCGTGGCCCTGCAACTCTGCGCTAGGTGAAAACACACGCAGATATTCACAAGGCAGCTGATATCGCCGACCGTCGGCATAACCAATCTCCAGCACGCGAGTGCTGCGATGCAGTTTGATCAGATTGGGCGCAGGCGCTTTCATTAGTTGGAGAGCGTCGGGTAGTCGGTGTAGCCCTCACCATCTGGCTTGTAGATGGTCTTGGGATTGACCGCATTCAACGGTGCATTAAGTGCCAAGCGCTTTGGCAGATCAGGGTTGGCGAGGAAAGCGCGGCCAAAAGCGACGGCATCTGCGTCGCCGCTCTCAATCTTCGTCAACGCATCTTCGCGCGTGTAGCCGTTGTTGGCGATGTACGTACCGCCAAAACGCTTGCGCGCGCCAGCGAAGTCGAAACCAACCAGCGAGTGTTCGACTTGTGTATTGCCTTCAACAAAATGAATGAAGGCGATTTTGCGCTTGGCGAGCTCATCCACCAGCGTGCCGTAAACCGCTTCAGTGTTGGAATCGAGCGGGCAATTATTGGAGAGCGTGATCGGCGAGAGACGAATGCCGACGCGATCAGCGCCGAATACTTCGATGGCTGCATCAACAGCTGCAAGCGTGAAACGAATGCGGTTGGCAATGCTGCCGCCGTATTCATCCGTGCGCAGATTAGTGGAATCACGCATGAACTGTTCAAGCAGATAACCATTGGCGCCATGGATTTCAACGCCATCAAAACCAGCATTCTTGGCGGTCTGCGCAGCATGACGATAATCAGCGACGATGCCAGGAATCTCGCTCGTCTCCAATGCGCGTGGCGTCACTTGTACCTGCTTACCGTTTTGCGTGGTGACATTGAGACCCGCATTGATTGCAGAAGGCGCAACAGGCAAGGCGCCATCAACCTGCAAATCAGGATGTGAAATGCGGCCCACATGCCAGAGCTGCGCCACGATCTTTCCGCCTGCGGCATGCACGGCATTGGTTACCAGCTTCCAGCCTTCTTCCTGTGCTTTGCTATAGATGCCAGGCGCGCCCATATAGCCTTTGCCCTGCGGTGAAATATGCGTAGCTTCGCTGACGATCAAACCAGCAGAAGAACGTTGCGCGTAATACTCGGCGTTGAGCGCCTGCGGCGCATCCGTGCCGGGAATCGAGCGGCAGCGCGTGAGCGGTGCCATGAAAACGCGGTTGGCGCATTCAATTGCACCGACTTTGACCGGCGTAAACATCGCCGCGCTGAGAGTTCCTTCTGCCATGACCTGCCCCAATTAAAAAAATAAATTCGATTTACAGAATATAACGGCTGAGATCTTCGTCTGCAGCGAGCTTTTCGAGCTTGCCGTTGACGTAAGCCGCATCGATGGTGATCGTCGTGCCGGATTTGTCCGGCGCGTCGTACGCGATCTCTTCCATCAAGCGTTCCATCACTGTGTGCAAACGGCGAGCACCGATATTCTCGGTTTGCTCATTCACCTGCCATGCCGTTTCTGCAACTCGACGCAGGCCATCACTGGTGAAGTTGACCGTCACGCCTTCCGTATTCATCAGCGCCCTGTACTGTTCCTGCAACGAGAAGTCAGGTTCACTGAGAATGCGCACGAAGTCCTCTGCTTTCAGCGCATCTAGTTCGACACGGATCGGCAAGCGGCCTTGCAACTCCGGAATCAGATCCGAAGGCTTGGCCATGTGGAACGCGCCGCTAGCAATGAACAGGATGTGATCCGTCTTGATCGCTCCATACTTGGTGGTGACCGTGCAGCCTTCAATCAGCGGCAGCAAATCACGCTGCACGCCTTCACGCGATACATCAGCACCAACATATTCGCTGCGCTTGCAGACCTTGTCGATTTCATCGAGGAAGACAATGCCGTTTTCTTCGACGTTGTGTAGCGCATCGGCTTTGATCGCTTCTTCATCAACCAACTTGGCGGCTTCTTCATCAAGCGCCTGCTTGAGCGCGTCACGCACTTTCATTTTCTTGGTGCGTGTCTGGCCATTGCCCATATTGCTGAACATGGACTGCAACTGACTGGCCATTTCTTCCATGCCCGGCGGCGCCATTAAAGAAACGGTCGGCGCAGCGCTCGCCAGCTTGATTTCAATCTCAGTGTCGTCGAGCTGACCTTCACGCAAACGCTTGCGGAATACCTGACGCGCAGCGCCGTTCTCCGTAGCGCGCTGCGTTGAGGCTTCACCGAAATCTTTTGGCGGTGGTAGCAACACATCAAGAATGCGATCTTCAGCCGCGCCCTCAGCTTTGGTGCGCTGACGACGCATGGCTTGCTCGCGCGCCTGCTTGATTGCAGCATCAACCAGATCACGAATGATGCTGTCGACATCTTTGCCGACATAACCGACTTCGGTGAACTTGGTGGCTTCTACTTTGACGAACGGCGCGTTGGCGAGTTTGGCCAGACGACGTGCGATTTCGGTTTTGCCAACACCAGTAGGCCCGATCATTAAAATATTCTTGGGCGAGATTTCCGCACGCAGTGCACCCTGCACCTGCTGACGGCGCCAACGATTGCGCAACGCAATCGCAACCGCTCGTTTGGCCGCTTGCTGGCCAACGATGTGCTTATCCAACTCTTGAACAATTTCACGCGGCGTCATCATCGACGCTGCACCAGCGGCAGATTCAGTCATTACTTTTCTCAGGCTTAAGCGTCGATCGTTTCGATCGTGAGGTTGTGATTGGTGTAGATGCAGATATCGGCAGCGACATGCAGAGATTTTTCGACAATGTCTTTTGCCGACATCTCGGTGTTCTCCACCAACGCACGTGCAGCAGCCGTGGCGAATGAACCGCCAGAACCAATTGCGATCACGCCGTGTGCTTCAGGCTCCATGACGTCGCCGTTGCCGGAGATCATCAGCGAAGCTTCTTTGTCTGCAACGATGAGGAGTGCTTCCAAGCGACGCAGTGCACGGTCGCTGCGCCAGTCTTTAGCCATTTCAACTGCAGCGCGCGTGAGTTGGCCACCGTGTTTTTCAAGCTTGCCTTCAAAGCGTTCAAAAAGTGTGAACGCGTCGGCAGTGCCGCCAGCGAAGCCGGCCATGACCGTGCCGTTGTAGAGGCGACGCACTTTGCGTGCATTACCTTTGACGCGTGTGTTGCCCATCGAGACTTGGCCGTCGCCGCCCAAGCAAACCTGATTGCCACGTCGCACGCACAAGATGGTGGTGCCGTCGAATTGTTTCATTGCTGCATCCGTTCGGAGAATGCAGAGAACTTGGGGATGACAGCTAAGGTTTCAAGTCAGATCGCAGATAGCAAAAAGGCACGACTTTCGTCGTGCCTTCTTGTGAACTTTACAAAGGCGCTGGAGC
>JAZKEM010000275.1:2404-8226 GCA_040387055.1 Pseudomonadota bacterium | reverse complement strand
AAAAAGGCACGACTTTCGTCGTGCCTTCTTGTGAACTTTACAAAGGCGCTGGAGCTTAAGTCTTCAGCGCATCTTTCACACCGCCCGAAGGTGGTGTGAAAAACCTTACTTTGCTGGTTCAGCAGCTGGAGCAGCAGCTGGAGCTTCAGCAGCTGGAGCAGCAGCTTCTGGAGCTGGAGCAGCAGCAGCGTCAGCAGCTGGCTGAGCAGCAGGAGCGGCTTCAACAGCTGGAGCAGCGGCTTCAGCAGCTGGAGCAGCTTCTTCTTTCTTGCCGCAGGCGGCGAGGGCAACAGCGGCAGCGAGGCCGAGAGCGATTACGAGGTTACGATTCATTACAAACTCCCATGGGATAAAGGATCCAAAATGTCTTATCGGCCCACTTATAAGAATAAAGAGCCGATAAACGAGGGCATTATGCTGATTTTTGTGCCCTGCACAAGCGGTGTGACATTTTGTCATACGTTTAGTCACTTTTGCGCTTTGCCCTTGGGTGAGCTTGGTCATAAACCTTGGCAAGGTGTTTCCAGTCCAAATGCGTATAAATCTGGGTGGTGCTGAGGTTCGCGTGCCCCAGCAATTCCTGCACGCTACGTAGGTCTCCGCTGCTTTCCAGCAGGTGCGTGGCGAAAGAGTGACGCAGCCGGTGCGGATGCAGATTTACTCCCAAACCACGCCGCGCCGCCCAACGTTTTAACGCCACGCCGATGCTCGCACGCGCAAACCGCGCCCCGTTTCTTCCTACAAAAAGCGCTGATTCGCCTACTGCTGCGCGTTTTGCGCGCAACTCCAGCCAAGCGTCTACAGCCTTGCGTGCAGGTTTTCCCACCAGCACCACTCGTTCTTTTTGGCCTTTGCCGAGTACGGTGATCTCCGTCTGCCCAGCACTCAATGCACTCGCATTGAGGCCATGCAGCTCGGCCAAGCGCAGCCCACAGGAATAAAACAGTTCGACGATAGCGCTATCGCGAATATCGTCATCACCTTGCACGGGCTGATTCAGCGCGCCATTGAGCTCATCGGCCGTGATCACGCCAGGCAACTTGCGCCTGAACTTGGGCGCACGCACGCCCACCGCCGGATTAGCGCTCATGCGCGCACGGCGGATTTGGTATTTGAAGAAACCACGAAGCATCGACAGATAGCGATGCAGCGATACCGGCTGATGTTCTTCCCGATGCAGCGCTGCGATAAAGCCGCGCACGGTATGCGCGTCGATGTTGCTGAAGCTATTGATTCGCGCCTTGGCGCAATATCCACGGAACAAACCCAGATCGCGTTGCGCGCTTTCGATGGTGTTCGGCGAGTAGTGCTTTTCCTGCTTTAGATAATCGCAATACTCAGTGATGAGCGGCGAGAGAAAGTTTTCTTGCTCGCTCATCGACTGGCGCTAGATACGCGCGCGCACCGCAGCTGAAACCAACTCGGCGGTCAGATCGAGGAACATCTTGCCCTGACGCGGCTGGAAGCGTTCTGGATCTTTGCTGCCCAACGCCAGCATGCCGAGATTCTTTTCTTTTTCGAGCGGAACAATGGCTGCGGACTGCGGCATATTTTCAGCTTTTGCGAACAGCAGCTTGGAGCGAGCCTCGCTAATCGGTCCGCACTCAGTGAGACGTGTGCGGAAAAAATTCTCGTAGGCCTTAGCCACTTTGCCTTCGGCTTCGATGACGGTGATGCCATCGATGTCGTGACGCTTAAACGCAGTTGGGCTCAAGCCAACAAACACTTCGTCGACGCCAAAATCATCGCGCATGCACTGGCGCAAACCAGCAATGACGGCAGCGAGTGAAGGGGCACGAATCAATGTGCGTGCAAGCTTGTGTACATGGTCCGAACGCTTTTCATTTTCACGCGCTGCATCCAGCAAGCGCTCAAGACGATCTTCGAGACGCTGGTTTTTAGCGCGCAAGATATCAACCTGACGCTCAATCAAAGACACCGCAGAACCGCTGGAGTGCTTGATCTCAATCGTTTCCAACAAGTCTGGAAAGCGTGAGAGAAAATCCGGGTGAGCTTTCAAAAAAGACACGACCTGCCCATCAACCAAAAGCGGCGCTTCGATTTTCTCGCTCTTCTTGTTTTTTAGTTCTGCCACTCAATTTCCCCCGAAAATACCGTTTCGGCTGGCCCGGTCATCCACACAGGCTGCCCTTCCCCTTGCCACTCAATCTTGAGCGCTCCGCCGCGCACACGCACGTCGACGCTCTCGGCCAGCTTGCCCCACAAGCGACCGGCTACAACCGCTGCGCAAGCACCGGTGCCGCAGGCCAGCGTTTCGCCAGCGCCGCGTTCATAGACTCGCAACGATACCTGTCCTGCATCATGAATCTGTAGGAAACCAACGTTCACGCTTTCAGGAAATGCCCGGTTGCGTTGCACCGCTTGCCCAATTTCAGCCACTGCAGCGCTGTCCACATCGGCGACTTCAATCACCGCATGCGGGTTACCCATATTGACGGTGCCAAATTCGACTTCAGCACCATCGTCCAAACGCAGCTCATAAAGCGCAGCGCGCGGACTGGCATTGAATGGAATTTCGAGCGGCTCCAAGCGCGGCACACCCATGTTGACGCGAACCAACCCGCCCTCAATCCGTTGCAGTTCCAATACCGTCGTAATCGTGCGAACCCGAACGATGTCCTTGCTGCTTAAGCCGTTGTCGTGAACAAAGCGAGCAAAGCAGCGCGAGCCATTGCCACACTGGCCAGACTCGGAACCATCGGAGTTATAGATGCGGTAATCGAAGTCGACATCCGGCGTGGATGCCGGCTCAATCACCAAAACCTGATCGCAACCCACGCCAAAGTGGCGGTCGGTCAGGCGCGCGAGCAGCTCCGGCGTCGGCCGGAAAGGCGTGCGGGTGGCGTCGATTACGACAAAATCGTTACCGGCACCGTGCATTTTAGTGAACGAAAGCTTCATGCCCGCATTCTAATAGACCCGAACCCCCTAGGCACCGATTTTCACCGCTGTCCTTTCACAAACCCCGGTACAATCACCCGCAATGCGCTTAAAGAGCCTCAAAACATCGTTATTGATCATCGCTCTGGCCCTCGGCCAGTGGCTGGTCGTGGCGCATGGGCTTGAACATCCGGCGCTGGCGCAAGATCAAGCCTGCCAAATCTGCTTACACGCACAGGGCTTGGACTCTGGCGCCGTACAGCTGGCGCTGCCCAGTCTGGTTCTGCCGCTACAACACGAAAAACCTGTTGCACTCCCGTCGACGCCGGTTGCACGCGTCGCTGCCGCCACTCCCCCCATCCGCGGCCCACCTCTACTCCTCAGCTAATCACATCACGACTGGCGGCCGCTTTGCGGCTGCTTCATGGTTTTTGATTGACGAGGATTTATGTTTAAACCCACTTTAGTAGCACTGGGCGTGGCCGCCATGCTGAGCGCGCCCGCTTACGCAGCAGATAACTCAACTCCACCTAGCAGCAAAGATTTAGAGCAAATCCGCCAGGAAATGCAGCAGCTCAAACAGAGCTACGAGCAACGCCTGCAAAGTTTGGAACAGCGACTGCAAGCCGCAGAAGCCGCCCCGCAACCTGCGCCCGTGGCCGATGCAACGCCGCCACCCGCAGCTGCAAGCGCGCAAAGCGGTAACGCGTTTAATCCCAAGATCAGCCTGATCCTGAACGGCACTTACGCGCACTTCAGCAACGATAAGCCTGCAGTGGTGCCGGGCTATCTATTGGGTGACGAAACCGGATTCACCGAAGCAGGCATGTCGCTCGGCGAAACCGAGTTGGCGATTGAAGCCAACATCGATGACAAATTCCACGGCTGGGCCGCGTTGTCGGTTGCTCCGGAAGGCGGCATCGGCGTTGAAGAGGCTTACATCAACACGCTGTCATTGCCCGCGGGCTTTGCGGTGAAGATGGGCCGCTTCTTCTCCGACATCGGTTACCAAAATCATCAACACGCTCACGCTTGGGATTTTGTTGATGCGCCGCTGGTGTATCGCACCATGCTTGGCAATCAACTCGGCGATGATGGCGTGCAAGTTCGTTGGATTGCGCCGACCGATCTGCTGCTTGAACTCGGCTCTGAGCTGACGCGCGGAGACGCATTCCCCGCCGGCGGCGACAATCGCAACAACATTAAAGCCTGGACTGCGTTTGCACACTTGGGTGGCGATGCAGGCGAAGGCGGTTCATGGCGTGTTGGCTTATCGCATCTACGCGGCAATGCAGAAAATCGTGCGGACAGCGCAGACACCATCACCAACTTCACCGGCCGCAGCAATCTCACGATTCTCGACACGGTTTACAAATGGGCACCGCAAGGTAATCCATCCGTCACCAACTTCGTTGCGCAGGCAGAGTTCTTCTATCGCAAAGAAAACGGCTCATTGGTTTATGACCCGGATGGCAGCGCTGACAGCAGCAACTACAAAGGCAATCAGCGCGGCTTCTACGTGCAAGGCGTGTATCAGTTCATGCCACGTTGGCGCGCCGGTGTGCGTTACGACTGGTTGAGTGCAGACAACACGCTGGACAATGCTGTCGCAGGCACTTCACTCGAAACCATGGCCGACAACAGCGGCCACCCGCAGCGTTACAGCGCGATGGTGGATTTCTCCAATAGCGAGTTCAGTCGTTTCCGTTTGCAATTCAGTCGCGATCAATCGCGTCCGAATCAAGACGTGGATAACCAAGTCTTCCTGCAATACATCTTCAGCCTGGGCTCACACCCAGCGCATCAGTTTTAAGGAGCGGCCATGAAAAAAATATTCGCATTGAGTATTGCCTTGATGGCATCCAGCTTCACGCTGCCTGCGCAAGCGGCACTGAAAGTTTTTGCTTGTGAGCCTGAGTGGGCCGCGCTGAGCAAGGAACTCGGCGGAGCAAATGTCGACGTTTACGCCGCCACTACCGCGCTGCAAGACGTGCACAAAATCCAACCGCGCCCAAGCTTGATCGCCAAGTATCGCCAAGCCGATCTGGTCGTCTGCACAGGCGCCGAGTTGGAAGTGGGCTGGCTGCCGCCGTTGGCAGAAAAGGGCAACAACCCCAAAGTAAATCCGGGCACACCGGGTTACTTCGAGGCCAGTCGCTTCATCAGCATGATGGAAGTTCCAAGCCGTTTGGATCGCAGCGATGGCGATGTTCACGCTTACGGCAATCCGCATGTACAAACCGCTCCCGATAGCATCGCCGCTGTCGCTAAAGGTTTGGCAGACAAGTTTGCTGAAGTCGATGCTGCTCACGCTGCCGACTACAAGCAGCGCTATCAGCAGTTCAATCTCAAATGGACTGCAGCGATGCAGAAATGGGCGATCAAGGGCAAACCACTGAACGGCGTTGCTGTCGTTAGCTCGCACAAAGGCTGGTCGTATATGTATCGCTGGCTCGGCATGCAAGAAGTCGCAACGCTGGAACCCAAACCCGGCATTCCACCCAGCGCAGCCCATCTTGAAGACGTACTCGCCACACTCAAAACCAAGCCAGCAAAAATGGTGGTGTTTGCGGCGTATCAGGATCGACGCCCAGCAGATTGGCTCTCAGAGCATGCCAATATTCCAACGGTTGAATTGCCCTTCAGCGTTGGCGGCGTTGCAGGCACCGATGATTTGTTTGGCTTATTTGACGTGACATTGGATCGTCTACTCACTGCACTTCAAGGAAAAAAATAATCATGAGCCTCGCCGACTTTCATTTCGACTGGTCCTTACTCGGCCCACCGCTACTGGCAGGTTTGCTGGTGGTCTCGACGCACGTCCTGTTGGGACGCAAAGTTCTTGAGCGAGGCATCATTTTTATTGACCTCACCATCGCGCAGGTCGCGGCGCTCGGCGTCATCATCGCCGGCGCCGCAGG
>JAZKEM010000275.1:0-2394 GCA_040387055.1 Pseudomonadota bacterium | reverse complement strand
GCAGGCCTCGCACCTGATGAAGGTGGCGACTGGCGCTCGCAAATCGCCGCTGGCATTGCGGCGCTGCTGGCCGCTGCGCTACTCACGTGGACTGAGCGTCATTTTCGCAAGTTGCAAGAAGCACTGATCGGCAGCCTGTACGTGCTGTCAGCCTGCGTTGCGATTCTGGTACTCACCGGCAACCCGCATGGCGCTGAGCACATGCAGGAGCTACTCGCAGGACAAATTCTCTGGACCAATATGGCGCAGCTTTGGCCAGTCGCCCTGCTTTACGCTGCGGTGCTTGCTGTTTGGTTTCTGTGGGCGCAATCACGCCCAGCAGCGTTCTATTTTTTGTTTGCCGCTGTCGTCACCGCATCGGTGCAGTTGGTCGGCGTGTATTTGGTATTCGCAACGCTGATCCTGCCCGCACTCGCGACGCATGGCCTGAGCAATCGCAAAGGTCTACCCGTGGGCTATGCCATCGGCGCGGGCGGTTATGCATTGGGCTTGTGGCTGTCAGTGCCTTTCGATTTTCCAGCCGGGCCGTTCATTGTGGTGGCACTTGCAGCACTGGTATTACTCACGGCGACAGTGAGGCGCTTCCTTCGCTAAGCTAAGGCACACACCCCTGCCCAAAGCAAAGTCGAGCAGAGCAATGGAAAAGATTACGCACTCAGGCGGTTGTCATTGTGGCGCTGTGAAGTTTGAGGTGCGTGCGCCTGCGCGTGTCACCGTACAGCGCTGCAACTGCTCGATGTGTGCACGCACCGGCTTTGAGCATCTGATTGTCGCGGCGGCCGATTTCAAGTTGCTCAGCGGCCGCAATCAGATCAGCACTTACACCTTCAACACTGGCGTCGCCAAGCATCTGTTCTGCAAAATCTGCGGCATCAAATCGTTTTATGTGCCACGCTCGAATCCAGATGGGTTTTCGGTAAGCCTGCGCTGCATTGATGCAGGCACCATTGAACACGTCACTTATGAAGATTTCGACGGGCAAAATTGGGAGCAGGCGGGCCACACGCTGGCGCATCTAAGCCAGTAAGCGTTGTTCGCCAGTGAAGTTCTGATACCAAACTGACAAGGGCGCGCTTTGACCGCCTACGTAGGCCGTGTTAGAAACTCGACAAAATTAGAAGGGGGTCGGCTGTGAAAGTACTCGGTGCAGATATCGGTTTTGGTTACACCAAAGCCACGGATGGTCGTCAATTCCAGGTTTTTAAATCTGTCGTGGGCGAAGCCACTGAGGTGCAATTTACAGATGTACTGCTGCCCGGCGCCTCACAGCATCCTCGACACATTGAATACGGTGGCCAGGGTTACTTTGTTGGCGAACTCGCCGAAACCCAGAGTCGCGGCCGCGGTTTCACGCTCGATCAGAACCAGTTTTTGATTCAGTACGCCAAAACGCTCGCGCTCACTGCATTAGCGCCTTATGCAGACGACGGCGACCCAGTACGCCTTGTCACCGGCCTGCCGATCAATTTTTTCCGCCGCTACAAAGATAGTCTGACGACGCTGCTGCAAGCTCGTCACCAGATCACCTTGATCATGCCCAACGGCGAGCGCAAAGATAAAAACCTCCTGATTGATCGCGTGCGCGTCATTCCGCAGCCTTTCGGCAGCATGTTTAATCTGATGCTGAATGATTTCGGCAAACCGTCGAGCCAACGTTTTCTCACCGAAAAGATCGGCATCATCGACATCGGCTTCCGCACCGCCGACTACACCATCAGCGAAAAAACCAAGTTCTCTGAACGCGGCAGCTTGAGTAGTGACTCCGGCATCTCTGCTGCGTACACCGCTATCGCACACCTGCTGCAAGAAAAAAGCGGCGTAACGATTGAGTTGTATCGCCTGTATGAAGCCGTTACCCGCGGCAACATCAAAATCAAAGGCAAGCGCTACGATCTCACCGGCTATGTACAGCAAGCATTCCAACAACTCGCGGTACGTATCTCCACCGAAGTGAATCGCCTTTGGGCTGATGATTGGGATATCGACGCGATTGTGATTACTGGCGGCGGCGGCGCTGCGCTAGCTCCGCTTTTGGCGCCCTTGCTTGAAGGTGAAGTGTTGCCAATGCCTGCTGATGTGGATGCGCGACTGAATAACGTAAGTGGTTATTGGAAGTATGGACAGCATCTCTGGCCGGCTGCTTAAATTACGCTTGCAGATCGATGTGGTACTCGTCCCAAAGCTGGCATGACATTTATAAATGCCCGACATGCAAGAAGGGCGTAGGGCACGGCGATAGGTTTTGTAAAAATTGCGGACACAAATTCACACATGAAGAAGTCCAGAAAATGCGCGGCAAGTGGCAATTTTGGCTGCCTGACTATGTCTGGATGGCAGTCCTCGTTATTGCCCTATTGATGACGACCGTGCTCTTCCTCAAATAGCTCGACCGCA
>JAZKEM010000274.1:2057-5323 GCA_040387055.1 Pseudomonadota bacterium | reverse complement strand
ATTGAGCTATCGCGCCTAAGAGGCGCTCCTACAAAAAATCTAGATGAAACATGATCGAGACTTTATACAAAGGAAAATTCGTCAAACTCTCCAAGAACGGAACTTGGGAGTATGCCGAGCGCGTTAACTCAACCGGTGCCGGATTTATTCTTGCGGTGACGCCAGAGAAAGAACTGGTGTTGGTTGAGCAATATCGCGTGCCGATGCAAGCGCGCACCATCGAGTTGCCTGCGGGCATCATCGGTGATGAAGGTAATGATGGCGAAGCGGTAGAAGCTTCTGCGATGCGCGAGTTAGAAGAAGAAACTGGTTTTCGTGCAGCGCGAGCAGAGATTTTATTGACTGGCCCTGTGGCACCGGGCCTTTCGTCTGAAATGTTGTATCTCGTACGTACTTACGATCTTGTGCGTGTGAGCGCAGGCGGTGGTGTTGATAACGAAAACATCACCGTGCACGTGATTCCATTGGCACAGATTGATGTTTGGCTTGCAGATAAAGCGCGCGAAGGTTTGTTGGTAGAGCCGCGGATCTACACCGCGCTTTACTTTCTGTTGCGAGAAAAATCTTAAGCGGACATCTTCATCGCGATGAGCGCAACGCTGATCGCGTCACGCCCATCGCAATGAATCCTTACTGATTGAAGATGTCGTCGCCAAAGGGCGCCAAGCCCGGCTGTGCGGCATAGCCCAGATGCGGCACGTCAAAGATGTCTTCGATGCTGCGTAGCATCGAGTAATGGTTGTAGGGCACATCGCTCACCGTGCCCGGCTTGATGAAAGGCGAAACCAAAACTGCACCAATGCGACCGCCGCCTGGGCCAACGAGACCAGGGCCAGCTAGCGGAATGCTACTGAGTGTGCCTAAGCCCAATGTGTTGACCAGCGTTGCCAGCGGGCCGCCAACAACGGGAATCTGTAGCAGCAGGTTGCCCACGGTTTGGCCAACGCCGCCGATAAAGTTAGGGCCAGCGGGTTCATCGCAGCAAGCGGCGCTGTCTTCACTGCCTTCGCCGGGGAATTCAGATTCGTCGAAAGTCACAATCAGCAGACCATCTTTTTTGAACGCTGCAGAGTTGGTGATTTTCGGCACCCATTCCTTGAGGAAATCGTTGATGGATTCGTAACCACCCGGTTTGCCATTCACGCAATCCGTGTCGTGTCCGTCGTTGCAGAGATTCGGCGTGATGAAGACGTAATTGGGCGTGGTGGCGATGCTGGCCAGATCCGCACTGAGCGCGGTTAATGGCACAACATGCGCATCGCAGTTGGCTTGATCGTCAATGATCGAGTGGTAATACATGAACGGGTTGTGGCGCGCCGCGTAGAGATCGGTGGCGCTCGCACTTTGGGTTTTGTCTTGCGTGTTCAGATCGGGGTGCGCACAGGTGGCGCGACCGTCACGGGCCAGATCGTTGCCCATGTCTTCCATATAGCCTTTCCAGCTCAGGCCTTTGTCCTGCAACTGGTTGGCGATGTTTTTGACGGCGAAGGGATAAACGCAGCCGGTGCCAGTCACTTGGCCGTTGCCGTCTGGCGTGGTGGTGCCAACCCAGTCGGTGTAAATGATGCAATCCGTGCTGGTCTGCAGATTGGGGGCTTGGCCGCCAACCATGGTGATGTAGTTGTCGAGGCTGAGGTGGCCGGTGCCGTGGTACTGCGTCAGCATCGCGCCCATCGCGGGCAGGGTTTTAGCCAGATAAGGCGCAGGCGGCGTGCCCGTTGCTGGGAAGGTTTTAGCGTAGCTCTTGTTCTCAAGCACGATGATGAAGACGTGCCCAACTTTGTTGCTACCGCTGCTGGACGTTGGCGATGAAGTGCCACAAGCGGCCAGTGCCAACGACACGACAAACGCAAACAGTGCGGGAAACAAGCGCATTCAAAAACCCCTTTAATTTATTTTTCAGCGATAAGGCTAAACGTCGCACGTGACATTGATGCGAAACACAGCCTTTTACGTGTCGAGATTCTGTTGTCTGACGACGCACTTGCTATTGCCGCATTTAACCATAGTCAGGTCCTACGGCAAGCCTGCAAAGGGATCATAAAATTGCGATAAAAGGATTGTTAATCCCCTAGCTCGCTGTGTGCTGGGCTGTGTTTTACTGAACTATTGCAGGGCTAATTTTCTCTAGGTAGATTGTTTTATATTATTTACTTAAATAGCGTAAATAACTCATTAAAAACAATCGTGCTTCGTGAGTGCGGCGCGAGCGATGTCACGCAAAATTATTTTGCATTTGTGACGCGCTGTAAGCCCGATAGTGGTTGCCCTATGGTCCCTGCTGGCCTACCCTTTGCGTCTCCAAGCCGGGGGTGCCTTCACAGGCTGAGATCAAACCCTTGGAACCTGGTCGATTAATTTATCAATCGGCGAAGGGAAGGCTTATGGCGGCGACTCATCGCACGCCTACTTTCCGTCGCCCATGCGAGGTTGCGCCATGAGTGCTGTTGCTGAAGATATCCTGCAGAAAGCCGCGACATTGTCGGCTGACGTGTGCACCCCGTTTCCGCAGTCCAAGAAAATTTATGTCACCGGCTCGCGTCCGGACATCCGCGTGCCGATGCGTGAAGTCACGCAGAGCGCCACGCAGACCCGCGACGGTATAGAGCCCAATCCGCCGCTGACGATTTACGACACCAGCGGCCCGTACACCGATCCCAACGTCCAGATTGACCTGTTGCAAGGCTTGGCTCCGCTGCGTAGCCCTTGGATTGCGGATCGTGATGACACCACCGAGCTGAAAGGCCCGACGTCGATTTTCGGCCGCATCCGCGCCGCTGATGAAAAAACGCGTCACCTGCGTTTCGAACACATTCGCGCACCGCTGCGCGCCAAGCCGGGTGCCAACGTCACGCAGATGCATTACGCGCGCAAGGGCATCATCACGCCGGAGATGGAGTACATCGCCATTCGTGAAAACGCGCGCTTGCAGGAACAGCGCGAGATTTATCAGAAAGCCGGTTACATGAAGCGCCATGCGGGCCAGAGTTTTGGCGCCAGCATTCCAGATGAGATCACGCCAGAGTTCGTGCGCAGCGAAGTCGCTCGTGGCCGCGCCGTCATCACCGCCAACATCAATCACCCCGAGTTGGAGCCGATGATCATCGGCCGCAACTTCCTCGTGAAGATCAACGCCAACATCGGCAACAGCGCGGTGTCCTCGGGCATCGCCGAGGAAGTCGAGAAGATGGTCTGGGCGACGCGCTGGGGCGGCGACACGGTCATGGACCTGTCCACCGGCAAGAACATCCACGAGACGCGCGAGT
>JAZKEM010000274.1:0-2047 GCA_040387055.1 Pseudomonadota bacterium | reverse complement strand
GGAGCCGATGATTATCGGCCGCAACTTCCTGGTGAAGATCAACGCCAACATCGGCAACAGCGCGGTGACATCGAGCATCGCCGAAGAAGTCGAGAAGATGGTGTGGTCGACCCGTTGGGGTGGCGACACCGTGATGGATCTGTCGACTGGCAAGAACATTCACGAAACCCGCGAGTGGATCATCCGCAACTCGCCGGTGCCAATCGGCACCGTGCCGATCTATCAGGCACTCGAAAAAGTTAACGGCAAGGCTGAAGACCTCACCTGGGAAATTTTCCGCGACACCTTGATCGAGCAGGCCGAGCAGGGCGTTGATTACTTCACCATCCATGCGGGCGTGTTGCTGCGCTACATCCCGATGACGGCGAATCGCGTTACCGGCATCGTTTCACGCGGTGGTTCGATTCTCGCCAAGTGGTGCCTTGCGCATCACAAGGAAAACTTCCTCTATACGCATTTCGAAGACATCTGCGAAATCATGAAGGCCTATGACGTCACCTTCAGTCTCGGCGATGGTCTGCGTCCGGGCAGCATCGCGGATGCCAATGACGAAGCACAGTTCGGCGAACTGCAAACGCTTGGCGAGCTCACGCAGATCGCTTGGAAGCACGACGTGCAGGTGATGATCGAAGGCCCCGGCCACGTGCCGATGCAGCTGATCAAAGAGAACATGGACAAGCAGTTGAAGGACTGCGACGAAGCGCCGTTCTACACGCTCGGTCCCTTGACCACCGACATCGCGCCGGGCTACGACCACATCACCAGCGGCATCGGTGCGGCCATGATTGGCTGGTTCGGCACGGCAATGCTTTGCTACGTCACGCCGAAAGAACACCTTGGTCTACCCGACAAGGACGATGTGCGCGAAGGCATCATCACTTACAAGATTGCTGCGCATGCGGCTGATCTTGCAAAGGGTCATCCGACGGCACAGGTGCGTGATAACGCCTTGTCCAAAGCGCGTTTCGAATTTCGTTGGGACGATCAGTTCAACCTCGGCCTTGATCCGGAAAAGGCCAAGGAATTCCACGACGAAACCTTGCCACAGGAAGGCGCTAAACTTGCCCACTTCTGCTCGATGTGCGGTCCGCATTTCTGTTCGATGAAAATCACGCAGGATGTGCGCGACTACGCAGCAAAGATTGGCGCAGACGAACAAGCTGCACTGGCAAAGGGTATGGCGGAGAAATCCGAGGAGTTCAAGAAATCCGGCGCTGAGGTGTACAGCAAGTTGTAGTGTTTTGTCCCCTCAGCGTAGAGACGCTGGCGGGATGCGGTATTGAGCAGACCATAGATTGATCGGGGCCCTCCTAAAAGATATGGGCCTGTTCGCAGAAATAATTGAGAGAGAAATAATGAGCAACAAGCAGCCGACCATCATCTACACCCTGACCGATGAGGCGCCGCTGCTGGCGACTTACGCTTTCTTGCCGATCATGCGCAGTTTCATCGAGCCAGCCGGCATCAAGATCACGACCAGTGATATCTCGCTCTCGTCGCGCGTGCTGGCAGCATTTCCAGAGTTTCTGACGGAAGCGCAGCGCGTTCCCGACAATTTGGGTGCGCTGGGCAAGCTGACGTTGTTGCCAGATACCAACATCATCAAGTTGCCCAACATCAGTGCCTCGGTGCCACAGTTGCTGGCCACCATCAAGGAACTGCAGAGCAAGGGCTACAAGATTCCAGACTTCCCGGAAGATGCAAAGACCGACGAAGACAAAGCGATTCGTCAGCGCTATACCAAGATCACCGGCAGTGCGGTGAACCCCGTGCTCCGCGAGGGTAACTCTGATCGTCGTGCGCCGAAGGCAGTCAAGGAATACGCGCGCAAGAACCCGCACAGCATGTCGAAGTGGAGCATGGCTTCGCGCACACACGTCGCGCACATGCGTGATGGCGACTTCTATCATGATGAAGTGTCGATGACGCTGGATCGTCCGCGCAATGTGCGTATGGAGCTCATCACGAAAACCGGCAAGACAGTAGTGCTAAAGCCGGAAGTGAAACTGCTGGCAGGCGAAATCGTCGACAGCATGTTCATGAGCAA
>JAZKEM010000273.1:0-6640 GCA_040387055.1 Pseudomonadota bacterium | reverse complement strand
GTGTTGGTGGTGGTGTAAGGCTGACGGCCCCAGAAGTGAGCCAGCGAATTGATGAAGAAGGTCAGGTGATGGCTGACGACCAAGCGCAGGAAACCTGCGACCAGTACAAAACCTGCCATGTCGCCATACAGCGCGCCCAACAACATCACCGGAGCGAAGTTGCTGACCATCGCGAACAACAAATAGTACTTGTGCTGCGCCATCACGATCTTGTCTGCCAACAGATCGGGCGAGCGAGTGAAATCAGGTTTGGCCGCAGGATAATCACGCAGCATCCATCCCAAGTGCGAGAACCAAAAACCACGCTTGGCTGAATAAGGATCGCGATCGACGTCGTCCACATGCGCGTGATGCACGCGATGTGCGGTTGCCCAAATCAGAATGCTGTTCTGCACAGCCATCGCACCACAAACGGCATAGAACACTTTGAGCGCGGGGTGCGCCTTATAAGCACGGTGCGCCCACAAGCGATGGTAGCCCGCAGTGATGGAGAGTTCGTTAAGGCACAGAAACACCAGCGCCCAAATCCAAACGGCGCCACCCACTGTGTTGCTCCAGAGATAAAACGGCAGCACCAAAATCACTGGCAATGTCGTCAAACTCAGCATCAGTGTCGCGGCCCAATTGATTGGCGCTCGCGTCACTTCCTTGATCGGCTCGGCTTGCATCATTCCTCTCAACAATCTTAATAAGCTATTAATATACAACTGTATTTTATTTCGGTATCTTACCTCAATGACCCCGCCCCGCAAAGCCGCTGCCACTAGGAAATCGAGACCCCCAGGACAGGGTCGAAAACCGGCGATTTCCCGGCAAGACGTCGTTGACGCAGCCCTCAAACTGCTCGGCCCACACCGCAGCGTGGCCACCCTGTCCCTGCGTGAAGTCGCCCGCGCGGCCAACATCGCGCCGAACAGTTTCTATAGGCAATTCAAGAGCATCGACGATCTGGCCGTTGCCCTGATTGAGCAGGCCGGCGAATCGCTACGCGACATCATCTGGAAAGCCCGCAGCCGCATCACGGAAGGCGAGAGCGTCATCCGCACCTCGGTGGAAACCTTTCTGCAGCAGCTGCAATCCGATCAGCATTACCTACATTTGTTACTGCGTGAAGGCGCTGTCGGCTCGGCCGCGTTCAAACACGCGGTAGAACGTCAGCTCGAGTTTTTTGAAAAAGAACTGCAGATTGATTTGATCCGTCTGGCCAGCGCCAGCAAAACGCCAATCCACAATGCTGACCTGGTATCGCGAGCCATCACCCGACTGGTTTTTTCAATGGCGACTAGCGCGGTTGAACTGCCGGCGACGCTGCATCCCAAACTGATTGACGACACTACCGAGATGATCAACATGATCATGGTCGGGACACAAACGCTCGCCCAATCCCAGAAATAAGCCAGAAATAAAAATCCCCGCAATGCGGGGATTTTTATTGAAGCATTTCTCTACTACTTATCCGTCTGCGCAGCCGATGGCGACATCGGCAACGGCGCGCCCGGCTTACGCGTCGGCATACGTGGCATGCCAACGAAACCAATCGCCATCTGCTCTTCCATCGTCTTCATGTCTTCTTCGGAATAACCCATGCCCGACATGATTTCCTTGGTGTGTTCACCAACGAGCAGCGGACGACCCTGAATCACGCCCGGGGTGTCCGACAGATTCACCAGCAAACCGATCTGGTCGAGCTTGCCGACAACTGGATGCTGATACGACGTTACCCAGTTGTTCTTCTGGAACTCTTTGTTGTCGTGCAGCTTGCGTGAGAATTCTTCGTCGACGATTTCCATCGGCACGCCTGCGGCGTCGAACTCGGCAAACCATTCCTTCGCGGTTTTGGTCTTGAGGCGCGTGCCGATGAACTTGGCCAGTTCGGCATCGTGCTTCTGGCGTCCTTCAAAGGTGGAGAAGTGCGCATCAATCGTGAGGCCGGGGGCGCGCAGCACGGTGAACAGCTCATCCCAATGCGACTGCTCAACCAGCACGAAGCACATCCAGCCTTCTTTGGTTTCGTAAATGCGATGACCAGCCGAGTAACCGACCTGATCGCCAGCGATGCGCGGACGGTCAAAGCCTTTGCCTTCCGGCGTTGCAATCGCGTAGCTGGTGTTGAGCAGCGCAGCGTTGATGATTGACGTATCGACGAACTGGCCTTCGCCGGTCTTGTCGCGGTGATAGATCGCGTTGATCATCGCCACAGCGGAGAGGAAACCATTGCCCGTATCGCCGAAGCTGGTGAAGCTCCACAGCGGACGGCCGACTTCGCCATGCTCGCCAGCGCGACCCATGCCGCCATCTTCATACTGAATACCGGAGAGGCATGCGCCGGTCTGGTCGTTGCCCGGCAGACCCTGACGTACGCCGCGCTCGAAGCCGCGGGTGTGGCAGTAGATCAGTTTCGGATTCAAAGCTTTCAGTGATTCGTAGTCGATCTTCAAACGCTCAGCCGCGTCGTAACGCATGTTGTGCTGAACAATGTCGGCCTTGGCGACGAGATCCAACAGGATCTTCATTGCGCGCGGATCTTTCAGGTTCAGCGTGATGCTCTTCTTGCCGCGGTTCGCCATGTAAGCGATGTGCACGCGGTGCCAGAACATATCGAACAGGCCGTTGACCTTGATCACCGTTGCGCCCATGTCGGAGAGCAGCTGCGTTCCGAAAGGGCCAGCAATGGCGAGACCCAGATCGAGAACAGTGATGCCTTCGAGCGGAGCTTTAATGCTCTTGCCTGCTTTCGCATTCTGCGCGGCGGTGCCAGCTTTGGCTTCAGCAATGATCTTCGCGGCTTCAGCCTTCACTTCATCGGTGTTGGCGCCAGCCTTCACAGGAGGAGCGCCAGGCTTACCCTGCGTCAGGCTCATGTTGTAAGCGTTGCCGACGGTGCGGATGGTGCCGAGTTCGGCATCCTTGGTTTCGGTGACGCAGCCGTCTTCGATGAATGCGTTGTCGGCCAGCGATTCTTCAATCGAGCGGATCGGCTGCATCGTCATTTCAGCAACGGCGGCAGCTTCAGTCCATTCTTTCGAAGTGAACTTGGCAATCGCTTCAGCAAGGATGGGCTGGTAGTGCGACATCACCAGAATTTCTTCTGGGCCGGTGCCGAAACGATCTGGATCGTTTTGTACTGTGAGGTTCGGCGTCGCGTTGAGCGTGTCGCCTTCTGAAGCCTGCAGAATGAAGCGTGGGTTCGGCACCCAGTTGTGAATCCAGTTGCCGTCTTTGCACTGGAAGTGACCCTTCGGCGAACGGTTGCCGAGAATCCAAGTGTCGAAACCATCGGCATCGATTTTCTCTGCGCGCTGCCAAACACCCGCAGCGCCAGCCATCGAACCTTGCAGCAATGAAGTCTCAACCCACTGGCCCTTGCCAGTGAGTTCGCGCGCACGCAGCGCAGCGGAGATACCGAGCGATGCAGTGAAGAACGCGCCGAGGCTTGGCCAATGCGATGCGACAAACAATGGGCCCGGACGTGGAGCGCCTTGCACCCAGTCCTGTGGAATTTCGAGATCTGGGAATGGATCAGGCTGACCATTCATGTGATTGAGCGCGCCTTCGGCCCAACCGCGCTGTTCAAACATCAAGCCGGTGCGCGCCTGCACGAGTGCGTCGTACGCAGGACGATTGCTCAGTGCGTTATCACGGCCGTAGCCGGTGATGGAGCAATAGATCAAACGCGGATTGAGCTTGGCGAGTGTCGCCTGATCAATGCCAAGTTTTGCGGTGGTGCCTGGCGTAAACGATTCAACCAGAATGTCAGCCTTGCTTGCGAGAGCGAGGAACACTTCCTTGTCCGCGGCATTCTTCAGATCAAGAATCGCGCTCTTCTTGCCGCGCTGCCAAACCTTGTAGCCGAGCTGATTGCGGAACGGGTCGCCGCCGGGGGGCTCAATCTTGGTGACTTCAGCGCCGCTATCAGCGAGCACCATCGTCGTCATCGGGCCAGCAATGCCCCACGTGAGATCGAGAACTTTAAGACCGCTAAGTACACCAGCCATCATTTCACCTTTGTTGTTGCCGTCATTCCCGCGAAAGCGGAAATGACAAATTAAAATTCTTAACCCAAACCAAACGTCTTCAAAGCATTCAGCGACGTAATCTTCTTGCGGTCCGCTTCCGGGATATTCGCCTCGGCAAACTGACTCACCACTTGCTTGCGCGAGTTCGGCCAGCAGGTTGCGGGATGCGGGAAGTCGGTTGACCAGTACAAGCAATCAGGGCCGAAATACTTGTAGCACTGCTCAAGACCCTGCGGTTCATACATGAACGTTGCGCCACACTGCTGGCGGAACGTTTCACTCGGCGGACGCTTAACGCCGGGGAATTCGTAATGCGCGTGCATGCGCGGATCGAGCAGCGCCTGGAAGAACCAAGGCAACCAACCCAAGCCCGGCTCAACAAACAGCACTTTCATCTTCGGATATTTTTCCAGCGTGCCGGTGAGAATCCACATGCAGATCGTTTCTGCCAGCGGCGCCCAAGGCAGCGCGGTGAAAATGCCTTTCTGCGGCGTCGGGTCACGACGGAACACATCCCACAGCGAAGCGCGCAGATCGAGATGATTGAGAATCGTCAGATTCGCATCTTCAATCGTGTGCCACAGACGCTCGTAACGCTTGTCGTAAAAATCCGGCAAGCCCATGTCTGATGGAAACGGCGTGAGCTGTACGCAACGTGCTTTCTTGTCACGCGCCAAACGCTCAACTTCTTTCACTGCAAAGTCGATGTCATAAAGCGGCAACTGATACGCCGTCATCAAACGCACCGGATCATGCGCAGCGAAATCGCCCATGGCGTTGTTGTAGCCCATGAACACTTCTTTCCAATCGCTACCCATCATGTCGGGGCTAACGATTTTTGCACCCGCGAGTTCAGGGAAAATCACTTCGGCATAAACGCCGTCGCGATCCATCGCTTTGATCTTGCCTTCTGGATTGAAATGGCCAGGATCTTTCGCGGCTTCCGGGTCGACGAAATCTTCGAGGTGCAGCTGCGGCTGACCGCCACGCAAAACTTCAGCACCGTACTTTTCAGCCTTGGCATTCGCCGCGTCCCAAATCTGGTGCAGCTCCTTACGCAGCCGCTCTTTCACCCACTCATCGGAGAAATGAACGTGCGAGTCCACCGACACCAGTCGTTCAGTCGCAAGCGTTTCGCTCATCTCGAATTTCTCCATGGGTAGTGACACGGCTGCAGAGGCCTATCGCGATCTCTAACGGATCACTAGCCGAGCGCAAACGGCATCTCGGCATCATGTTTTGACCTTATCGTGAGGCAGACTCACGCCGCCTGCTGCATTTGGGTGAGGGGAGCGTTAAGACGATACATAAACCACGTCATCTGCGGTCCCGAACGCCCGGGCGGGACCTTCTAAACAAGAACTGAAATCCCACCATAGATGGCAAGCACTCGCTATCCGGACAAGCGTTGCGATGCGATTTCCCCTAGAGAATTTGTTTTATATTAGTGTATTATTTGAATAGTTAAACTACTTTGTCACACGTCTATTTAATCGCGCCGAACGCGCACTCAGATCAAAAATGACCATCAAGAAGCTCAACGGTTTTGTACTCACCAACATGCAAACGCTAGAAATGATCGGCGTGCTCATGCGCATCTTCAGCTTCTCCCTCGTCAGCTGGATGGGCCCGCAAAGCCCCTTCATGTTCGTGTGGGTGTTCAACACGATCGACGCCATGCTGCTGTCGTGGTGTGCCGCACTCCGTCGCGACCGCGCCTACATCACGCTCAACACCTTTTGGATTCTGGTCGGCATCGTCGGCATTGCACGCGCCGGTGGCTGGCTTTCGTAGGGTGGGTGAAGCGAAGCGCAACCCACCGTTCGTTTAGTCATGAATGCGATGTAGGATGCAGTCATCACGCATCCCGAGAGACTTACGATGAGCGATAAGACTACGCCGCATATCAACCGTATTCGGGCCGTGCCAACGGTTGAGTATTATTTGGCGGATTGAGCCACACAAAGATCAGATCAAGGACGATGCCAACAAAGCCATTAGAACGACTCATGTTTGCCCAAGGAGGGCGCTGCTTCTTTTGCGATGCCGATCTCCCTAAAGCAGAAGCCAGCGTTGAACATTTGGTTGCTAAAGCCAAGGACGGAAGCAACAGTGACGACAACTGCGTCGTCTGCTGTAAATCGATAAATACCCTGCTCGGCAGCATGTCGCTCAAAGAGAAAATTAAAGTTGTTCTGAATCAAAAAGGGCAGTTCAAATGCCCCAATGGAGCAGGCACGGTAGCAGCACCTGTGAAGACAATCGCTACCCAAGCCGCACAAGTTAAACCTCCGCCTACGCATCGCGGCCTCAATGAGGTGATTGCGATTTTAAAAGGCCAAGAAAAATCTAGGCCGCGTAAGCTCAAAACACTTACTTCCGCTATTAAATCTTTAGCAAATCTCAAGTTAAGCGACAAAGAGGTTGAAGAAATAATTCAACTTCTTCAGTCGCGAAAAGTAGTTGCCGTCGAAGGCACTAGCGTTACTTACAAGCTATAGACCACAAAGCGTAATCCGCGCTTCGCGGCCAAGGCCTGTTCTAATTGAGGTGACGTATTTCGCGCTGCGGCGCGAGTTACTTTCTTTGCTTGTGCAAAGAAAGTAACCAAAGAAAACACACCC
>JAZKEM010000272.1:0-2116 GCA_040387055.1 Pseudomonadota bacterium | reverse complement strand
AGGATGCATTGTCATTGGATGCGGCGGCCGATGTGCTTGAAAAATGGATTGCAGAAGACCGCAAGGTCACGCCGCTGAAAGCTTTGCAGGGCATGATTTGGCGCCAAGGTTACGAAGCAGGCGAGCTTAAAGGCCATGTCTATGCTGATACGCCAGAATATCTGCGCCAGTGGCATGCGCAGGGCTTGAAGCTCTATGTCTATTCATCTGGCTCGGTTGAAGCGCAGAAGCTGATTTTTGGCTACACCGCGTACGGCGATCTGACGAAATTGTTCTCCGGATATTTTGATACGCGCGTTGGCGGCAAGCGCGAGGCGGCTTCGTATCAGGCAATCGTGAAACAGATTGGTATTCCGGCATCAGAGATTCTGTTTTTGTCCGATGTTGGCGAAGAGTTAGACGCCGCGCGAGCGGCGGGCATGGCGACTGCGCAGTTGATTCGCGATGCCAAGGCGGTGCCGTTTCCGGCGCACGCGCAGGCCAGTGATTTTTCACAGATCGTATTGCCTGCCTAAGTCTGTAACCCAAACAAATGTTTGGGTTGACCTGTGTAGTGCTGCCGCACAGACTGCGTGTACTAAATTTAGCGCAGCGATCCCATGATCAATCTCAAGTGGTTCCAGTTTCTGAAGGTTAAAGTTCCTGCTCGTCTCGGCAGTGTGACTGACGTAAACGAAACCACGGAGCAGCCTGCCGAAGATGGCGATCTTTCGCAGAAAGACGTCAATGAGATTTGGAAAGCCGTTGAAGATCTTTATCGTAGTGGCGCTTATCCCGGTGTGAGTTTCTGTCTGCGCCGCCGTGGCGTTGTGTTGCTGGATCGTTCACTTGGACATGCCAGCGGCAACGGCCCGCTCGAATCGGTGCGCGCTGAAAAGAATCTGCTGAAAACAGACACGCCGATTTGTTTGTTCTCCGCATCAAAAGCGGTCACTGCCATTCTCACGCACATGCTGGCTGAAGATGGCGCGATTGATTTGGATGCGCCGGTGGCGCGCTATATCCCAGAATTTGGCGCTGCGGGCAAAGGCAGTACGACGGTCGCGCAAGTGCTGTCACATCGCGGCGGATTTCCCACGCTTGATCTGCCTGTTGGTGATCTTGATCCCGCGCTGCTGCTCGACTGGGAACGCGTGATCAAGATGATTTGTGATGCGCCGGCTACGCCTGGTCGCGCAAATCGCATGTCGTATCACGCGATCACCGGCGGCTTCATTCTCGCGGAGATCATTCAGCGCGTAACGGGTCAGTCGGTTAAGAAATTTCTCGATGAGCGTTTGCGCAAGCCTTTGGGCATGAAGTATTTCCAATATGGCCTTGAACCGCAGTATCGCGAGCTGGCAGCGCTGAACTATGCGGCGGGAACGCCGGTGCGTTATCCGATCTCAAAAATTCTTGAGCGTGCGCTGATGGCGCCAATCGACAAGGTGATCGAAGTTTCAAACTCTGATGTGTTCATGGATGCAGTGATTCCCGCCGGCAATATCTATGCAACGGCGGAAGAGCTCTCACGCTTCTATCAAATGCTGTTGGATGGCGGCACTTGGAATGGACAGCAGGTGATGAAGCCAGAGACGGTGCAACGCGCGGTGCGTCCTGCTAGCGGACTTTCGTTTGATCGTACGCTGAACATTCCGATGATCTACAGCGAAGGCATGATGCTAGGCGCGACGCCCGTAGGTATTTATGGCCCGATGACGGCTGGCGCGTATGGGCATCTTGGCTTTATGAATATCTTGGGCTGGGCTGATCCCACGCGTGATATTTCCGTGGGTTTGCTGGTGACTGGCAAGGCGGTGCTTGGCTCCCACCTGATTCCCTTCGTCAAACTAATGACGGCGATTGGGTTGCGCTGCCGCTAAGGTGTGGATTATTCGCTACGCGGCTTGTTCGCGTGCTTGATGGTGCGACACCTTGTACCAATTTCCCGCAGCCTGATTTTCTGCGCTTTGCTGGGCGTAGAAGTGAATCGCTTGCGTCACGAGAAAGACGACCTGATGCTCTGAGAGATCTGGCCTGATCAGTCGGATGCCACGAGCGGCGCGGAAAATAAATTCTGAACGCCAGTGTGCCGTCGGCAGTCGCGTGCTCACGGGTGCGATGAGTGCGTGATGCC
>JAZKEM010000271.1:0-13455 GCA_040387055.1 Pseudomonadota bacterium | reverse complement strand
ACCCAACGCCAACCATCAAACTCCGGCGTCTCGCTGGCAGCAAAGTGCACTTTGGATTCTTCAGCAATCAAACGTAGTGCAAACCATTTTTGTTTTTGGCCAATACACACACGTCCGCGGCGGCGGCGAATGTAGCGGCTCGGAAGTTTGTAGCGCAGCCAGTCCTTGGTCACGCCCAGCACTTCAACGTGCTCGCGCACCAAGCCCAGCTCCTCATGCAGCTCGCGGAACAGCGCATCTTCAGGCGTCTCGCCATGTTTGATGCCGCCTTGCGGAAATTGCCAAGCTTGCTGGCCGATACGTTTAGCCCACAAGACCTGTCCGGTACCACTGATGAGGATGATGCCCACATTGGGGCGGTAACCATCCCGGTCTATCACGTCAGGGTGAAGTAAGAAGATTTGTCCCGATTCTTCCACATGCAGCGCGACTCAACAATGCGGATTTTCAGAAATTGGCGCGTAAAGCTCCGCTCTCCAATAAAATAGCCGCATGAACCTCGCGATCTTCGACCTCGATAACACCCTGCTTGCAGGCGACAGTGACTACCTTTGGGGCCAGTTTCTGGTCGAACAAGGCCTCGTGGATGGCAGCAGCTACGAGGAAGCAAATCGTCGCTTTTACGATCAATACAAAGCCGGCACGCTCGATATCTACGAATTCTGCGCATTCAGCATGGCGCCGCTGACCCAATACGAGCCCGCGCAACTCTACGCATGGCGCGAACAATTCGTGCGCGAAAAAATTGAGCCGATCATTGCAGCAGGCACCCCTGCTCTACTCGAACGTCATCGCGCACAAGGCGATTGCCTGTTGATCATGACCGCCACCAATCGCTTCATCACCGAACCGATTGCAACGCTACTCAACATCGGAAACCTGATCGCCACCGATCCCGAAATGAAAGACGGCCGCTACACCGGCCGCGTTGCAGGCATTCCTAATTTTCAGGATGGCAAAGTGCAGCGCCTGGAACTCTGGCGCGCAGAACAAACTGAGAAGTTTGCTCACACCTATTTTTACAGCGATTCACGCAACGATATTCCGCTGCTGCTCAAAGCAGATACGGCAGTGGCGGTAGATGCGGATGAAGTGTTGTTGGCTGAAGCGACTAAGCGTGGTTGGCCAGTTATTAGCCTGCGCGGGCCACAGCCCGACTGAACTTGTAGGCTGGGTTGGCTTAATCAACCCAGCCTGCGAACTAGCTGTTGGGATGCGCAAGGTATTCCCGCACGGCCGAAAGTGAACTGAAAAATGGATTTGCTTCCAGCAACAAAATTTCATCGAGTGCTTCACTAAGCACTGTGTGATGATCAGGCGACGCCGGAACCAAGCGATAACTTCCACTCCGGACTGAAAACCAGCCTCGCTTATTCGGCGTTGTGAATTCTGCCTCGAGAGGCGACCCATCTCGCGCCCAAAATAACCAGACGTCCGCTTCGACATCAACTCCCTCGCAGCGTGCAATAGCCTCGCCTTCAGTGCGAAAGACAGTGAGCGCTCTTTCTTCTGTTTCAACAACAAAGATCATGGCGACCACCGCAAATTCAATTTCTATTTCAGCAACGAATCCCGCAACGGTGTGAGCTGTTCCATCGCATGACGATACCCACGCTCAACCACTTCATCCATCTTCTTCCAATCAAATAGTGCGATGCCTGTTACAGGCATGCGCACGTAGGCATCTGCACGCGCGGCGCGCGCTGCGGTGCCGCTTTCGCTGGTGAGTGTCGCGGTGCGGAAGATGATGCTGAACAGGCCTGGGCGCTTCGCTGGCGCGTTCCAGCGCAGCAGGCCTTCTGGGTCTGGGCCTTCGATGCCAGGTGCGCTCAGATCGCCGCCTGCGGTGCTGACATCTGATGCGACGATGGGGCCGCGACGCATAGCTTGCATCACATCAGTTGGCAGGCTGTTGATGACGGCGCCATCGACAAACAATTCGTTGCGATACGCGATGGGTGGCGCAACGCCAGGCACGCACATGCTGCAGGCCAGCCACATATAGAGCGGGCCGCGATCGTGCACCATCGGCGTGCCGCGAGTGAGATTGGTTGAGACACAGAAGAACGGCATGCGCAGGTGTTCGATCTGACGCTCACCAAAAACGTCATGCAAGCGATTCACGAATTTACGGCCGCGAATGAGTGCCACCATCGGCAGCATGTAATCGTTGAGGTAGTTGTGCGCGACAAACGTCTCTCTCGCGATCTCGGCGATTTCGTTGTGGTCGTAGCCACAAGCGACTAACGCTGCGAAGAAGCCGCCCATGCTTGAGCCGCCAGCCAGGTCCACCGGGATTTTTAATTCGTGCAACGCGCGTAGCAGCCCGATATGCGCAAAGCCGCGCGCACCACCACCACCGAGCACCAAGCCTATGCCACGACCAGTGAGCTGACGCACCATCTTGTGTAGGTCATCAGCATTGCCGGGGCGCAAAAAGTAATGTGCGCTGGCGTGCGTGCATTCACGCCATGTCAGCACGTTGCCGGCGTCTTCACCTTCTGGGCGCAGCAATACGAGATCAACCGGAACACGCGCACTGCCTCCGCTACGCAAACGCTCCAGCATCGGCGTCATCTCTGGCGCCTTTGAGGCAGGCGCAACGACGATGATGCGATCCGCCTGGCGCATGCAGCGCCGCGCCCAAGAGTCTGTCTCGCTACCAGCGGCATAAACCAAATAACGATGCTTGCTCTCGATGTCGCCGAGCATGGTCATCATACGGGCGTTAGCGTCGTCTTCCTGAAAGGGCTTTCGCGATGAACCGTACCCGAGCTCTGCATCAATCAACACGTCATCAATCAGTTTGACGGTGTCATGCTGAGCCAAAACCTGACTAAAGCGTTCTGCAAAGTCGTGCGCATCAACGTCACCGCAAGCAGGAATCACTGCGAAGGTGTGAACACTACGCGCACTTTCCAATGCCTTATCGCGACTGGCTTGTCGCATGCGCGAAATCATCACGCGCGACATTTCGATCAATGCTTTGGGGTGAGTCGAAATAAAGCGGATTAAATCAGCGCGCGCCAGTTTCAACAGGATGGAATCGCGTACGGCATGCACTGTTGCGCTTCGGCTTTCGTCAGCGATGATTCCAATCTCGCCTACCGGTTCATAACGACCGATATCGCCAATCACTTCGCCATTGTCCAAAATTGCGCGCAGGCGGCCGGTCGCAACGATATACATGGAATCTGAGATATCGCCCTCATTGAAAAGTACGCCACCGCTTTTGATTTCTCGCACGGTGATGTGCTTGATCAATGCATCCATCGCGGTCGGCGAAAGCCGCGCGAACAAGCTGCACTGATAGAGGATCGGCTGTAAGTCCATTTTGGCGATTCTGTTCTTTGTTTGAGTCTAACGGATGCACTGCGGGTCGCGTAAGGCATTGACCCGTCAGACGGGACTAAGTCCCCGCCCAAAGAAAAAGCGGCGCAATCTCTTGCGCCGCCAAGTCCCCTGATACAGCTCCCTTCCCCCAATTATTCGGTCACTACTGGCGCCTCTGGCGCCTTAGCCGCAGCAGGCTCCCAGCCACAGCTTTGGTTTTGATTCTGCTGCTTGAGATAGGCCATCAGCGGCGTGAAGTATTCGATGATGGCGGATGCATCCATCTGTCGCGTGCCGGTCAGTTTCTCAAGCGTCTCCTGCCAAGGCTTGGACGCGCCGGTGCTGAGCATGTCCATGAACTTCTTGCCCGCATCTTTGTTGCCGTAGATATCGCACTCATACAGCGGGCCTTTGAAGCCCGCTGCATCGCACAGCGCTTTCTGGAACTGGAACTGAATGATGAAGCTCAGGAAGTAGCGCGTGTACGGCGTGTTACCGGGCACGTGATATTTGGCGCCCGGATCAAAGTCTTCTTCGCTGCGTGGCAATGGCGGGGAAATGCCTTGGTACTGCTCACGCAGCTTCCACCAGCCTTCGTTGTATTGCGCAGGGGTAATCTCGCCGGAGAAAACTTTCCAGCGCCATTGATCAATCAATTTACCGAAAGGCAGGAACGCGATCTTGTCGAGCGCCAGTCGCATCTGCGTATTGATCGTCGCTTTAGGATCTTCCTTCTGTGAAGTCGCCAAGCCCAGCTTGGCCAAATGCGCAGGCGTTAGTGACAGGGTGATGGTGTCGCCGATGGCTTCGTGGAAACCATCATGCGCTGCGCCTTGGAACAGCGGCGTCAGCGGGTTGTACATCAGGTCGTAATAGATGTGTCCCAACTCATGATGGATCGTCTCCAAACTTTCAGCGTCCGGATCAATACACATCTTGATACGCACATCGCCTTTCATGTCCATATCCCATGCGCTGGCATGACAGACCACTTCGCGGTCACGCGGGCGCAGCAGCATGGATTTTTCGTAAAAGGATTTTGGCAACGGGGGGAACCCAACCGAGGTGTAAAAATCTTCTGCTATCTTGGTCATGCGCACGGCTTGAGCCGCGTCAGCTTGATGCTCAAGATCTGAACGCTGCATCGGCGTTGGCGTGCCTTTGAATGCCTTCAACAGTTTGCGCAGTTCTTCGTCGCGCTGTTTCTTCAACGCTGGCGTTACATCTACGCTGCGCACGCCTTTATAGGGTTCGACTTGATCATAGATATTGCTCCACTGCTGCGCCCACATATTGCCGAGTAGCTGCGCGGGGATGGTGCCGTTCTTTGGCACCACAGCATCGCCATACTTAGCATTCAGCTTGCCGCGCACATAGCAGTGCAGTTCTTCATAGAGCGGCTTTACCTGCGCCCATAGCCGATCCGTTTCCTTCTCGAAATCGGCTGGACTCATGTCATAACCAGAGCGCCACATTTCGCCGGTATTGGCGAAGCCCATTTCCTTGGCGCCTTGGTTAGTCAGCTCCACAAAACGCTGATAATCCTTGCGGATGGATTTGGAGGTTGCGTGCCAACCTGCCCAAGCTTCTGCACGCGCTTGTGGTGTCTGCTTGGGATCATTGAGAATTTTTTCAATCTGATTGAGGTTGAGGCATTCTTCTTTGCCGCTTACAGGCCGGCACCACTTTCCAGAACCATAGTTAGCTTCCATGCTCGAAGCCAGCTTGGCGAGCTCTTCACGTTTGGCAGCATCACTCGGCGGCGGCATCGCGGTGCTGAGTTTGAGCAAGCGCATGCTGCGCTCGGTATCCCGCGACATCTCAACGCTATTAAAGCGCTTGGCGTCTTCAATGGTCTTGCCGAGATATTCCATCCACTGCTCATTCGCTGTGGAAGACAACAGCTCTGTGTCGTCAGTGATGTAAGTGGATTGCACCCACTGCGCCGAATTCAGAAACGGCATCTTTTTGCGAAGATCAGCGTTTACATCGGCAATAAACTTGTCGGCATCAATTGCCGTTGGCCCTGTGTTTTTAACTACAGGCGCCGGAGGCGGTTCGTGTTCACCGCAGGCGGCGAGTGTCGCCAATACGAGGGTTAAGGCCAGTTTCTGATAGCGCACGTTCAACTCCAAAAAACGCATGACTTGATCATAACTCCATAAACAGAAAGGCCACGCAACTTAACATTGCGTGGCCTTTCCTTATGCCTTGCAAGAGCAGGTTTCCCCAGCCTCGCACTCAAATCTTTAGTGTTAGTGGATGCTCAAGGCCCCTGCCTTGATCACCTGGATGAAAGGCTCTGGATAGATGCCGAGCAACAACATCAGCAGCATCAAGCCCAACACCATCACACCACCGGCCTGCTGTGCCCAATGCAGCGGCGCAGAGAAGCGGCGACGCTGAGGATCAAGCAGATAGAGCGTGATCATGACGCGCAGGTAGTAATAGAGACCAATCGCACTGCCCGCAACAACCGCAGCCAGCAGCAGCCACTGATGCTGATTAACGCCGGTCGCGATGATGTAGAACTTGCCGATGAAGCCTGCGGTAAGCGGAATGCCGGCCAGCGACAACATCGCCACGGTCAAGATTGAGGTCAGGAAAGGGCGGCGCCAGAACAGACCACGATAATCGTAGATCTGAGCAGCATCGCGCTCGCCGAACGGGCTCGACATTAATGTGACCACACCAAATGCGCTGAGCGTGGTGACGACATAAGTCAGCAGGTAAACACCCACCGCTTCAATCGCCAGCGGGCCACCAGCAATCAGTGCAACCAACAGATAACCAAAGTGCGCAATCGACGAGTAAGCCAACATGCGCTTGATGTTGTTCTGGAACAGCGCCAGCACGTTGCCAACCAAGATCGAGGCGATCGCAATGATCGTCAGCACATCGTTGAGGCCAACGTAGCGGTAGAGGCCACCATCAACAAAGAAGCGCAAGAGCACTGCGAATACAGCGGTCTTGGATGCGGTGGCGAGGAAGCCAGTAACCGGAGCTGGTGCACCTTCGTAAACGTCTGGCGTCCACAGATGGAACGGCACCACTGACAACTTGAAGCCAACGCCTGCAAAAATCATTGCGACGCCAGTGAGCGCAATCAGTGTGCCGCCGCCGGTTGCTGTCGCCCAAGCTGCAAGCTCAGCAAAAGACAGAACGCCCGACTGCGAATAGATCAGCGCCATGCCAAACAGTAAGAAGGCGGAGGCCACTGCCGACAACACCAGATACTTGATGCCGCCTTCCAGCGAGATTCGCGATTTGTGCGGATAAGCCACCATCGCGTAGAGCGGAACCGACATCAGCTCAAGGCCAATGAAGAACGAAGCCATGTGGCTGGCGCAGGCCATCACCACGCCGCCTAGAGCGGCAATCGTCAGCAAGAGATAAATCTCTTCCTTATTGCCTTGGTAGCCTTCCATGTAAGCGTGCAGCAGGGTGCCGGTCGCCAACGTCGTCGCAAGAATCAGCGACATATAGAACAGCGCGTAACCGTCAACGAGCAGCAGCGGCGTGATCTGCTGCGGCACAAACGGCGGCAGCAATCCAAAAAACGGGCCCAGCAAGAACGCGGCGCAAACCAACAAGGCAATGTTAAGTACGGAAACGCCGAGCGTGGCGTTCCACCAGTGATGACGCTTAACCGAGATTGCCGCCATCACCACAATCGGTGACGCGCCAGTAATCAGTAGTGGCAGCAGGGCGAGCCATTGAGCTTGAGTAAAGTTCATGGCGCGACTCCCAGTGCTTGCTGCGCGGGCAGATAAATCGCCTGCACAGAAGCCATCGAAGCCGCTGAAGTATCCAGCACGATCTGCGGATACAAACCCAGACCCAGCAGAATCAACATCAACGACATCATCAAGGCGAGTTCACGTTTGGAGAGATCTGCCAAAGCGTGATGCTCTTCTTTCGGCGCACCATGGAATGCGCGCTGCACCATGATCAGCGAGTAAACCGCTGCCAGTACGAGACCTGTCGAAGCGAAGATCGTCACCCACATATCAATCTTCCAGGTGCCGAGCAGAATCAGGAATTCGCCAACGAAGTTGCCAAGACCTGGCATGCCCAACGATGCGAAGCTGAAGAACAATGCAATCGGCGGCAGATAAGGTAGTCGCGACCACAGGCCGCCCATCTTGCGCAGATCGCGCGTATGCAAACGTTCGTAGATTTCACCGCAGAGCATGAACAGCGCGCCAGCAGAAATACCGTGCGCCACCATCTGCACCACTACGCCTTGCAGCGCCTGCGTGGTGCCAGCGTAAATGCCGATCATCACAAAACCCATATGCGAGATCGAGGTGTAAGCAATCAAACGCTTGATGTCGGTTTGTGCAAACGCCATGAACGCGGCGTAGATGATGCCGATCACGCCCAACCACATGGCGATAGGTGCGAAGCTGGCCGACGCATTGGGGAAGAAAGGTAGTGCGAAACGCAGCAGGCCATAAGCCGCAGTCTTCAAAAGAATACCGGCGAGATCAACCGAACCAGCCGTTGGCGCCTGCGAATGTGCATCAGGCAACCAGCTATGCACGGGGATCAGGGGCATCTTCACCGAGAAGGCGATGAAGAATCCGAGCATCAACATGTATTCAACAACCGGTGTCATCTGCGTCTTCAGCAGCACTTCGTAATCAAAGCTCAGAACACCAGTGCCCTGATAGTTGACGAATACCAGGCCGAGAATCGCGACCAGCATGATCAGGCCAGAAGCCTGTGTGAAGATGAAGAACTTGTTTGCCGCGTAGATGCGTCCTTTTCCGCCTGGTGCGTTATGGCCCCAGAGTGCAATCAGGAAGTACATCGGCACCAGCATCATTTCCCACAGGAAGAAGAACAGGAACATGTCGAGCGTGAGGAACACGCCAACGACGCCGCCCAAATTCCACAACAGATTGAGATGGAAGAAGCCAACGTTCTGCTGAATTTCTTTCCATGAGCAACCCACGGCCATGACGCCGAGGATGTTGGTCAGAATCACCAGAATCAGCGACAGACCATCCATGCCCAAGTGGAAAGAAATGCCGAGGCTTGGAATCCAAGGTGCTTGGAATTCAATCGTCCAGTTCGGATGCCCCGTACCAACCTGCGCCAGCGAGTAATCGCCGGTAAACCACAACCAGATCGATATGCCCAGCGCCGTCAGCATTGTGAACAACGCAATCCAACGCGGCACGGCCACGCCGAGCACGCGCTCGCTTATCCAGCACAACAGGCCGCCAATGAACGGCAGAAGAATCAGCCAGACCAGAATCATAGGAGCACCACAACAATCACAAGACAGGCGCCGACGCCCATCGCAAACGCGTAATTACGCATGCGTCCGTTCTGCGTCGCGGCAAAGAAGCCATGCGCAGAATGGAAGGCATTAGGAATTTTGGTGATGACGACATCCACGATGTCGTTACGGTTGATGTGCACCAGCCAGAGGAAAGGACGCACAAACAACTTGTCATAGAGCCAGTCGAATCCGAATGCGCTCTGCCAGAACTTGCCGATGTACTTCGTCACCGCGCCGTTCTTCAAACGCTCAGGCAGTGCCGGGTTCTTCAGGAACAGGTACCAGCTCAATGCAATACCCAGCAGCGTCACGATCAGCGGCAGATACTCAATGAATGCACCGCCCTTGTGATGGTCAGCAATCACTGCATGCGGCAGAACGCCATCCAGCGGCAGATGGATAAAGCCGCCGAAGATTGCGAGCGCCAACAGCACCAACAACGGGATGTGGTGATCCAACGTTTTGGCGCCGTGCGGATTTTCATTCGCAGCCAAACCGTGATGCGCTTCATCAGCATGTGCATCATGGGCATCGTCATGCGCGTGCGACTCTTTGCGCCAACGCTCAGGACCAAAGAAGGTAATGAAGATCAGGCGGAAGCTGTACACGGCGGTGAGGAACGCGCCGAACAAACCGGCCAGCCACAAATCCGTGTGACCCGTGAGATAAGCCTCGTGCAAGATTTCGTCTTTCGAGAAGAAGCCTGAGGTAAACGGCAACGCCGTCAGCGCCATGGTGCCGATCAACATGCACCAGAACACCAGCGGAATATGTTTGCGCAGGTTGCCCATCTTGAAGATGTCCTGCTCATGATGCATCGCCAGAATCACCGAGCCCGATGACAAGAACAACAACGCCTTAAAGAAAGCGTGTGTCATCAGATGGAAGATGGCGGGCTGGTAAGCACCAACGCCGAGCGCCAAGAACATGTAGCCGATCTGGCTCATCGTCGAGTAGGCGAGAATTTTCTTGATGTCGGTTTGCATCAGCGCCGTAAAGCCCGCCATCACCAGCGTGATTGCGCCAACAACACCAACACACTGCAACGCGAACGGCGACAACTCAAACAGCACATGCGTACGTGCGATCAGGTAAACGCCTGCAGTCACCATCGTTGCCGCGTGGATCAACGCAGAGACTGGCGTAGGACCAGCCATTGCATCCGGTAACCATGTTTGCAGTGGCAGCTGAGCGGATTTACCCACCGCGCCACCGAGCAACAATAGCGCAGCAATCGTCAGAATCGTCGAGCCCTGTGGCCAAACAACTGCCGCACGCGCCATAACGTCTTGAATGTTTAGCGTGCCGAGTTCATGGAACAGAATGAACAGGCCAATGGCCATGAAGGTATCGCCAACGCGCGTAACGACAAACGCTTTGCGTGCGGCCAAACCGTTGGCCGGATCTTTGTACCAGAAGCCGATCAACAGATAGCTGGCAACGCCGACGCCTTCCCAACCAAAGTAGAGGAACAGCAGGTTGTCGCCGAGCACAAGGAACAACATGCTGGCGATAAACAGGTTCATGTAGGAGAAGAAGCGTGCGAAGCCTTCGTCCCCGCGCATATACCAAGATGCGAACAGGTGAATGAAGAAGCCGACGCCCGTGATCACCGACATCATCACGAGTGACAGGCCATCGAGACGCAAAGCGAACTGCGGCGCAAAGCCACCAACGTTCATCCACGTCCACAACAGCTGCGTATAAGCGCCGCCTTCTGGCGGATGCGTCAGAAACTGGAAGCCGAGCAGCGCCGTCAGCGAAGCCGACAAGCCGACGGAACCAACACCAATCACCGCTGCAGCATTTTCAGAAATACGGCCACGCGAAAACGCCAGCGTTAAAAAGCCGAGCAGTGGGAATAGGAAAACCAAGAACAGGAGATTGAAACTCATCCTTTCATCTCCCCAGCAGCATCCACATCCAGTGTCTGGAATCGACGATAAAGCTGCAGAACCAAGGCCAAGCCAACGCTAGCTTCAGCGGCGGCAAGCGTCAAAATCAGAATGAACATGATCTGCCCGTCAGCCTGCTGCCAGCGGCTACCAGCAACAACAAATGCCAGTGCAGCGCTGTTCATCATTACTTCAATCGACATCAGCATGAAAATGATATTGCGGCGCACGAGTACGCCTGCGAAACCCAGTGCAAAAAGCACCGAGGCCAGTATCAGCCCATGCTCCATCGGTATAGCGGTCACTTCCGTCATCGTTCCCGGTTCCCGTTATTCGTGCTTGCCAAGATGGTAGGCAGCAACCAGCGCCCCCAAGAGCAGCATTGATGCTAATTCCACTGCGAGCAGGTAAGGCCCGTACAACACAATGCCAACCTGCTTGGGGCTAATCGTTGCCGCACCGGCCATATGCAAATCACTTGGCAGCAGCACGTACAGCAGCAGGCCAAGTAATACAGACGACAACAATGCAGGCCCAATCCAGGCGCGTGGCGTTAGCCAAAGTTTTTCTTGCTGCACCACGGCTTCACCGAGGTTGAGCATCATCACCACGAATACGAACAACACCATGATGGCGCCGGCGTACACGATAATTTCCAGCGCACCAGCAAATGGCGCACCGAGCGTGAAGAAAATCATGGCGACTGCAAAAAGCGAAACCACCAGATACAACAGCGCGTGCACGGGGTTCTTTCCAGTGACGACCAAGAAGGTCGACAGCACAGCCACTGCGGCGGCAACGTAGAAACAGATTTCGATAATGGTTGGCATCATGTTCTTGCGCTCCGCATCAAGGCAGCAGCGACTTGACGTCGACCGGCTTGGATTCGTTCTGCGCAGCGCCCTTGGCCTTGCCAGAAATGGCCATGCCGGAAACGCGGTAGAAGTTGTAGTCGTGATACTTGCCAGGGCCGCTGATCAGGAGATCTTCCTTTTCATAAACGAGATTCTGGCGGTTGTACTCGCAGATTTCGTAATCAGGCGTCAGCTGAATCGCGGTGGTCGGGCAGGCTTCTTCGCAAAGACCGCAGAAGATGCAGCGGGAGAAGTTGATGCGGAAGAATTCCGGATACCAACGGCCGTCATCCTTCTCTGCTTTTTGCAGAGAGATACAACCAACCGGGCAAGCTACCGCGCAAAGATTGCAGGCCACGCAGCGCTCTTCACCATCAGGATCACGCGTCAGCACAATGCGGCCGCGATAACGAGGCGGGATGTAAGGTTTAACTTCTGGGTAAGGAATAACATCGCGCTTGCGCCAGCTGTGGCTGAAGATCATCGCGATGCTTCTGAGCTGCGTATAAACGCCGTGTAAGAGGCCCACGATCAAACTCCTGCTTTCCAAAGCACGACACCCGCCGTCAACAACAGATTGACGAGTGTTAGCGGCAACATGAATTTCCAACCTGCAGCCATGATCTGGTCATAGCGCGGACGCGGGAGCGCGGCGCGAACCAGGATGTAGCTGCACATAAACAAAAATGTTTTGAAGCAGAACCAGAATAATCCGAGGATCGGGAACTGATCAGCAAACGGACCGTGCCAGCCACCGAAGAACATTGTTGTTGTCAGCGCGGACACCATCACGATGCCAACGTATTCGCTCACCATGAACATGCCGAACTTCATGCCGGAATATTCAGTGTGATAACCCTGCACCAGTTCTGATTCAGCTTCTGGCAAATCGAACGGCGTACGGTGCGTCACGGCAAGCGCGGCAGGCACCCAAGCAAGGAAAGCGAGAATCTGTGAGAAGACATTCCAATGCAGGAAACCGCCTTCCTGCGCATTAACGATGTCACGCAAGCTGAATGAACCAGCCTGCATCACTACGCCCATCAGCGCGAGGCCCATGAATACTTCGTAACTAATCGTCTGTGCGGTTGAACGAATACCACCGAGCAGTGCGTACTTGCTGTTGCTGGACCAGCCACCGAGCATGACGGCGTAAACCGACAAGCCAGCGATGGCGAGGAAAAACAGCACGCCGATATTGAGATCAGCAACGCCAAGCGTTGGAGACAGCGGAATCACCGCGAAGCCGAGCATCATCATGCTCATCGCGATAACTGGCGCGATGATGAAGGTAGGTTTATCGACGAACGAAGGAACCCAATCTTCTTTGAAGAAAATCTTCAGCATGTCGGCAACCACTTGGCCAAGACCAAACGGACCGACGCGGTTAGGACCATAACGATCCTGCCAGAGGCCGAGCAAACGGCGCTCCAACCAAATCATGTATGCAGCAACGATCACCATGATCAACAGGATCGCAAGCGTGGTGATAGCGGTGAAGATAAACGGCAGCCATGGTTCCAACCACGCCAGAATCGGCGCGAACCACGCTTGCAGCTTGGCAGTGAATCCAGACATCAGTGCCCTCCGCTCACTTGTGCGATGGACTGCGAATTCAGCATCGGCAGTTCAGCCAGACCCGCAGGCAAACCGACAACGCCTTGCGGCAAGGTCTTGCTGATCTGCGTTGGCAGCGTGACGCTCACACCTTCAATCGTGACTGTTGCCTGACCATTGATACCGAGGCGCTGTGCGTCGGCCGCATTGAATACAACCGTTGCAGGCTCAGCGCGATCTTGGATCGGTTTCGCACGTGAAGACAGTTCTTCTGCGCCGAAGTGGCGATGCAGAACCAGTGCGCGCAGGCCATTGGCCGAAGGCGCAAACGCTGCAGGGACATTCTTGAAGTAGGACGGCTGACCGGTGCCGGAAACAAACACATGCACGCCAGCATCACCACCGCGCATATGGCCGCCAACTTCCGTCTGGAATTTGTTCCAAGCAGATGGCGAATTCCAACCCGGTGCCCATGCGTAAGGCACGAGTGCAGCCGGGCGATCCAACTTGCCGGTGCCGTTGT
>JAZKEM010000270.1:28132-30264 GCA_040387055.1 Pseudomonadota bacterium | reverse complement strand
GTGCGCATGCTCTCCAGCAATGCCAATGCGGATATCAATGTTGAATGGTTTGTTGGCCGCATCAAGTCTGCACTAGCTTTGCGTGAGCGCCTGTATCCAACGCCGCACTATCGCTTGATCTATGGCGAGTCTGACGGCTTGCCGGGGTTGATCGTCGATCGTTACGGCGATGTGCTGGTCGTGCAGATGAGTACGGCGGGCATGGATGCGCTGAAATCAATTGTCATCGAAGCATTGCAGTCTGCACTCAAGCCACGTGGCATCTTGCTTCGCAATGATGTGGCGATGCGCGAGACGGAAGGTCTGCCGCTGGTTGTTGAAGAAATTGGTGATGTGCCTGATACGGTTGAGATCGATGAAGCCGGTGTGCGCTTTGAGATTCCGCTGAAGACTGGCCAGAAGACCGGTTGGTTCTACGACCAGCGCGATAACCGCGATCGTCTCTCTCGTTACGTGCGTGATGCACGCGTGCTCGACGTGTTCAGCTACATCGGCGGCTGGGCCATGCGCGCGCATGGCTTCGGTGCCAAAACTGTTAGCTGCATTGATAGCTCAGCGCCAGCGCTCGACGCTGCGCAGCGCAATGCACAACTCAACGGCGCGACGCTTGAAACCATCAAGGGCTCAGCGCTGGACATGCTCAAGCAGCTGCGCGACCAGACGCGTCAGTTCGATGTGATCATCGTGGATCCGCCTGCGCTGATTAAGCGCAAAAAAGATGCGGAAGCGGGCTTGGAACATTACGCCAGTCTCAATCGCGTGGCGATGCAGTTGCTAGTGCCGGGCGGTATTTTGATTTCTTGCTCTTGCTCGCATCACTTGGAGCTGGAGCAGTTGCAGCGCGTGCTGCTGCGTGAGGCGCGTACGGCCAATCGCCGTTTACAGATTCTGGAACAGGGCGGGCAGGGGCCGGATCATCCGGTGCATCCTGCAATTCCTGAGACGCGCTATCTCAAGGGATATATTTGTCGCGTTGTTTAGAGAAGAGGCGCTGATCTCTCGATCAGCGCCGTAAGCACCACAAGTCGTGTGAAACTTAGTTGGCTGGCGCGGCTTCAGTAGCAGGTGCGGCAGCTTTTTTGTGCGAACGATGATGCTTGGCTTTGTGTGCGGATTTGGCTGGAGCAGCGGTAGCGGCAGCAGGTGCATCAGCGGGTGCAGCGTCGGCGGCCATTGCAGGGGCGCCAATCAGGGCTGCAACGAGTACGCTCAGGGTGGCAACGGTGTGCTTCATTTTCTACTCCGTGTAGGGTGATTTAATATCCCCGCGATGCGCGGGTGATAGATTATGAGTCGGTCGAGAATCCGCGCCTAGGCATTTGAATTTTATAAAGAATTGATAAAATATTTATGTTGATACATCCAGATATTGATCCCGTTGCCATCCACTTGGGTCCGCTGGCCGTGCGCTGGTATGGGCTTATGTATCTGTTGGGATTTTGGGGCGCCTGGTGGCTGGCTCTGCGCCGTGCGCGGATGCCCCATAACAACTGGCCTGCGGAGCGCGTTGGCGACCTGCTGTTTTATGTCGTCATGGGCGTCATTCTCGGCGGCCGTATCGGCTACACCCTGTTCTATAACTTTGACGATCAAGGTCAGCTGATTTTTCTGCATGACCCGTTGGTCATCTTCCGCATCTGGGAAGGCGGTATGTCTTTCCACGGTGGTTTGATTGGCGTCATCGTCGCGTACTTCATCTTTGCCTGGCAGCGCAAAATCAATGTTTTCGACATCGCCGATTTTGCCGCGCCGGTCATTCCTATTGGCCTGTTCACCGGCCGTATTGGCAACTTCATCAACGGTGAACTGTGGGGCGCAACAACAACCCTGCCTTGGGGCATGGTGTTCAAGCACGGCGGCCCTTTGCCGCGCCATCCCAGCATGCTTTATGAAGCCGCTTTAGAAGGCCTGATGATGTTTGCTGTGCTGTACTGGTTCGGCAGCAAGCCGCGGCCACGCATGGCGGTGTCTGGTCTGTTCCTCGTGCTGTATTCCTGCTCCCGCGTACTGGTAGAGACGGTGCGCACGCCAGACGTGCAGCTGGGTTATCTGTTTGGTACGAACTGGATCACCATGGGCATGACGCTGTCGGCGCCGATGTTTGTCGCGGGCACGTGCTTCTTAGTGCTCGC
>JAZKEM010000270.1:0-28032 GCA_040387055.1 Pseudomonadota bacterium | reverse complement strand
GCATGACGCTGTCGGCGCCGATGTTTGTCGCGGGCACGTGCTTCTTAGTGCTCGCTTATACGCGTCGCAGGTAAGATAGGCCTCAAGCGGGTTACCCCTAAAAACAAGTTTCGGATTCCATGCGCCAATATCTAGACCTGATGGATCACGTGCTGAAGAACGGCACGACAAAGTCTGACCGCACCGGCACCGGCACCATCTCGGTGTTCGGCCATCAGATGCGTTTTGATCTTGAGCAGGGATTTCCTGCGCTGACCACGAAGAAAGTGCATCTACGCTCGATCATTCATGAATTGCTGTGGTTCCTGAAAGGCGAAACCAACACGCGTTATCTGAAAGAAAACGGCGTCACCATCTGGGACGAATGGGCCGATGAGAATGGCGAACTGGGGCCGGTGTATGGCTCGCAGTGGCGCTCGTGGCCTGCAGCGGATGGTCGTCATATCGACCAGATCCAACAACTGCTCGACCAAATCAAAAAAAATCCTGATTCACGTCGCTTGATCGTGTCGGCATGGAACGTTGGCGAAATCGACAAGATGGCGCTGCCACCTTGCCATGCGTTCTTCCAGTTCTATGTTGCTGATGGTCGTTTATCTTGCCAGCTGTATCAGCGCAGCTGCGATATTTTCCTTGGCGTGCCGTTCAATATCGCGAGCTATGCATTGCTGACGATGATGGTCGCGCAGGTGTGTGGCTTGCGACCAGGTGACTTCGTGTGGACCGGGGGTGATTGTCACCTATATACGAACCATCTCGAGCAAACCAAACTGCAGCTGTCGCGCGAACCGCGCACCTTGCCAAAGATGAAGATGAATCCGAATGTGACGGATCTGTTCGCGTTCAAATTTGAAGATTTTGAACTGACGGATTACGACCCGCATCCGCATATCAAGGCTCCCGTTGCAGTCTGAGGTTTTCGCGTAGTGACTGATAAAAGCATCAGCCTGATTGTTGCCTGTGACGAGAATCGCCTGATTGGCCGCGATGGCGATTTGCCTTGGCGTTTGCCCAACGACCTCAAGCATTTCAAATCACTGACGCTCAATAAAACCATCTTGATGGGACGCAAGACTTGGGTCTCACTCGGTCGGCCTTTGCCGCAGCGTGAGAACTGGGTGTTGAGTCGCGATCCTGCTTTTGCAGCAGAAGGCTGCCGCGCTTTTACCAAGCTTGAAGATGCATTGGTCGCACACAGCCAAGGCGAACTCATGGTGATTGGTGGCGCAGATTTATATCGCCAAGCTTTGCCTCACGCTCAGCGCCTGTATCTCACGCAAGTGCATGCACGTGAGCAAGGCGATACCTGGTTTCCAGATTTCTCCAGTCTCAAGTTCACTGAAACTTCGCGTGAAGATCATCCCGCAGATGAGCGTCACGCTTACGCCTACAGCTTTCTAACACTGGAACGCGGATGAGATTCTGGCTATGCCTACTGCTTCTGCAGACAGGCATGGCCTTTGGGCAAGGAGCTGAGGCTCCGGCCGTGCAGGCAGCGTCTTCTGCACTTGCAACGATTCCTGTAGCCCAGCGAATTCGTGAAATCACTTTTGCCGGTAACAACACAACTCAGCCCAAGACTATGCTGCGTGAAATATCGCTGAAGGTTGGCGATGTTGCAGATCCCGACAGAATTGAACGCAGCCGCCAGGCAATACAAGATCTGGATCTCTTTAACTCAGTGACCGTACGCGAAGAGCCCATGCCTGATGGCGTGCGTGTGGTTTTTGTTGTCAAAGAAAAATTCTTTCTGCTGCCTTATCCGCGTCTGAGTGCCAATGTCGATCGCCAGTACAGCTACGGCGCGCAATTGGAGTGGAACAACTTGCGTGGGCTTAACCACAGTCTTGAGATCACTGCATCGCAGAGTGACGCCAATCGAGATGGTTACGGCAAAAAGACGAGTTACTCTGCGGAATACTACGCGCCGTTTATCGCCGACTCGAATCAAAATTTATCGTTGTCTGCAAGTCGTAGTTCGACCCCGCGCAATAATGCGCTGACGAGCGATCCGTACAAGGAAACGCAATTCGAGTCACAAGTATTGTTGACCCGAATTTTTTCAACTACAGCAGCGAGTCAGGGCTGGACGGTTGGTGGCGGTGTCTTTTATCAGCATGAAGATCGATATGGACCCGGTGCCGAGCCGCCATACGGCGAGGCCACTGCATTGGTGGGGATTGCCGAATATCGTGACCTGCATCTGAAGATTTATAGCGAAGAAGGAACCTTGTTTACGCTGCGTACTGAGAGTGCGATCAATGGCCTGCTCTCCGATTACGGCTATACCAAATTTCGAGCGGAATACGATCGCTATATTCCAATCGGTGAAATCGCGCATCAGACTATTCAGCTTTCGTCCGCATTCGGTGGCAGATTCAATGGGCCACAAGAAGTCGAGCCCTTTTCATTGGGTGGCGGTGTCGGCTTGCGCGGCTATCGTCGCTATACGTTTGAAGGCAATTCGTTTTACTACGCAGCCGCGACCTACCAACGCCCAGTGGGCTGGGACTGGTTAAGGGTAGTGGCGGGTATCGAAGCGGGTAATGTGGCGCCCGGCGCTAATTCCGTACTATTCCGAGATATTTCCGCAGACGTTTTGCTGGGTCTACGACTCCGTGTGTCGTGGTTCGTGAATCTCGAATTTGAAGCCGGATGGGCAATCCCGTTGGATGGCAGCAGCAAGGGTCGTTTCTTTGGCGGACGCCACTAGGCCTGTGCTATAAAAGCCCAGAAATTTTATTTATATGGAGAAGTGGCAATGGCCGATATCAAAGCAGCATTTGAGCAGGCGCTGAAAGACGTCAAGACGCTGACCAAGCGCCCCAGCAATGATGATTTGCTGGCGCTTTATTCACTGTTCAAACAGGGTAGCGATGGCGATGTAGCGGGTGCCCGTCCGGGTATGCTGGACATGGTCGGTCGTGCCAAGTATGACGCTTGGGCCAAGCTCAAGGGCACCACTAAAGATGCAGCAATGCAGAAGTACATCGACAAAGTTAAGTCGCTGTTGGGTTAGGTGAAATAGATGCACAAAAAAAGCGGCCTCGGCCGCTTTTTTTGTGCGTGAAAGACCGCGCCGTAATGTTGTAGTCTCTAAGTCCGATCACTAAGGAGTTTTGCCATGCTCGTACTCGGCATTCTGCTCTGGGCAGTTACACATCTCTTCGTCGCCCTTGCTGTGGATGTGCGCAAGCAAGTGATCGATAAAATCGGCCTCAATCCCTACAAAGGCTTGTTCTCACTGACACTGGTTCTTTCGCTGGTGCTGATCGTGATGGGTTGGAAGGCGATGTCAGAAGGCCTGCTGTATTCCCCGCCTACAGGCCTGCGTCATTTGACGATGTCGCTGATGCCGATTGCTGTCATCTTATTTTTAAGTGCGCGAGCACCGACGGATATCAAGCAGATCATTCGTCATCCTCAATTAACCGGCGTGAAGCTCTGGGCCGTTGCGCACTTGCTTTCCAATGGTGAGACGCGCTCAGTGATTCTGTTTACTGGCTTGCTGGCGTGGGCGGTGCTCGAAGTGATCTTTATCAATCGTCGCGATGGTGCATGGAAGAAGCCGGCACCCGTTGGCGCGACCAAGACCATCATCTCTGCAGTGATTGGATTAGTGGTGACGGCCGTGCTGATATTCACACACCGTTATTTCACCGGCATGCCGATCATCAGTGGCGCGTTCTAAGCGGCTTCGGTAATTCCACTCCAACTGCCGGTATCAATCGGCCCCGCCGCTTTTTCAACGCGTACCGGAATGCCGGTGAGATGCGCCATGCCAGACACCGCCTCAATCGCATCTGCACCATCTGCGGCGAGAATATTGACGTTGGCACCACCGAGTTTGCTGGCAACGCCGAGGCCGCGTGCATTTTGATGTCCCCAACCATGTGGAATCGCCACAGTGCCCGGCAATAATGTGCTGAGCAGTTTCACCGGCAAGCGAATGGTGTTGGTGCTGGAGTGAATATCCGCAGCAGATTTTTCGCTCAGACCTTTGGCCAGCGCATCATCTGGATGCATGTACACGTAGTTGGTCTGCCCCATTTCGCCATTGGTGAGCTCGGCGATGTTCTGCGTCCATGAGTTGTGTGTGCTGTGCATGCGCTTGCTGATCAGGCGCATTTCGCCGCGTGCATAACTCGCACTCTCATCGGCAAATATTTTTTCCAGTCGTGGGGTTTGTTCCATCAGCATCGCGGGTGCTAGCTGCACTTTTTTATCATCAGTGACGACGCGTTTGCTTAGGTAGCTTTCTGGCGTTGTGCCGCCGCGCCACTGCATGCCTTGTGGTTGATCGACCAGATCACGGAAGCGGCCGACTTTGCTCAGGCGCAGAATCAGATCAAGGATGAACACGATCGGCAGCGAAGGTTGTTTGCCAATACGGAAAGGAGCATTGGCGAGCTTCATCAACTGCATGATCCACTGCAGCGGCTTGGCTGCAAACAAACTCACGCCGCTGGCACTTGCTAGATCGGTGTAGATCGTCGCTTCATCGCGCTGCTCGCCGGTTGTTTTGACGATGGCATCGGTCGCGGCGATGTAAGGCTTGGACTGCATGCCGAGGAATAGTGGGAATACGAAAGGCAGATCGGCGCGTTCCAATGGAGAAGTCGCAGGCAGCACATAATGCGCGAGGCTCGCGGTCTCGTTGAGGTAGATGTCTGTAACTACCAGCAGTTCCAACTCGCTGAACGCTTTGCGCAAACGATTGGCGTTGGGCATGGTCATCAGCGGATTGCCGCCGGTCACAAACAGCGCTTTGATCTGCTCTGGGCCCGGCTTGAGAATTTCGTCAGCGAGAATACCGCCCGGGAATCCGCCATTGAGTTCGCGGAAATTGCCGACGCGTGAACGTTGGATGCGATTAAATAATTTGTTCTTCTTGGCGTAGGCCGCGAAATCAAACATGCCTTCGCCGACCAGCGTGCCACCTTTGCGATCAAGATTGCCGCTGAGTGCGTTGATGCACTCCGATAGCCAATGCGCCAGCGTGCCGTGACGACCCATGCCAAGGCCTGTTCCGGTGACGATAGCGGATGCACCAGCGCTGATGTAATCGCGCACGATGGCCTGCAGGCGTTCAGCAGGGATGCCGGTTAGTGTCGAGGTCTTTTCTGCTGGCCATTGTTTCGCCAGTTGTTCGATGTCAGCGAGTCCCGTCATGTGCTGCGCAGCGCGTGCGCGATCTACGCCGTTCTGTGCAAATAGTTCGTGCAAGAACGAGAGGAAGAAAAACACGTCGGTGTTCGGGCGGATGAATTGATGCTCATCCGCAACCTTCGCGGTTTCCGTTTCGCGTGGATCAACCACAACGATTTTGCCACCGCGTTTGCGCACTTCCTTCAGACGCTTCACGGGATGTGCAACCTGCATGAAAGTCCACTTGGAGACGACCGGATTCGTGCCGATGATCAACATGTACTTGACGTTGTCGAGGTCAACAATTGGTTGATGAAAAGGAAAGCCGTACATCTCCGTCGCCGAGGCAAAACGGTTGGCGCAATCCTGCGTCGACGAGGAATACACATTGTGTGAGCCGATGCCTTTCATGAAGCCTTCGGCAAAGATCGGATGCAGCAGGCTGAAACCTGCGGCAGTACCGACGTACATCGAAATCGCATTGGCGCTGACTTTTCGCAGCGCCTTGGTTTTGGCGCCAATCTCAGAAATGGCTTGCGCCCAGCTGATGCGCTCGAACTTGTCGCCGACGCGTTTCAATGGATATTGCAGACGATCAGGCGAGTCATACATCTTGTGCTGGTTGAGGCCTTTCATGCAGGCAAAACCATCGGTGCCGATGTGATCTTTATTGGGGCGTAGTTCTACGATCTTGCCGTTTTCCATCTCGGCGACCAGTCCGCAGGACGCCTCACAGATTCTGCAGAAGGTGTGCTTGGTTTCTTGCATGGCGGCCCTGCCTTTAATCCCTGATGACCAGATACTAGGGAGAAGGGCAGATAGGGAACTCATCCTGATGGACGACTCGATGGCCTTAAACGGCCTGAAATGACTTTTCGCAGTAGTAAATTGGTGGGGAAGGGCGAAGTCAGTGGCATTGGCCACCGGCGCAAATTATTGTGCTGTTTGAATGCTCTGATTTTAAAAAAGGAATAGCCATGGGCGATTGCGCTTTTAGCGATCAATTTAGGGGCCGACAGAACGCAGTACGTCGTTACGCCGCGCGTACATTCGCCGTGCTCTCGATCGTGTTGATTGCAGGCTGTAGTCGTTCGAGCGCTCCTACGGAAGGCGCTACGAACCCTCCCGCCGCCAAGTGCGCGATGAACCGCATCGCGCCGTACTCTGCTGACTGGAAACCACTACCTGCCGCGCCAATCGCTGTGAGTGCTGAGGTCCAAGCCGCACGAGATCGTTTGCTCGGCCCCGGCGCGACTGATCCAGCACAGGTCAAGATTTGGTGGGTAGGTGTAGCTAGCTTCATCGCCTCAATGGGTGGCCATCTGTTTTTGCTCGACGCTTGGGAGATCGTTGGCCTGCACAAGGACTATCTGCCGTTGGGTCGTGAAGATCTGGTCGCCATTGCACCTGAGGCCATATTCATTGGCCACGGACATTTCGATCACGCGGCAGACATGGGTTACGTAGCGGGCCGTACAGGTGCGCCGCTCATTGGCGGTGAGACAACCTGTAACAACGCGCGTACGCAGGCAGCGCGTGATGGCAATCAAGACGCGTTTTCTTGCTTGCTGTTGGGCAATGCGAATTCGCCCGCGCCGGGCACCATTCAGAGCATCAAAATCTGGAAAGACATGGAGGAAGTCAGCGTGCTCCGCCATGTGCACTCAGCGGCCGATCCTGCTGACTTGGCTACCGGCAATTTGCCCTTGGTGTTCGTGCCAGAAATTTTGGTTTTTCTACAGAATCTGAATACGGATCCACAGGAGATTCAATGGTTCTTTGAGTCTCTGGATGACGAAGCGGGTAACTCACCTGCAGGTGGTGCTTGGGCTTATCACTTCAAAGTGGGTGACTTCACTTTGTTGTGGCACGACTCGGCAGGGCCTATCGCCGATGGAAAAGATTTTGCTGAAGACATTCAGTGCGCGCTGGACAGTTTTCCGGCCTGCGTCGATGTGCAAGTTGGCACTATCGTTGGATTCGGCGCGCTGACCAGCGGCCTGCGCGATGTGAGTCTCTACGTACAGCATGCGCACCCACGTCTCTCGCTGCCTAACCATCACGATGCATGGTTACCCGTTGTTGGCCCCGGCGATGAGTCTTACGAGCAACAGTGGCGCGCTGAGGTTGCATCGTTGCCGAATGCGCCAGAGCTCGATTACCTCAAAGACCCTGAGGATTACCTGAAGGTTCGCAATTACTGGGTCAACGATCCCAAGTGGAAAGAGCCGATGCCGGGCTCGGCTTGTGCTGGGCTTTGAAGATTTGAAATCGAGTCATAACAAAAAGCCCCGACACTTCGGGGCTTTTTGTTTGGCGCTACGAGTCGTGGCTTCAGTAGTGCGTTGTAGCCCATCGCTGCACAAACACCTCCGCTCCTGCGCATCCATGCGCCCGCGGAGGTACCGTACATCCTGTACATATCAGAACTGATACTTGGCAAAAGCCTGCGCAAAGTCGCGATCACGATAGAGGTTGTGACTGCCGCCGCCAGTGAACCAGGTGTAACCCAGCGTGAACGAGAAGGCTGATTTGTAGCGGGTCTCGACAAAGCTGACGATGCTCTTGCGGCCATCGACAAAGTTTTCTGCAGGACCGGGTGCGGTGCCTGAAACATCATGAGCGAAAATGATCGTTGGCTGAATGCTGATGCCAGGCAGAACGCTTTCGTATTTGATGACGTTGATGATGCGATAGCCCCACGAGAAGCGTGTGGCGAAACCATCGCGCTGCTGCGTTGGGTTAAAGCGCAGGCCATCGGCGCCGACCGTGCAGCTTTTGTTGGTGGAACAAGCGCGCTGTGAGCCATCGGCACCTGTGCCGTCTGCGCCTGCGGTGGCGCTAGTGTAGGTGCCAGGGCCTTCAATTTGCAGCTCGCTCCAAGAAGGCATATTCGGCACATGCGTTGCGCCGATTTCAAATACGGACTGAACTTGATCGGCGTTGATGATGGCCGCAAAAGGATCGCTGGCACCCGAGATGTAGGTGCCGCCGAAGTTGTACTGCAGCGTTTTGAAATATTCGTAGCCGCGAATGTAGCCAGGGTTTTTGCTGTTGAGTGGCCGAGTCAGATCGGTGGCTGCGTTGTTGCCAATCTCACCGCCACGATAAGGAATCACAAAGTTAGGAAAGGCGCGTGCCGATCCGGGGATGTGCCCCAGCGAAATCGCAGATGGAAGATTGAGCTGGGTTGGATCAACACCCAATGCGAGCAAGGTATTGGTCAACTCCACTGTGATTGGCAAAGCAACGCCAGCATCAATGGTGTCGCGGAATGGATTGTTGGTGCCAGCAGCATCAATGGTGAAGTCACTTGGATGATGCGTGGTGCCATCAACGCCGATGCTGCCGTTGCTGGAGCCTGCGCATCCGATGTTGTCATGGCAGCGCGTGAGCGTAGGACCAAATGCAGCGAAGGCCAAATCGACGGTCGCAATTTGTAGTGGCGCTTTCGGGCGATAAGCTACTTCGCCTTGCAGCGACAGATCGCCCAGCGTGGTGTTGAAGCTGAAGCCGTAGAGTTTGATGTTCTCCGGATACTCCAATTGAAAGCGCGCGGTATCCAAAGGCGCAACGCTGCTCTTGGCCAGATTGGGATCTTGGCCGAGAAGCACGCGATTGATTGGCAGGTCAGGGCAGAGATTGCCGCCAGCAACACTGACGATATCGAGTGCATTTGTCGCATCGCGATGTTGTGAATTGCCACCTGCACGCGCGCAACTATTTTGCGTGGCGTAGAAGCTGCCGTAAGGCAGGCGCGAGTGATAGTTCATGAAATAGGCGCCAAGCTCGGTGCCGTTGCCCAGCCATTCGGCGTAATACTTTAGTGACGCACCATACTGTCCAGAATGAGGAGGTGTGTTGTCGTGCAGGCGCTCAATGTTGAGCGAGGTGCCGGCGATGAGTGCGAGCGGATTGTTTTGCGGACGCGCCAAGCTACTGGGATCTTCTGCGCCGCCGCCAAAGCTGATCGAAACATTGCGGCCCGCATTGTTGGTGCCTACATCAAGGAAGCTCATAAAGCTGCCCGGTGCAGGGATTTCTACTGGCTGCCATTCCAGCTGATAGAACGCGCCAAAGTCGACGCCAGGTGCGACTTCTGTACTGGCGTAGAGCATGCCCACAGGCGTGAATACTTCTTCTAACTGAAAGCCAACGCGATAAAGATTGTTGGCGTTAACAGGATTAACTTGGTTGAGACTGTTGATGACCAACAGCGTGCTCTCGCCCCAGTTGACAGTTTGGCGACCTAACTTAACGTTGAGTGATCGTTCACCGGCGATCTCAAACTTGCCGCTGATGACGGCTTCCATCAATTGCAGATTGGTGCCGACCTGTTTCAGGGTTGAGCTATCGGTGCGGCGATTGCGCACGACGCCGCCCGCACCGTAAATGCGGTTATTCGGGAAATACACCAAGTTTCGCAAGATCGCGGTGGTGACGGGATCGCCAGTGTTTACAAAGCCACGATCGCCCGGCGCAAAGCCAACTTGCTGATAGTTTTCGCGCGTTACGCGATTGGGATGGAATTCGGTGAAGTTGTTATTCACCGCGTCATAGAAATAAAGCCAACGAGCAAAGAACTCAAAGTTTTCGTAGCTCAGCTTGAGGTCTTGCGTGACCTTGGCGACTGCTGAAACCAGATCATGGCGGTCGTAATTTAGGTTGCCGTCATCGGCATTCAGAGAAAACTGGCCCGGCGCTGCGGCGAGTGTGCGGGCAGGGGTTGTTTGGTCTTTGAACACGCCTTGGCAGGATTGAAAATCCGCACAGACATCAGGGTTGAGGTTGCTCTTACCAACCAGATCAGCGGCGCGGTTTTGCATGCGCCAGGCGCCGCCAATGGTGATGGTGGTGTTGAGCACGCCATTGATGGAGCTGTCGCCAACGGCGGCATCAAAAGAAAGTGCGGATGCGTTGAACGGTGCGACTAGAACGGCAGTAAGCGCCAATATGGCACTACAGCTCGATACCCGAAGGGTTTTAGCGGACATGGGTTGGTACCCCCTAATGGATGGACATTTTTATCCTCCAGCCGAACCACTCATTTGGTGGTTTTTGCGCCCTGCTTTATGCAGGTGCGGTGCGGCAACTCGCTGGGCGCGACAATATCCGCCTTGCTCCATTTTGACTAGTGCTCAAAATGCGCCGATTGAAGGCGGAAAAGCCAATAGAAACGGGGCTTCGTGTATCCTTTCGCGCTCCTAAAAGCGTAATCACCCCGCCTGTGAACTCTGCTCCACGATCCGCTGATGTTGTCGTTGTTGGTGCCGGCATTATTGGTCTCACGACCGCGCTGGAACTGGCGCGTGCCGGGCTAAAAGTCTGTGTGGTTGAGCGTGGGCTGGCGGGCCGTGAAGCGTCTTGGGCTGCGGGCGGCATTCTGTCGCAGTTGCCGCCAGATGATGCGGTGCCTGAGATTCGCGAATTGCTGGACGAAAGCCTCGCGCTGTTCCCGGAATACTGCGCGGCGCTTCACCAACAAACAGGGATTGATCCTGAATTTTGGCGCTGCGGTGCCACGATGGTCGATGCGCGTGGCGAGCATTGGTATCCGGATATCGCGCAAGTGCGTAATCCACGTCTGCTCAAGGCTTTGGTTGCAGCACTCCAACATGAAAACGTGACCTTGCTCGAACAGACGCCAGTGATTGCTTGGCAAAAAGAAAATGGTCGATTGACCGGCGTTTTGACCGGGAAGGGCGTTATCGCTTGCCGATGGGCAGTGCTGGCTGCGGGCGCTTGGTCGGGCGGATTGGCTTCCGTGCCCGTGAGGCCGGTTAAAGGGCAGATGCTTTTACTCAAAGGCGAGCCGGGACTGCTTAAACATATCTGCATGGATGAGCAGGCTTATGTCATCCCGCGGCGTGATGGGCGAGTACTTGTCGGCAGCACATTGGAAGAAGCGGGTTTTGATGTCACCACAACGCCGCAAGCCAAAACTTTTCTGCTGGATTGTGCTGTACGTCTATGGCCACAGGCTGCTGAATTAGAAGTTGAAAATCACTGGGCCAATTTACGACCATATCCGGATCAGCCGTCACCACTGATTGGCCCCGCGCCTGAAACACCGGGGCTCCTCGTGAACACCGGGCACTTTCGATTGGGCATTACGCTCTCGCTTGCATCAGCCAAGCGTTTGCTGCTGAGTGTGACCGGCTAAATCTATCGCCAGCATTGCGGTGAATTTGCATCGTTGAACGCGACTGCACTTTTCAGACCGACTGAAGTCAGCGTGAACATTCTGCAGTCCTTGTCTTTTTCTTGTGTGCCGACTGCCGTCGCTCGTAGCGTGAATGATGCTGCGCTTGGCTCAAGCAGTTCTATCTTGTAAATACTGGCGCCATTGCCATTCAAAGCTTTTGAAATTTGGCTGTGGCGATTCAGAAAGAAGTGAGTGGCATTTGTGTTGCCGCTGCCAAGCAACGCAGAAATATCCACTGCATATTGGCCGTGCTGCAAAGCTTGAGCTTCTTGCTTGAGGGATAAATCGGAAAGCATGCCTTGAGCCAATGCCCGGTTACTGCGCATCACATGGCCTTGATAACTGGGCACTGCAATCGCAGTGAGCACTGCCATTATCATTCCGGCGATTAATAATTCTAAAAGCGTGTAGCCGGTTTGAATTTTTCGCATCGATCAAATCCACGGTATTCCTGATCCCAGTTCACTGCGCTCTTTCTTTGTGCGCAGGTTTGGGTCAGGCTCGGCGGAGTTATAGATGAGGTGTAAGTCCCCATCCGAAACCTGTGCGCCTTGTGGCGAGGCCTTTAGTCGGTAGCAGCGACTCAATGGGCAGTTTTTCTCATCAACGACAAAAGCGCTTAAAAGATATTGGCTCGTATGCGCGCAGCTTGCAGCAGCTGTGGCGTTGTAACCGAGCGCCTTGAGGTCCACGGTGTAGCTATTGTGGCGGACGAAATACGCTTCTTGAAGCCGCGCTAGATTGATCATGCACGCTGCGCCGTTGCTGCGCTCGGCACGAAGGCGATAGTTGGAATAACTCGGTATCGCGATGGCTGCGGTGATGCTTGCAATCAATGCGGCGATGATCAGCTCGATGAGTGACAGACCTGCTTCTGTTGCTCGTATGGAGATGCTCATTTGTTGGCCTCAAGCCAATCAATTTCTCCATTGCGTGTTTTAGCGTTGGGCTTTATTTGAAAATGAGTGATTGCACCAGTGGAGGTTTGAGTGATCACACTTAGTGTGTTGTCGCGCTCTTTATTTGTGCCATTGCTATACAGACTTGGAGCGGCGCTAGTGCCTGTTCCTAGGCTGGCATTGTCTGTAACGGAACTGCTGGTTGTTGAGTTGGAAGTTTCTTCTGGCTTTCCACAAGCTGCAGAATCAAAACTTGGCATGCCGGTTTTATAGTTAAGACAGTAAAGATAGCTTTTCGCTTGTGTAGTGCATGGGGCAAGGCAGGGGACAAAGCTACTGACGAAGAGCGTGTCTCCAAGTAATGCAGATCGATTGATCACGCGTTCAGCGGGAGCATCTTTGCTCTGCTTCAGTGAGCGCTTCCATCCATTGCTTGTGATGGCTAAGTTTATGAGTGCGCTTTGTGTTGTTGCGCCGACAATGCCTTGTATCTCACCTGAAGCCATCACTTTTGCATCACTCACGTCTATCAGATTTTTATAGCTAGGTGCTGTGGTCGGCAGGGTGTCGATAACAGCAAACAGACTTTGTGTCTTGCGGCTGTCTTTATCCGCTTCAGTAAAGTAGCGGCCTGTGCCCGCCATGACCCAGCGATGACCTTGCTCGTCTCTGGTGACTGAAGGTGCGGCGACAATCGGATTATCTGGATTTACTAGTACTGTCGGCGCTGACCAATCGTTCGGGTTCTGCGTTTTTCTGGCACTCGTTACTTTGGAATTGAAATCCAGTTTGAATAACTTTCCTGAAGGCTTATCTTCGCTGCTGCCAATGGTTCCGAAGTACAAAGCATCTGCTCTAAAGTCTAAATTCCAATCGACAGTGACGGGATCGCCGACAAAACTATCAGCGGCGCCAGTTTGTTGCTGCGCGCCAAGATCGTAGAGATAGCGGTCTGTCCCACTCGTGACGAATGCTTTGCGGCTCAGATCGTAGACATACAATTTTGCGGAACGGTTCGTCGTCGCTGTAAACGAACGCTCTGTCGTGCTGAGCGCCGGACCGGAGCCAAAGATTAGATACCACTGATCGTTTTCGTTTCCGCTTGATCTAAATGCCGCAACGCTAGGATAAGAAGTTGTAAATCCGATGTTGTCAGTGGGATCAGTGAGTTCGGCAATGAGTGTCGGTTGTTGCTCCGGATCGGTGATATCCATCAGTACATAGGCAGAGCGCAGAGTGAGGGCAGCAATCGGCGCGCCATTAGATTTGAAGTCGCTAAATCCTTTTGAATAGCTGGCAACATCCAGACTGATGGGTGCGCCGCCAAGGCGCATGCCGATGGCCATCACTGTGCCCCATCCGTCGGGATGCGTTTCGTCATCAGTGAAAATACGTGCATCAAAGATGCGCGGCTTTCCATCCATGTACCAGGCATGGCCATAGCTTTTGGACTGAAGCCAGTGGAGATGGGGCAAGAGGTTGTAAGGAATATACGCCCAGATCTCTGAGCCTAAAGGGTGCTGTGTTTCAGACTTTGAGCCTGTCAGTTCATAAGACTGCGTTTGTGGATTGTAGAAGCCAGCATTAAACGCGTGGATCATGCCGTCGTTAGCGCCGACATAAACCATGTTTCTTCGGCGCGAATATTTCTCCCGAAACTTGCCATAGCTAGTGTCGTTGTAGAGCAGGTCAAATGCTTCTGCTGGAGTTCCCACTTCTGTTGGGCTGGAGTTGACGATATCGCCAAGGCGCATGACTTCAAATGTGCCGTTGTTGTCGTAATCCAGTGTTCGGTTACGCATGCCTAGTCGGACATTTTCGGATTCATCGCCACGGATATAGTTGACTAGCGTATTTGCAGAATCGGCGTCTGCAACATTCAGAATTCCATAGCTTCCAGCGCCAAAGTTTTTAGGCACAAAATCTTTGACCTCGCTGATGTCGGCTATGCCGTCTCCGTTGAGATCGAGATAAGTAAAGATGTGGCGGCCTATGTCTGCCTTTGCGCTGTAGTCACGCTGCGTTGTGACGTCACTTAAATCCGATAAACGTTTGCTTGCATCCCAGAGCGGATTTAAATCGCTTATGGATTTGATCTCGGTAGCGGCGCTTGTACTCGTGTTGGGGGAAGCCTTGAATTTGAAGCGCGCTATCTTGGCTTGATGGTCCGTCTCGTCAAAGAAGATGCGCACTGCTGGATCAATGCTGTAATTGCTATCTTGCAGAATGCCATCGCCATTGCCGTCTTCGCGTAGGTTTCCAATGGAGTCAATGAATAGAGCGTGCAGCGCTCCTATCCAAGTCGCCGTATTGTTTTGAGCATCAGTATGCGAGGCAGTGTAAGTGGATTGATACACCGCTCCAGTACCCTTGATCGCCTGGGCCGCAATAGAAATAGCTGTTGCACCGATAGGCTTATTGTAAAAATAATCTTCTGCTTGGATCGAAATATGTTTGATCAACGAGGCCTGCGTTCTTAGTGATAAAAGTGCAAGGCCGAGGCACAGCGTGGCGATAAAAATCGGCAGGAATATTCGGCGGACGATTTTCCAGTTCATGAGATTATTCGGCTAATTCCTGATGACATGCCGATAGGTCGACGAAGTGAAGTCGACCGCTTGTGAATTTGGATCTTGTCCGCGGGCCGTTACATTGAAGTACAGACTGCTGCCACCAGTTGCTGCGCTCTTTCCTAGACCTTCATACCCAGAGGACATCGCTGCGTCAGATCCTGGATTGATATCAGCGCGCAACCTTTTGACCGTCGCGGATGCTTGTAGGACAAGATCGGGCGATTCAGCATTTGCGACATTGCGACTGTACTGAACATGGATCGTGCTCATATCCAGAGGGGCAAAACTGGAAGCGGGCTCTAAAGGAGCGCTGTACCAGTTGATAGGTGCGTTGTTGCCAGCGCTGGTGCTGAGCGTCATTCCAATGGGAATGGGGTAGTTAAAGATTTCGTCAGGGATCGTGCCGCCTATAGTTTTAGGCCATCCACGGTTGTTGACGTGTGGGTCAAGCAATTGGCTGACTAATGTTCTTGTAACTTCGGCCGCTTCGAAGGCTTGAGTGTTCATATTGTTATTAGCACTCATCCTGCTTTCTAACCCTGCGTTCTTAAGCGCTAACACCCCGACGGTTGTGAGTACGGCCAGAAAAACGATGCCTGTAATTAAGGCGTATCCATGAGCGTTATTCCCATTGTTGATGCGCAACATCATTGCCGTATCCGGTTGCGGATCAGAATGTCTTTTACGACGAGGCGCCGCTGGTAGCGCTCGTAACCGGTGTACTTGACAGCACAGCTGGATGATTTGGGGCCGTAACAAAAGCCACTTGGCATGAAATACGTTTTTGTATCTTGGAAGTTATCCAAAGCATCGCCGCGGACGATAATGCTGGCGCGTACTGAAATGACTTTTCGCCAGTCATTTATTGCACTGGCTTTCTGATAACTATCAACGACAAGATCGTTATCGCCATCGACGCCGTATTCGAACTGCATCTGCTCCACGTGATCAACCAAGGCAATTTGTGAAACGCCGCCATCTGTTTGAAGTTGTAGTGACACTAATGTTGGAATTGGCTTGCCGTTATCGTCAGATGCGGAACAAGTGCTGCCATTTTTTACACTGCAAGGGCGTAAGAATAAAAGCTGAAAATCATATTCATAATTGAACACGCCATCGCCACTTGAAATATGGTTATCAGCATCGCTATGGCTCTTTCCTTGGTACAGGTATCCGTTAGCGCCAACGCGTGTCCGAACGTAGTGGCGCTTGGCATTAGCCGTTAATGCGACATCTTCTGCATTAGTGAATGTATTGGGATCTACATTGCGAATGGCAACCATGTCTGAATGGGCGACATAGTCTTTGGCGGTGATGCAATCAATCGGTGGTTTTGCGCTGCCTTCGTATCCATGCAAGCCATCGCGAACATTTACGATCCATTCGCCATTGCAGGTCTTAGCTCCGCTCGGACCGCTTACTGCGTAAGGTCCCACACTAATAAAGTCTGGCTCTACACCACTCCAGAAATCCGCCGATCGAAGAATCTGGGACAGATAGTTCATCGCATAGCGAGTGTTTTCCTGCATCCGACCTGTACTGTCCTGAACGCGGAATCCTTGCTTGCTACTGATAAAAATTGAGCTCGCGCCTGCGAGGATCAGTAGGCCGAGCGTAACGGCAATCATGACTTCGATTAAGGAAAGCCCGCTTTGACTTGCGCGGCAGTTCATGGAACGTAAGCGAGGCGGAAACAAGTTAAATCAGACGCAGATTCAGGATCGCAATTGGATCCCGTTGCACCATTTCGATGGGAGTCCCAGTAGATCGTGATCAGACGGATCGAGTTGGCGCTGCAATTTGTGTCTTTGCAGGTGATGGAGGTTTGTCCTGAGGGCAGCATGGCCAAGGGCCCGGGCGGGATTTTTGCGTAGGGCTTGGCGCTGGTATCAGCAATCATCGAATACCAAATCGCAAGATCCCAGGCTGCGAGTTCTGCCGGCGTGCAGCTTACTTCCGAACAATTTTTGCTTGGTGCTGCGGGAGCTTTGCCTTTTTCGTGCTGATACAAGCCGGCTAAGGTGGCCGTTCGATTAGTCCGCAGTTTTTCCAGCATGCTTTGTGCAAGCAGTGCAGCTTGTCCATGCTGGTAGGCGATATACATGTGCGCAGCGGTAGATGTTTGTAATCCGGCGACGCCGAGCAAGCCGAATGCGAGGATGTTTGTTGCAACCAGTACTTCTATAAGTGATATCCCGGTCTGTAGACGACGAGATACAACGTTCACAGTTATTTGATCCTGGCCCGACCCGCTAGACTCACGATGACCTGCTTCTGAACGCCTTCAGATTTGATTGTGAATGTACCGCTAGTCGACGACCCATCTGCGCGATAGCTCAGTGTGTTGCCGCCACTGAAAGCAATGGTTTGGGCCCAGCTAAATGGCGCTTCAACCCGAATGACTTTTTCACCTTCATCCAAGGCTCGATTCGAATTGTCATCAACAAACATAATGGCGCAGTGATTCCAATCCAGTGCAGCTGATGTGCTGCAGGACTTTCCATCTCTGGATTTACATAAGGTGACTGGCTTACGACTTTTGATCGCTTCGCTGCGGGTCAGCATCAGCGTGCTAAGCAATGAATTGCTTTCTGAAACAATGCGATTGTTGTGGATCAAACTGGCAAAGCTGGGCAGGGCGATGAGCGACAAAATGCCTGTGATAAGCAGGACTGTAAGCAGCTCAATCAGAGAAAAGCCGGCATTTTTAGCGCGAGGCCTTGCCTGTACAGTTTCGGCTGCAAGAGAGAGGTCAAAAGTTTGATGCGGCACGATTCCCTCCAAATTGAACAGTCAGCCATTAGGCTGTGCTGCAATTGGTCGTGTGATTTGGACGAGCCACGTGCATATGCCCTAGCTTCGTTGCAATCAGGCTAATCGTGCGCAATACAAATTTATTAGACTTGTTACCGCTGCTATATGGATTTTTTTGCCTAGGCACATGTGGCTTTCGTCACGCGTCGGTCCATGCAGTCAATGAGAGTCGGCGGCGTGAACGGGGCGGGGTACCGTTTGTCGGAGCCGACGAACGGTCGTGTGAGTTTTCAAGAAATGCCGATTTTGATCGAATAAAATTAAATATTTCCTTTTTATACATAATCTTAGTGGGCGATCGATTAGCGGAGAGATGAAGGGCCAAGCCTGATTGTTCGGCGAGTGGCTACCGTTCGTCTGCGGATCGACAACATCTGTCGGTAAACTGTGGAGTAGTGCTCAGTTAGTCAGTAGAAAGACTGATATGGGCAAAAAAACAAAACAAAACGATATTTTGCTACTTGGGGTAATCAACATATTTGTCGTTGCTGACCAGTTTACGGAGCAGGTCGCTCCCGCTTGTCGGTGCGCTTTATGAAGATTCTCGTCAAATATCTTCATCACGCGGACTTTCGATCTGGCGAACGAGAGCAGGGGAGCCGTGCCAGAGCAATCTATTGGCGTGAATCGGGTTTTACGCTTTTAGAACTCATGATCACGATTACTGTAGCTGTGATCCTGATTTCTATAGCGGTGCCAAGCTATAGAAGCACGATTCTCTCTAGTCGATTGACGACCGCGACAAACGATTTCGTTGCCGCCGTTAACATGGCCAAGCTTGAGGCGGTTCGACGTAACCGTGCGATCCAATTTTGTGCGGGTACAGCAGCTGGCAATGGTGGAGACATCTTAGGCACCGCTTGCGGCACGAGTGCTGGCGCGGTTCAGGTTGTCGAATCTGATGGCATCACCGCGACCAAGCTCTATGAAGCTCCAAAGAAGCCAGCCGACATTAGTGTTAGTGCAGTCACGGCCCTGCGTTTTGGTGGGCAAGGGCTGGCAAGAAAAGTGGGCGATGCGTCACCGACCTATACCGGTCTTTTGGTCGACATATCCTCAGACAAGATTGAGACCAACAATCATCGTTGTATCTATGTGACGACGGGCAGCACGATCAGCACGTGCTCATACACTTCGGCTTTAGGCGGATGCCCAGCAAGTGAAAATTCTTCGACCTGTAAGTAAGCGCTTATTCGAATCGCCTCTTGGCTCTACGCTTCAGCGTGGTGTAGGGCTTGTAGAGGTTCTCGTTGCAGTGTTGGTTTTAGCCATCGGTTTGCTAGGCATTGCCCTCATGCAAACACGAGCGCTGACCGGTAATAACAGCACAATGGCGCGTTCGATGGCGGTAGTCGCTAGCTATTCGATTCTTGAATCCATGCGTGCAGATCGTCCCAATGCGCTGGCAGGTTCCTATAACGGCACCGTGAGTGGCGATGATTGTGATGCTGGAGACGCCAATTTTGCCCAAACACAATTGACGAGCTGGTGCGCCGATTTGGCAGAAAAGTTGGGGCCGACGACTGCCACTACTGGAGTCATCGATTGCAATGGAAATGGTGTCTGTACCGTCACCATTACATTCGACGACAGCCGTATTGGTGCGGGCGGTAGCTCGACGCAAGCTGTCGTAACCAAGGCAGTCCTATGATTTTGCGCACGACGTCTTCGTCATCTCGTCAGCTGGGTTTTAGCCTTGTCGAACTGATGATCGCCATGGTGCTTGGGCTCCTTGTTATCGTTGGAGCGACCGGCGTCTTTTTGTCTAATAAAGAGTCTTACCGCACAGGCACTGCACTGAGTCGTGTGCAGGAAGGCTCACGTATCGCCTTTGAACTGATATCGCGCGATATTCGCAGCGCCTCTCTAACGGGTTGCGGCAATACAGGACGCGTCGGCAATGCCGTCAAGAATGCCGCTACTTACTGGTGGGCCAACTGGGACAATGGTGTCGTTGGATACAGCGGCAGTGGCGCTGATAACAACCCGGCACTCACCACGGGTACGGCAACATCGCAGCACATTACGGGCACTGACTCTGTCGTGCTGATTGGCGCAGACGACATTACTTACAGTGCTTCGGCTGGTGCGGATGGCTCTGCTACTGCTCCGTTCAGAACGGTCGAGAGCGCAGACTTGTCCCTTGGCGACATTATTATTGCCTGCACCGCAGGCGGCGGTGCGGCAATTCAGCAGGCGACCATCGCCCAGATCACTAGCGTCCCTGCAGCGGGCAGTTATGTCACCGGGCTCACGGGTGCCACGCCAGGCAACTGCACGACGGGGTTGGGTTATCCAACCAACTGCACAACCGCAAATAACTTCACGTTCCCCTATGCCTCGACACTGATCTCAAAGCTGAAGTCTGTGAGCTGGTATTTAGGCGTCAACCCTCAAGGCACACGCTCGCTGTATCGCATGGTATTGCTCAACAATGTCGGAACGGCTACTGCGCAAGCGCAGGAAATGGTCCGCGACATCACCAATTTCCAACTGGCTTATCACATCTCTGGCGCTGACGGCTTTGTTGATGCTGCCACGGTTACCGCTGCTGGCGCGGGGAGCTGGGGCACGGTTGACGCAGTGCAAATCACGGTCGATATACAAGCCGCAGACACTCGCGCCGGCGTCAATGCCACCCCCATCACGCGTCAGACGGTCGCCACCGTCGCGCTCCGTAATCGGATCAACTGACATGCGCACGCCAGGATCTCTTAACCGTCCGCAGCGCGGCATCGCGCTTGCAGCTGCCTTAATCTTGTTGATCCTCGTCACGATCATTGGTATCGCGGCGATCAGAGGCACGACTGTGCAGCAGAGAATGACGGCCAATTTCTTTGATCGCGAAGTCTCGTTCCAGAACACCGAAGCCGGTCTTGCCGCCGGTGCCGCAGCACTGAACGCCGGCGGGGCAGTGGTCTATAACTGCGTAGGCTCCGTCCAACCTTGTCTCGCCAATCCATTCGCGCCAGACCCTAATTTGCCTGCTTCCTTCATCCAGACGGTTGCAACTACAACCTACGAGGCCGGTGCTAATGCCCCCGGCCAGCCGCAATATGTGATTCAGCTGATCTGCAGTAGCTGTCAGGATGTCGATACCTCTACCGGTTTTAACCAGAGCGCCAATGCTGCTCAGTACGGCATCCAAGGCGTCAACAGCTCTGGCTACAATTTTTATCGTGTTACTGCGCGCAGTTGCGATCCGAGTTCGGCCGCTTGTGATGATCGTTCCATCGTGACGTTGCAAGCGACGTATCGGCAGTGAGGATCATGCCAATGCTTAATTCATCCCCATGTTCGAGCCACCATTGCGGTCACTGCATGGTTGCGGCTGCGTCAGGCCATTCGGCCTGCCGTCATTTCTGCAGGTAGACCGAAGATCAACATGATGAAAATCTTAAAAGGCTACTTAAAAGCTAAGGCAATCAGCCACCGCACCGGTGCGTTCATGCTGGGCCTGCTCGCCGCGCTCGCGGTCATGCCCGCACTCGCTGTCGTTGCCATCGACAACGTTCCGCTATCTGTGCCTAACGCGGTGCCCGGCAATATGGTGTTGGTCCCTTCGGTGGAATGGCCGACGGTAGTGACCCAAGCCAACGATCCCGGCGTTGGCGAAACCAGCGCCAACTACTCGACGGCGTCCGTCACGACCTGCCCGACCGGCTACACGATTGTTAGCGGCGTCTGCGAGATCTCGGTGGCGGCGACACTGGGTTGCCCGGACACCTACACACTGGATGGCACCATCTGTCGCAAGACCGTACTGCCAGCGAAGAATTGCCCGGATGGCACCTACACGCTGAATGGGGCGGCTTGCGAGAAGACGGTCCCGGCAACAGCGGCTTGCCCGGCGAACTACAACGCGCCAAGCGGCGGTACCTGCCAAGGGACCATCCCTGCAAACGCGGCTTGCCCGACCACTTACACGCTGAACGGCAGCAACTGCCAGCGGACGGTTGCGGCAAATGTGGCTTGCCCGACCAATTACACGCTGAACGGCAGCACTTGCCAGCGGACGGTTGCGGCAAATGCGGCTTGCCCGGATGCCACCTACACGCTCAGCGGCGGCAGCTGCACTCGAAGTGGGACGCAGCCCGCCTGCCCAACCGCCGGCTCCACTTACTTCAAAACCACCAGCAGCGGCGGCTGCTACGGAAGCAGTGGGGACAGTTCGGTCAACGAAAACGACCGATGCGATTCGCCATGGACCAGACCTACCTCAAATGGTAACAATCTGAATTGCACCCGTAGCACGACCGCCACCCCGACCTACTCCTGCTCCAGCGGTACGCCTAGCGGCTCCGGCGCCAGCATGACCTGCTTGCTGACGTCCACCCCAACTTACTCATGCTCCGCTGGCACACTCAGCGGCTCGAACTGCTTGCTGACGGCCACCCCGACCTACTCCTGTTCCATCGGCACGCTCAGCGGTACAAACTGCACCCTTCCTGTCACCACCGCGACCTACTCCTGTCCCAGTGGCACGCCCATCGGGTCGGGCAGCAGCATGACCTGTGCCATCTCAGTTGCGCCGGCCTACTCTTGCCCTAGCGGCACGCCCATCGGTTCCGGCAGTTCCATGACCTGCGGCCTGACCGCGACCTCGAGCTATTTCTGCCCCAGCGGTACGGCCAGAGGCACGGGTAGTAGCATGATTTGCGTCACCGCAAGTGTCGCGCCGACGACGGTTCAGAACTCCTACTCAGGCTATTTCAACCCCAACCTCTGCTACGCCTATCAGTACGACGCCATCGAAGCCAATCGATATTTTTACCCGGTGATCGCCACCGGCGCGAACTTCAGCTGCCAAGGCAAGACCCAGACGATCACCGTGTCCAGCGGCGGCACCCGGCAAGAGAACCTGTGGAGCGGCAACTACCTGAACTGGGTGTCGATGCAGGCCATCGATACCTTCCGCTTGGCGTTGACCGGCGGCTATCGGGTGAATCGTCCAGCAGACGGGGCACCGGAGGACGTCACCATTACCAACTCCTCTGGCGTTTCGATGACCTATACCACCAGCGAGCGAGCCAACGTCACTTATCTAGAAAAAGCGAACTCTGATCGCTGGGATGACAGCTACACGAAACTGCGTCGCATGACCGCTGCCGACAGCAATGTCGACGATGCGACGCCCTATACGGGCAACACCGGGTTTCGGGCACGCATCGGCGCACTGCGCAATCAGATGTGGTTTGCCCCCAAGGTGGATCTAGTGATGGGCTCTGGTCGTAGTTACGATAAGCCTTGTGCACTTGCATTGCCGATTGTCCCAGATACACAGCCGGAACCGGGTGGTGCGACGATAGCCGATCCGACGCTTTCTGCTACGTCATGTACTACTACATTGACAGGCACGTCTCTGAACGCCATTCCGTATAACCCGGCGTATCACGCATTGCCCAATGCGGACACGACTACCTCAGTAACTACTACGGCCTGCGGTGTAGGTGAAGCGGGCTGCACCGTGGCAACGTCGGTATGTCCTGTTGGCTATACCCCAAACGCAGGTGTGACTAACTGCACAAAAGACGAAACGAAACTGGCATGTCCGACTACCGGCTCTACTTATTTCAAAACCGCGAGTAGTGGCGGCTGTTATGCCAACAGCAGCGACACTAGTGTCAATGAGGACGACCAATGTGATTCGACGTGGACTAGGCCGACTTCGAATGGGGCTAACTTAAATTGCACTCGTACGCTTACAGCGACCCCCGACCCCCGGTGGCAACACACTACTTACGGCCGCAATCAAATCTACGCAGTCAGCATCCGCGTCAAAGTCTGCGACAACGGTACGACGCCGCTGGATACTCGTGACATCTGCACTAAATACGGCAGCAACTACAAGCCTGAAGGCTTGTTGCAGCGCAATGCTAAGAAAATTCGCTACAGCCTGTTCAGTTATTTAACGGAGACGGGGGTAGTGCGTAATGGTGGGGCGATGCGTGCCCGCCAAAAACTAATTAGCCCAGTTTCTGCCGAAGAAACTGCGGGTACCGAAAAGCCCTATCCTGATCGTACAGGCCGTATTGCGGATGTCGATAATCCCGAGTGGGATTTGGCAACCGGTATGTTCATCAATAACCCTGATTCGCTTGATGCTACAGCGACCAGTACCAAAGTCGGCGCCTGCACTACCGCGCCCGATGGCAGTGGATGTGTAATCAAATACAGTGGCGTCATCAATTATCTGAACCGTTTCGGTCAGATTAACACTGGCCAACCCACGCTTAAGTCCTTCGATAATCTTGCTGAGCTGTATTACACCGCGATGCGCTATCTGAGGGGATTGGCAAATATATCGACTTTTAGCAACCTCGCGAAGGCGGTTAGTGGATCGGATCTTGTTGCGACTATTACTGAGTTGGCGAAGTATCAAAATACTGATGGCTTGCCGGTAATTGAGAATTGGTACAAGACAGGCGTTAACAGTGCGGTACAACTGTGGAATGGGACCACGCCACCAATCAGCGTTGGAACCGACGGCGATCCGATGCTTTATCAGTGCCAGACCACTGTGTTGCTCGGCATCGGTGATACCTCGACCCAGCAAGAACAAGACACGAACGACATCACTAAGGACAGTGGTGCTCCAAGTAGCACTTGGCGTGCCTTTACTGAATATACTGATAGCAATGCAGGCCGAGGTAATGTCGCGGGTCTCGCCTACTGGGGGCATTTGAACGACATTCGTGCCGACGTTCCCAATTCCGACATTACCAATACGACGACTGGCGCAAAACGCGGCCAGACTGTGTCCACCTACTGGGTGGACGTTGTCGAGCGTAATGATTTGTTCGCAAAAACGACTAACCAGTATTACAACGCAACCAAGTTTGGTGGTTACAGCATTCCCATTGATGATTGGGGTGTTGATGGTAATGCCACCAGACATGACGCCACTTGGTTTGCCAATAATCAGGGGTTGTGGTCGTCTGCTACGCAAAACGTTAAGACCGTAACGGGTCTGGGCGGCACGGGTGATTTCTTCCTGCCCAACAATATGTATCTGGCCAACAACGGTCAGAAAATGATTAATGGTCTGAACTCTGCGTTCCAGAAAATTTCTGAGGCGGTTACAGGCTCCGGTGCATCATTGGCTGCTAATAGTACTCAGCTGAACTCTGGCACTACGACTTATCAAGCCCTCTATTTCAGCGGTACATGGACGGGCAACCTCAAGGCCTTCGCCGTCAAATCAAATGGCTCAATTAACTCAGCGCAATTGTGGAGCGCGGTCGATTCGATGCCTGCGCATACTGCCCGAACCATCAAGACAACAACCGATGGCACGACAGCGGTGGACTTTAAAACGGCGATTACAGATGCAACGCTAAGAGCTCAGCTGGGTGCAGATGGAACTGCGCAGGACAATATGATTAATTACCTGCGCGGCGATTCGAGTAAGGAAGTAAAGAATATCGGTGGCACCTTCCGCAACCGTGCAACGGCATTGGGCGACATTATTGATTCTCAGCCAGTCTTTGTCGGTGCTCCGGACCCCAATATTTTCTACGGCAAAACTTTTACAGGGTCTGGGACTTATGCGGCCTTTGCTTCTGCAAATACCGCACGTAGCAAACGTGTTTGGGTGGCTGCTAACGATGGCATGCTGCACGCGTTTAATGCTGAATGTGCGATAAAAACGACATTGGATGGATGTACTGCAGTTGCTTCACCAGCTCCGGTGGCGGGTGCGGAAACCTTTGCCTATCTGCCAAAGGCAGTTATTACCAGCACGGGTGCTGCTGCTATCAAGAACCTTGCGGATCCGCAGTACGGAACTAGCATCAGCGTGCCACACCAGTATCTCAACGACGGTGAGTTGACGGTAGCCGATGTTTATTACGGCTCTGCTTGGCACTCTGTGTTGGTCGGGACTACGGGCCGTGGAGCCGCCAAGGCGATTTATGCGATTGATGTAACGTCACCAACCGCGCCTACACTACTTTGGGAACGTTCGGCTGGCGGGGCAGCGTTCGACGGTGATTCCTCGGATGCAACTAAATATATCGGTCAGATGGTTGGTAAGCCGATCATCGCGCAGACTGCTAACGGTGTTTGGTCTGTACTAATTGCTAACGGCTTCAACAGTGCCAAGAACTCGGCTGCGCTCTTGCAGTTTGATATCAACGACGGCGATCTAACTGTTCATACAACTGACGATACAAAGGTCAACAATGCTTTGGCGGTTCCGGCGGTATGGATCGATAATCCAACCAATGGCATTAGTACGGATGCCTATGCGGGTGATTTGCTCGGAAATGTGTGGCACTTTGATCTAAGCGCTACCAATAGCACGGTCATTTTCACTGCGAAGGATTCAGCATCTAATGCGCAGCCGATTACTGCCGGCATGCTTATCGGTAGGGATCCGGTGACCAGCAATGTCTGGCTGTTCTTCGGCACCGGCCGCTATCTCACGCAAGCAGATCTAAAAGATAAAAGTGAGCAAACTTGGTACGGCATTATTGTGCAAGGTACAAATCCGGTGAGCAGTTCTACAACGCGTAGTTCGCTCACAGAACGTGTTATCGCAGGCGAAACTGTTGGTTCTAGTACTGCGCTTCCGGCGCGTGGAATCACTGATCCGGTAGGCGGCGATATGGCAGGTAAATCGGGTTGGTATATGGATCTCATGGTCGGCACTGCAGCGAAAGGCGAGCGCATGGTGACGCCCAATCAGTTCCAAGGCAGTCTGTTGCTGGGTACTACGCGTATCCCGGTATCGGCGGATCCTTGTAACCCGTCGGGCAGCGGCTGGATCATGGCGATCAATCCTTTTACGGGGGCACCGCCAAGCTCGTCGTTCTTTGATATCAACAACAGTGGCACCATTGATAACAGCGATAAGATCACGATCAATGGCGTGGATTATGTTGCCGCCGGTGTTGGCTTTGCCCATGCCCCCAACAATCCGATCTTCGTCGGAAAAGTCATGCTGATTAGCTTCGACGACGCGTCGACACACGGTTATCAAACTGCAGGAACAGTCGGAATTTTAAGGCGTTTGACGTGGCGTGAAATGGTGACGCAATGATTCTCACAGGTGGATATCAAGTGAAAGTACAGTCTGGGTTCTCGCTGATTGAGTTGGTTGTCACCATAGCGATTGTTGGCATCCTCGCTGGGATTGCTTACCCGTCGTATGTCAACTCGATTACGGCCACTAAGCGCAAAACGGCAGAAGCATGCCTTTCAAGTTTTGGGACGCATATGGAGCGTTTTTATACGACCAATCTACGTTACGACCAGAACGGGGCAGGTGCCGCTGTCACGTTACCTGCGCTCGATTGTGCATCGGCTCAAAATTCGGGTCGTGACTATCGGTTCAGTCTTCAGGCTGTAGCGCGGTCTACTTACACACTGAGAGCGGTACCGTTGGCGCCACAGACGACACGTGACGCTAAGTGTGGAACGTTGACCTTAGATCAGGCCGGCACTCGTGGTGCGAGTGGCAGTGATGGACCAAACAAGTGTTGGTAAGCAATTTCATAGCGAGTGCACTGTGCCTCAGTGCGGCGAAAACGCTTAGATAGTTGGCAGTAGGCGTTAAATGCGCCCCATCAACCGATAGCTCACAAGCCCCACCCATTCCCGAATCCCGGTTGTGAGCATGTCGAACTGTTGCTCTGGCAAGAACATGCCCCAGCGGTCATTGGAGTAGCTGCGGTAATCGACGGAGTAGGGAATGACCGTCCATCCTGCTTTTTCAAAGCAGCCCACAGAACGTGGCATATGCCAGGCTGAGGTAATCAGCAGCCAGTTTTGTCCGGCTTGTGGTTTGGCTAGCTGTTTTGAATACAAGGCGTTTTCGTAAGTGTTGCGTGAGTTTCTTTCAAACATCACGCGGTCGGGTGACAGGCCCAGCGACACAAACAGCGTTTTAACTTCGTCTGCTTCACGTATGTCGGGACGTCGCGGGTCGCCGCTGCCGCCACTAATAATGAGACGCGCCTGAGGATAGGCTCGCGCCAGCGCCACGAAAGTCGTCAGACGTTCGGCGGCATCGTTCATCACTGGGGTGCCTGTTCTTTGTGTGCCTTCGGCGTCTAAAGCGCCACCGAGAACGATGATGCCATCAACGGGACGACCGTCTAGTTGGGCGGCTGGAAATGGTGCTTCCAGCGGACGTATTGTCCAAGCGCCGATGGGCGTGATCAACAAAGCCGCCAAGAACAGCATGGTGATGCCGAGCAGGCTGCGACTCAGCACCGGCCGTTTGCGGTGCAGTGCCCATGCAGCGATAACAATCAGTAGCAACAAGCTACCGGGCGTAAGAATGGCCCAAACCAGTTTTGAAATAATGAAGCTCATTGGTCTTGCTTCTTAATTGAGCGCGGACCTATAGCGTAACGTGACTGCTTGCTGATTTCAGATCGGCACATGA
>JAZKEM010000269.1:0-2064 GCA_040387055.1 Pseudomonadota bacterium | reverse complement strand
AACTTCAGCGGCGGCAAGCTGATGCACATCATGAGCGGCAACCTCAGCTTCCAGATCGAACATCACTTGTTCCCGGATTTGCCTGCGCATCGTTATGCAGAAATCTCACCAGAAGTGCGCGCGATCTGCGAAAAGTTTGGCCTGCCTTACAACACTGGTTCGTTCTTCAAGCAGACGGTGAGCACTTGGAAGCGTATCGTGAAGCTGTCATTCCCGAGCCGCACGCCAGCTTCGCGTCCGCTGGTCACTGTTGATGCCGTGAATGACGCAGCACCTGCTTACAAGCTGGCTGCATAATTCAGCACAGGCTTAATAGGGTGAGTGCCATGCCGAAAGAATTGCACGTTAAACCCAATGATGTTCGCGGCTACGGCAAACTCGCCGTAGACGCGACTCAGCGCGTCACTGATCTGGTCGAAGCGATTCATCAGCGCATCGCGCGTCCGTCATTGCTGTTTGGACACAGTAAAGATGAACGCACGAGCGGCATCACCGGCTTGGTTTATCGCAGCGTTCGCGAAATCACCGGTGCGATTGGCTTTGGCATTGATCAAACCTTGCAGCCGGTCATTCCACTGCTTGAGAAAGCCGTCGCGCAAACACCCTCATCGCCCGCACGAGAAATTTTGCTGGCTGTTGTTAACGGCGTTGTAGGCGATCATCTTGAAGCGAGTGACAATCCGCTCGCGCTGCAGATGACGTTTCGCTATCAGGACAAGGCGCTGTCTTTGAATCCCGAAGCACTGCGTGCTGCAGTGCCAAATCCACGTAGTCATGTACTGGTTGTCGTGCATGGTCTCTGCATGAATGATTTGCAATGGACGCGTGACGGTTACAGTCACGTCGATGGCGTGGCACAGCAGCTGAATGCCAGTGCCGTATATTTGCGTTATAACAGTGGCCGCCACATTTCTCAGAACGGGCGTGAATTTGCTTCCACGTTGGAACTGCTGCTCGCCAGTTGGCCCACCAAAGTCACCGGGCTGACCCTGCTCACTCATAGCATGGGTGGTCTCATCACGCGCAGTGCTTGCCATTACGGCATGCAAAAACAATATCGCTGGCTGCGCGTATTGAAGAGCGTGGTGTTTCTAGGCACGCCGCATCACGGCGCGCCGTTGGAACGCCACGGCAATCTTTTTCAACGCGCCGTTGGCGTGATTCCTTTCGCAGCGCCGCTCGCGCGCTTGGGCATGTTACGCAGTGCAGGTGTTACCGATTTACGTTATGGCGCGCTGGTTGATGAAGACTGGAATCGCCGCGGACGTTTTGATCACGCGCCTGATGACCGCACGATCGTGACGCTACCACCTGGTGTGCGTTACTTTGCTGCGGCAGCAACACTGGGGAAAACGCTCGGTGATACCAAAGACACCTTACTAGGCGACGGCTTGGTTCCAGTAGACAGCGCTTTAGGCAAGCATCCGGAATCAGAACGGTGCATGTATTTTTCACCGTCTCATCAAGCGCTGTTTTATGAACACAGTCACTGGGATCTGCTGTATCGCCGCGAAGTAGGTACGCAAATCCTGCAATGGCTGGCACACTAGGGCATATCAACAGTATCGGGGATGGCCATGAGAAAACTTGAACGCCTGCAATTACTCAAAGACATGATTCAAGAAGCTATCGATCGCGGTGCAAGCTCGGTAGAGCAGGTCCATCAATACATCGCAGAGTTGCCGTTTGATGCGCTGGAAAAAGCTGGCGTGCTGGATGACGACAAGCTCAAACTCAAAGCCAAACAGCGCAACACCATCGGCATGGTTTACGACGCAATCCGCCGCATCAATCGCGAGATTGGTCAGCTGATCTCAGATCAGTTCGAGAATCTTGAAGAGAGCCAGCACGTCGCCAAGGTGCTCAACGAGAAATCTGCAAAACCCAAGTCAGCCTCTGCGGGTAAAACGCGCGTGAAGTCACGCGCAAAAGCTGAATAAGCGCCTCACACCCCACCATGCAAAAACAAGCCCCACGCAGAATTGATCTGCTGGATTGGCTGATGCTGGTGCTGGCTGTTCTATCAGTCGGCCTGCTGGCGTTTGAGTTTTGGGGCAATGTCAC
>JAZKEM010000268.1:0-11133 GCA_040387055.1 Pseudomonadota bacterium | reverse complement strand
AGCCTTCTTCAGTGATCTCGGTGACAAAGATGTTCGGCGTCCACAGCGAAGTCACGCTACCGCGATTCACACCTGGCAAGAACGTCAGCGCTTGCGTCACATCCAGCAAAGTTTTCAGCGAGCCTGCATTCCAGATATCGCCGTGACGTGGATGCACGACCACGGCGATGCTGTTGGCGTCTTGCAACTGATCACGATACGCATCAAATGTTTTGATGTACTCGTGACCCGAGGGCAACATCTTGTCGAAGCCTGCGGAGATGCGCAGCTTTGAACCTTCCCAGGCCATGAACACCGTGAGCAGCGCAAACACGCCCAGCACGACGCCGCGATGTGCAAATAAAAACTCTTCGAGGCGACGAACAAAGGCGGTCAACATAGGAACTCTCGGATACGGTGCGTGGCGCTTACAAAAGCACTAGAAGTTGTAAGCGGCCGACAAGCTGACAAAGTCACGATCCGCTGCCATGTTTTGCGAGCCGCCACCGGTATACCAGGTGTAGGCCAGCGAGGTGGTGATGCGGTTCTGACGATTCAGGTTCAGCGTTGCGGTCGCAGCTTTTGCACCGCCCTGCCAAGGAATCGCATTCGGTGAATTGCCGTAAACGCCGTGCGACCAGTCAATCTGTGGTGACCAGTTGAAGCCGGAGTTAAATGCGTTTGGATAAGTCACCGAACTGGAAATCACATAACCAGCGGAGACTTTGTCCGGCACTGCATAAGCAGGCAAGGACCATGGAATGCCGCCGAGCGGCTTGAGGCCAGGGAAGTAAGTCACGCCTGCTTCAGCGAGGAACACGCCTTCGCTAGCGCCGAGTATTGGAAGAATCCATTGGCCGATGCCGCTGGTTGGCGACATGATTTGCAGCGCGGTGGATTGCGTCTGCCACTTCTGTTCATTCACCCAACCTTTGCAGTAGTGACCATTGGCTTCGCCGCCATCGGTGACGCAGGCGTACTTCGGTTGCTTGCCGGCAGTGGTTGGAACAGAGGGATCAATTGCGGTTGCTTCACGTGGGCGATACGACACTTCTGCGCCGATGGCCCAATCGCCTGCGTTGAAGTTGGTGGAGACACCAATCAACTCACGATTTTTCGGGAACTCGATTTTGTACGCGGCAGAAACTGGATTGTTGCTGGCGTACTTCGGATCAACCACATAACTGATGAACGGAATCTTCTCGCTGTAGTTGAGGTAGTAGATGCCAAAGCTGGCATCGGTCCATTCCGGGCTGTAGTGAAACGAGAGACCGAACTGACCGTTGCTGCGTGGTTCTTTCATGCTCTCCAGCGGTAGTGCCGTGCCGGTGGCGAGCGCAGCATTCACCAACACAGTGGCGAATGGGCGACGCAACAAGCTTGCTGGAGTGTCCGGATCGCCGGGATGTTGCAAGCCAGAGAAACCATCAATTAAACGTGGGCCAACGGCTGCAGTCGTCATCAACTGCGCTTTGGTCAGGCCCGTGCCACCTGGATCGCCAACCGTGCCCGCAGCTGCAGGCACAACCAAACCGCCAGCAAGCAGCAGCGCGCCGGCATCGTCGGCTGCTACGCCTGCATTAATCGCAGAGGTTGGAAGGAAGATCGCACCATCGTTGCCCTTGCCAGCGATATCGGCGCTGGAGAAGTAAGTGCCGGTCGGATCCAGCTGGAATCCATTCCACTTCCACTGCCAGAATCCTTCAAAGCTGACGTTATCAATCACGTCTGCACTGAGTGTGATCATCGGTGCAGGACGGAAAATTTCCTTCAGCTGCGTGCCCGGCACATGTGCGCGACGGACGTCGATCGAGTTGGCCCAGTTGATGCCACCAAGTACGAAAGTGCTTTCGCCCCAGCTAATCACCTGGTTGCCGACGCGGATGCGGGTGTTATGACCGTACAGATCAAAGTTCTTGCTGACGTACAAATCCAGCATCTGGAAATTGTGAACGGCGAGTCCACGAGCTTCGCCGTTGAGTTCGGTGCGACGCGTGTGATCAACGCTGAAATCGTAAGACTCGGTGAAGCGGACAAAACCCGTCCAGTCATTCGGCGCTTTCACGAACAGTTCGTGAGTGCCTTTGATCACCTGCGAAAAGATGTCGTGCTGGTTGTAGTTCAAATCACCGTTGTCGGTGTTGATGAAGAACGCGTCTTCGGACCCTTCCGGCAACTCCGCGCCAATCGCGGCACAACCGCCGTTATCGCGTGCGATCAAGTGACAGCTGCGATCCTGCATGCGCATCGAAATGCCGTAAGAAAAGGTCGAGTCAAAACTCGCCTGCACATCATCAGTGATGCTGAACTTGAAGGCCTGTGCCAGATTTGGGCTCATCGCCAGTACTAGAGCGGAACCCAGCGCCGGTATGACCCGGCGCTTCATTTTTTGATGCTTCATCACGAACTTTCCCCTTACGTGAATACCCCTTGAACGCGCTTCGCTTTGTAGCGATTAATTCTTAGCGTGAACCTGCGCGGCGCAAATAATCTTCGCTGAACATGTCTGGCTTCAGGCGTCCCTGTGCACCTGCGAGCCAATCGGTTTCTGGCTGACCCAGTGTGAAGATGTCGGCGAAGTAACGGCCGCTTGGCAGGTCATAGCTGACGAAGTCTTGGCTGGCATCGCAAGCGCCGATTTCCCAGATCGGCGTCACAGAACCTTCCTGCACGCGCTGCATCTTGCCCTGCGCGTCATACATGTCGACGACGATGATCGCCCAGGTATCTTCATCAATGTAGAACACGCGCTTCGGTGCAGAGTGACGCTGGCCCGGACGAACCGTGGCTTCAACTTTCCACACGCGATGCGTTTCGTAACGACGTGCATCTGGGTTGAGCTGATCAAGGCCGAACATGGTCTTGTCGGTGAAACGCTTGCCGTCGCGTAGCGAGAAGCTGTTGTACGGAATGATCATCTCTTGCTTGCCGATCAGCTTGTAGCTGTAGCGATCGAGCATGCCGTTATACATCCACGCTTGGTCGACGTAGTAAGTGTTTTCCAAGCCAATCAGCGGCGCGTCATAAGCGTAAGTTGAGAGTTTGCGAACGCGACGTTGGCCAGGGAAATACTGCCAGCCTTCGTTAGTGGTTTGCAGTTTATAAACGCCAGCGAACAAGGTGCCTGCTAGTGCTGCAGGCGCGGTGCTTTCCTGGAAGAAATAAAACTCAACGCCATTGGCATCAGCAATGGTCTTGGTGCTCGGCGACTGGAACGGCACCAGATATTTGGCGGTGTATTCGAGTTTGAGAAAATCTGAAGAGCCTTTGCGCGGTGACAGCATCGTGTAGTTCGGTTCGATGCGGCCTTGGCCTTCGTAGCGTAGCTTGTGATTCCACATCAATTCAACGCCGCTGCTCGGAACTGGGAAAGGAAAGCCAGAGCCAGTCGCGCTGCCAAGCTGAAAGCCATCGGTAGCGATCTTGGCGATCTTGGCGTTTTCTTTGGTGCGCTGATAAACGATATCGGGATAACCGCAGGAGCGATGCGTTGGATACACATCCATGCGATAGCCCTTGATGGTCTTCAGCAATTCAAGCTGACCGGGCGAGAGCTTGGTGGCGTACTGTGCTGCGTTGGCAGCAGTGATCGAGTACAGCGGTTTTTCAGAGGCGTAAGGATGAGGACGAAGCTGGCCGATTTTCCAACCCGCTGGTGCTTGCATCGAGCCACCCGTCCACGCCGGAATGCTGCCGTCCTTGTTCCCGGCTTTCTCTGCACCAACAGGTGTCAGCGTCGTGCCGAGTTTGGCGATGTCTGCATCCGATGCGGCATAAGCACCGCAGGTGAGCATAGCCGCTGAGGCTGCCAAGAAAATCTTGCTGAACTTCATCATTGTCCCTTTCCTCTATTGATGACTACCGTATTTATTTGTCACTTGGCGGCAGCGTACGTGAATGAGTGTCTACGCAACAACGTGCGAACGCGAGGGCCGCAGGGGCCAGACGAGGGCGCTGTGGCGGCCATACCCGTGTAAAAATTGTGCAAAGAAATTCATCGGCCCGCAGTGATGGGTTGCGCCAGAATCCAAAGGCCCACAGCGGTAAACACCACCATCAGAAACAACATCGGGATCTGGCTGATCACCGCCTGCCTGCGTGTAGGGAAAACCCGCAGCGCTTCAAGGTGCGCCAGATAAACGCTGACGATGTGGCCAAACAGGATCAATCCGACCTGGCTGTGCCAGACCAAGCCCATCGCCGGCAGAATTGGTGCGCGATACAGCCCTGCAGTACCAAACAGATTCCAGCCAAAACCAAAGGGATCAGACAACAGACTGATGATCTGCACGCCCTGCGTTAGCAGCAGCGTGTAGTAGTGCGTCATGTTGTAAACCAAGGCGATCGGCAACAGCGAAAACGCAAAGCTCAATGCCAATTCATGCACGCTCAGTTTGCTGCGAGTGACCAGCTTGGCTAACGCAATAAACAGCAGGTAGAAGGCCAGATACAAAAACGGTGACAGCAACAGCCACAGCGTTTCATAGGCAACATAATAGGGCCGCACAATCGCGTATGAGGCAATCGGCACTTTGCCGACCCAAGGTTCTAATAAACCGTAAGGATCCATCCAGAATAATTTGAACCAAGCAGCCGTGGCGTGCAGACCATCAAATGCGGTGGATGAGAGCATGAACAGAATGAAGATCAGCAAGCTCCAATGCTCGGCGCGTTCTTCAACCAAGCCCGCAAAAGGAAGCCGCCAGCGAAGTTTGCCTTCTTGATAATGCAGCGGTGCCATCTTGGCCGTGAGGCGCAGAAATACGCTAAGGAATTCGCAGTAACGGAACCATGCTTGCGTACCGACCAGCCATACACCGAGCAAATTGATCGCGCTGTAGATCATCAACATCTTCGCCAGTGAAGAAGGGCGATTGAACATGAACAGTTCAATCCAAATGAATCCCGCGTACAGAATCATTGCCGGCCAATACGCGAGCGATGCGGGATAAGCCCACAAACCGCGCGTGTAGTTCTTGAATACACGGCCCATTGTTTCTGCAATCACACGCCAAGGGTTGATGGCCGAATAGAGATCGCCAATCAATGCCGTGATGTAACTAAAGCCCAACATGAAAATGACCCAGAAGAAGGTCATGTTGATATTGCGATACGGATCCTGACTGCCGAGCAAACCTGTGACGATGCACAGCCCCAGCATGAATACGCTGAAAAGTTTGAGTGCAGAAAGAAGCTTGATGCGACGCAATACGCGCATGAACTTCGATTGCGTTAAATCGCCGCCAGATGCAGGCGCGTCTGAATGCTTAGGCGCTTGTAAAAAATAACCAACGATCAGAAACGACAGCAGCAATGCCGCGGCTGCGCCGTAGACATACATCCACAGCGGCACCGGCAAGTTGTAGAGCTTGCCGAAAGAATGCGCCTGCGCTGCACTCGGCGATAAAGCGCCGAGTAGCAGCCAGGCTTTTCCTTTTGATGCCACTGATCGCATGAAGTGTTAAAGGTCCGTAATACGGAATGCTGGAGCAGCCAAGCCGCCGCCTGAATTTTCTGGCGCAGGTGGTAGCGGCACGCCGCCATAAATTACTTTGCCTTTACGGTCTTGGTAAGTCAGCCATGGAATCGTTTTTTGCGCACCAACGCCAGGCTGGGTGTAATCGCAAACACCTTCTGGAAAGAGTGCCTGCAGCTTCGCCCATTGTGCGTCGCTGAAACCAATCACGCCGTAATTGTCGCCGCGATTCAGCGGCTTCAGTTGGCATTTGTTGACGTCCGTGGTGATGGCATCGCCAGCCACCATGCGTGGGGTTTCAAAACGCATCTGCACTAGAGTCTGCACCAAATTGATGCCGCACACCGTGCTGAGTAGTGGATCAACGATCAGGCCTGTGGCCGGATTCAAAGCGGCATACAGCGTGGGTGAAAGCACGGGCCCGAGTACTGGGCCGAGAATCGGATCCAGCAGCACGCCGGCGACGGGCAGGAAGAAACCATCCGGACTCGCGATGGAGTCGATCTCAGTGCAACGGTCTTGAAGATCGCCAGGTTTGTTCTGTGCAATTTTTTGCGACAAGGGCACATCTCGAAGATCAGGTTCCACTGCGGCCAGCCAACGATCCATCGCCAACACTGCTTCATTGGTAAACGTGGTATCGCCAATGATCGGCACAGCGCCAAACCAAATCAGATGATTGGGGTGCTGACCGTTCTGCTCGCGATCCATGCGCGCGCGGATGGTCCATGTGCGATACGCATCGTGCGCGATGCCGGGATCAGGCCCGGTGAGACTGATGATGGCGGTGTCTTTGAGATTATTCGCAACGTTAATTGCGCCACTGCGATAAGCGCGGCCGAGTGCGGCTTCATCGCCCTTGAGACGTTGGGGAACCGGCTCAATGTCGACATTCACGCCACCAATCTTGGCGTTCAAGTCGATAAACATATCCGGCGTGATGATGCCTTGCTGCAAGCTTGCGAGGCCGTACTGAACGCCGACGTTATCTGCAGCAAGACCAGCGAAACCATGGCCGAGTTTTTTCTCGTTCTCAGACCACACTTCTTTTGGGCGCGGGCCAAACACATTAATCATGCTGTCTGGCACTGCACAGCGGACGCCGCCGGGATTGGTTACAGCGTTGTAGAGCGCATCGCCGGTGACGTAAGCGGTGTCACCACATGCATTGCTTGGAATAAAGGCGCTGAAGAAACCGATGTCACTAATGATCGCGTCAACCGGTAACAGATTGCCTTCAACGGCAGCCCACTGCAGTGGCGTCCAAATGACACCCGTCGCCCATTTGCTGGGATCTTCGAAGTAAGGACGCAACAGGTGATAGTCGAGCACCTGCGTTGCGCTGGAGAAGGAATCAGGGAACGAACATTGCGGTGTAATGCCTTGGTAAATGCCCGGATAAGCGTTGGCAACTTGTTGCTGTGTAATCGAGCCACCAGAGCAACCGGTGCCGACGCTGTAACGCAGTTCGCCATAATTTTCGACGACGCGTTCTTTCGCCATCATCAATGACTCGGCTTGCAGCACGATATTGCAACTGTGGCCGTTGTTATTGAGCGCGGTCGACATTGCTGCGTAGCCGCGACTGATGGCGGCGGTGATGCTGTCGCCAGTGACAAACTGAAGTTCTGGCGGGAAAGTGCCGGACTGATCTGCGTTCGGTGCAACACCAACGCCATAAGTCGCGCGGCAACTGCCGCCATGACTGATCAGTAGTTTGTGATTCCACTGTGCCTGCGGTGCCCATGGTTCCCAAGGTTGGCCCGGTTGGAACAAGGTTGCGATGCGATATTGATCACGATCTTGATAGCCCGTTTCAACACGCACAATAAACGGCACGGTGATGCCCGTATCGGTTGTGGTGTTGGCGACGTCCGTAGCGGGATGCTCGGGATCGTAAGGCTGCAGCGTCATAAACGGGACGACGGATTTATACAGATAGGTATAGACCGGCGCTTGATTGCATTGCGCATCAACTGCAGTTTCCTGACAGGTCCATGGCTGCAGCTGTGGGCCGGAGAAAATCGGGCCGCCATTGGGGTAATTCACGATGGCGTAGCTGGAATCGGTGCCGCTTGGAATGCGTGCCTTGACTACGTTGCGACCGACTTTCATGTCAGTGAGCAGGCCCATGTAGCGGCCGTTCTCGCGCAGTGCAAATTGTTGGGTGACGTCTTTGCCGTTCAGCGACATCTTCACGGTCGAGGCCGCGGCGCTGTTGGGCAAGATCACTTCAATTAATGCGTCGCCACCGCTGATCAAATCTGCGCGATTCGATAGCACATGAATCGCGTCACCCGAGATCGGGCCACTAACGTCGTTGCCACCGCCAGCATTGTTGCTCTCGACGGGAGCGCTACGGCTGCAACTGCTGATGAATAGCGTGGAGGCCAGCACTGCAAATGCGCACTGCACTGTGCCACGGCCCAGCAACGACAACAGGCCCGAACGGGCATTGATACAACGCATCGAAATCTCCTCAGATCGCACGAACAACAGAGTTGCTACAAATCCAGCAGCAGATGCCACGCAGCTTCAAAAATACCGTTGCTGTGGCTCTGCTTGCTGGATGTACACGTTTTACTTTTAGCGATTAACGACTTTTTCCCACATCTGGATATACGCTTCGGCCGAGTTGTAGAGCGCGTCGATGGCTTCTTGTCCGCCTTCGATACGCGTCTCTTCGATGAAGTCGGGAACCATGCCGTACATCGCAGTGCCGTCGACATCGATATCCCAGTTCTTGCCGCTTTCTGGAATGGTCAGTTTGTTCACTGTAATTGGCTTGATGCCTGCGGCAGCAAACTGTGGGCCCCAGCCTGGGCCACTGAACATCGTGAACGGATATTTCACCGGCGTTGAGCCTGCGCCGCGTGGCGTTGCCAGACCACCAAAACCGTTGCCATCAAAGCCGTAGCCTTCTGCCAAGGGGCGGCCTTTTGGCCAGATGGGTTTCAGGCGCTGCAGGAATTCTGCTTGGCCGCGACCATTAGGCTTGTACGGATAAATAACGCCGCCAAGATCGAGAATGTCTTTGGCCATCTGCACCGACAAACCACCATGCGCGCCGTGCATCGATACCAATGGATACCCAGGCTTCAGCGCCTTGGCCATCTCAATGATCACGCCTTTTTCTGAAAGCTCGGCATGGTCAATGTCGATGATCATTTTTTTCTTCATGATCTGTTGCACAGCATAGCGACCGAGCTCGGTAATGCCGCGCTGGTTGCACTGATAGCCCGGCGGATAGATCGGCAACACGCCACCGGTGAGTGCGAACACGGCTTGTGTCAGTGGATCGGTACCAGTGCCGGGAATGGCCGTGGTCATGACGGCGCCGGCCTGATAGAAGTCGGCCTTGTTGCCGCCATCAGGCGTGCCGGGCGCTGCGGTCAGATAAGGAACTGCGGGGCACTCCTGCGTTTTCCAGAACGCGCCTGTTTGCAGGAAGCCAATCAGATTCAGCGCGAGTGGTGAAAAGATGCCGGTGCCGCCGAGTGCGCTGTTGACGTCATGCGCGGGATAAATTTGGCGCACGCCCATCGCGTAGAGGCGATCAATCTGCGTGTCGATGTCTTCCTTGGTGCATCCAATCGTCTCGATAGGGCCGACGTAGTTAACGGTGCAGTCGAAAAGATCGGCGAACTCAACGCCAGGCACCACAGCAAGCTTGCCTTGGTTGATGACTTTGCGCGCTTCTTCAGGTGTTTCAACAATGCGATACCAGCCTTTGCCGGGGCCGCCTTCTTGCGCGTCGATGTAATCCTGAATGGCGTGCAAATAGCTGACCTGTTTGACGCCCACTGCCATGTCATTGCACTCGGCTGCAAGATTGCCGGGATTGGTGACGGAGACAAAAGTTTTGGCGAGTTCGCACAGCGCATTGATGTTGGTGCCGAGGTTCACCTGCAAACGCAGGCCTGACATCCAAGCGCGTTCCACCCATTTGTAATACATGGCTTGGTGCGTGTTGGAACCGGCTGTTGGCCAGCCGACAAACGACGGCCAGCCGAGCGTTTCATGCGGGGTAGGCGCGGTGTGGACGATGAGGTCCGGATCGAGCAAACCGTTGGGGCCGTGTACGGCGACACAATTCTTCAAAGCTTCGGTGACGCCAAAGCGATGGAACGGCATGCCGTATAGCGCGCCGCCAGCCGATGGACCGATATTGCCGCTGCCATCCGACATTTCGCTCGACATGCCCATATGCGTGTGGCCGTCCGCAAAACCGATCACACGTTTGTTAACGCCCTGTCCTTTGTAGGTGGCGCCATCGATATCCACTGGCATTTCTGGATACGGCGTGCAGCCACTGGTCGGAACAAAATTAAATGTGCCCGCTGTGTCGGACAGAATCAGTTTGCCGCTGGCATCGCTTGCAAGTGACTTGCCTGCAGATTCAGAAGTGATTGTGTACTGGCCATTCGACGTCGTGTTGATCGTCCAATTAGCCGCATCAGATGGCGCACTCGCGCTGCCAACATTGCCGCCGCTGACGGCGATCATGGTTTTGTCTTTGGCGTAACAAATGTATTTGCCCAGTGCGGTGGGCTTTAGATACAGCGGCTCGCCACCCGCAACGACAGGCGCAGTTGCGGCGTAGCTGCCATCGTTGCCTTGCACTTCAAATGCGTTGGCGGAAACAGACCTCAGTGCAAAGCAACCGTTGGCGAGGTCATAGCGCGATTCCGGAACTTCAGGGACGCCAGGTGTCACGCTTTGATCAGGCGAACTTGATCGACTGCAAGCGCTCAAGCTCAGCAACACGACAGCGCTGATCGTCCAGAATTTGAAATGACGCATGAAAAAATCCCCGTTGATTTCGCAAAGACGACCCGCTTGTGACCCAAGCAGGCCAGTACGATTTTTAGAATCTATATGCAGATGGCTAAAGCCGCCATCGGAATAGCTGAGGCTAGGTCTATGTCCCGGCTGTCGGGAGGGCCGTTGCGGCCTCTTGTGGGCGCTGCGACGGACAAGTCGCGCCCAAAATGCTGTTTTATATAAAAATTATGTAAACGTAAACAGGCTCAGCAGCAGATCAACTCCACTACTGAGCCTGTGTTGATGCGTTTAGCGATTAACGACTTTTTCCCACATCTGCAGATACGCTTCTGCAGAGTTGTAGAGCGCGTCGATGGCTTCTTGTCCGCCTTCGATGCGGGTTTGCTCAACGTAGTCCGCGATCAAGCCGTAGTGCGCCGTGCCCACTTCGTCTGGGTTCCAGCTCTTGCCGCTTTCTGGAATCGTGAGCTTGTTCACCGTAATCGGTTTGATGCCCGCGGCAGCAAACTGCGGACCCCAACCCGGACCTTCGAACAGCTTGAACGGATATTGGATCGGCGTTGAGCCTGCGCCACGAGGGCCGGCGTAACCACCAAAGCCGTTGCCATCGAAGCCATAGCCCATCGCGAGCGGACGACCAGCAGGCCAGATCGGTTTGATCTTCTGGATGAACTCAGCCGCGCCCTTGCCGTTAGGCGCGTATGGGTAGATCACGCCGCCCATCTTGAGCACATCAATCGCCTGTTCCTGACTGATGCCACCGTGACCGCCGTGCATCGATACCAACGGATACTGCGGCTTCTGTGCTTTAGCGATGTCGATGATGTCTTGTTTGATGGACAGTTCTGCGTGATCGATGTCGATCACCATCTTCTTCTTCATGATCTGTTCAA
>JAZKEM010000267.1:7226-16436 GCA_040387055.1 Pseudomonadota bacterium | reverse complement strand
GGATACAAGCTGATCACGATGCAAGGCGCTGGCCACTTCATGCAATGCGAACAGCCGGAGCAGTTCGCGGAACATGTTCTGGATTTTTTGAATAGAGAAAGTAAGAAGAGCTAAAAAAGAAAGGGCGCGACAGATGTCGCGCCCTTTTTTGATTCAACCGCTGACTTACTTCGGAGCCATGCGCAGCGCGCCGTCGAGTCGAATGCACTCGCCATTGAGCATCGGGTTTTCAACAATCTGCTGCACCAACTGAGCAAACTCGCCGCTGCGACCCAAACGTGGTGGGAATGGCACGGTTTTGCCGAGCGAGTCCTGCACGTCCTGCGGCATGCCAGCCATCATTGGTGTTTCGAACAGACCCGGTGCAATGGTCATGATGCGGATGCCGTGGCGTGCGAGTTCACGTGCAATTGGCAACGTCATGCCAACCACGCCAGCCTTCGATGCAGCGTAGGCAGCCTGACCAATCTGGCCATCAAACGCTGCAACCGATGCCGTGTTCACAATCACGCCGCGCTCACCTTCTTCGTTAGGAGCCTGCTGGCTCATCGCGACGGAGGTCAGGCGAATCATGTTGAACGTGCCGATCAGGTTGATGTTGATCGCGCGCGCAAAGTTGGCGAGTGAATGCGCGCCATCTTTACCGACAACTTTCTCACCACCAGCAATACCTGCGCAGTTCACTGCACCTTGTACGCCGCCAAATTCCTTTTGTGCCAGTGCCACGGCTGCGGCAACGTCAGCTTCGTTGGTGACATCAACGCGCAGAAAGCGTGCTTGTTTGCCGAGTTCGGCAGCAAAGTCAGTGCCGACTTTTTCGTTGAGATCAGCGAGGATGACATTCGCGCCTGCGCTAACAAGACGCTTGGCTGTACCAGCTCCGAGGCCTGAAGCGCCGCCGCTGATGATGAAGGTGCTGTTTTTAACTTGCATGGATTCGAGTTCTTCTTATGGTGGGTTTATTGGACGCTATTACTTGACCGTGATCGTGATTTTGTCGGAGCCCAGTGAAGGATTGAACGGCTGGTGCTTCCAGTCGGCAAAAATCAGCTGAAGCGTGTGCTTGCCTGGTTTGAGCTTGAGCGAGGTTTCGGTCTGGCCTTTGCCAAAGTGAACAACCTGATCGCTGGCTGGCAGTGCCTTGGTCAGATCCACAGCAGGATCATCAATCAGCAGGTGATGGTGGCCGGTGTTTTCCACCTGCGTGCCTGCAGGCGCAACGCCAGCGCCGCTCAGACCAAACTGCACGGTGACCGGGCTGCTCACGGTGTCGCCGTTCTTGGGCGAGATGATGTAGACCTTGGCGCCTGCAGGGGCGGTGGTTGCCAGGCCCAGCTTTTCAGCGGCCGTATTGTTGCCTTTCTGGATGGCGGCATCCTTCAGGTCTGACTTCCAATCGGCCTGTACGGCAGTGGCGCTGAGCAGCAAAGTGCTGATGGCAATCAGCTTAATCGTGTGTTTCATGGGGCTCTCCAGTATGTCTTGGGTCCGCGAAATTAGGACTTTTAACGCCTCACGTCTATACTGCGCGCCGTTTGCTAAGGGCACCTTCCGGTTGGTGCCATGAGTTGGAAGTCTTTCCCCTCCGTTGCAAACCATCGCGGAATCCCAAGTTTTCGTCCCCGATTAATCCTTATTTTTGCTGCCTGAACCGGTCCCTGCGTAGCGGGGCCAGGCGCTTCAGGAGCTTTACCTAATGTCATTTGCAAACCTTGGCCTGTCACAGGGCCTGCTCGAAGCCGTGTCCAAAGAAGGCTATACCGAGCCCACGCCGATTCAGGCGCAAGCCATTCCTGCTGTCCTCGCTGGTCACGATTTGCTCGCTGCTGCGCAAACCGGCACTGGCAAAACGGCTGCATTCACGCTGCCAATCCTTCAAAAACTGCAGGCTGACGAAGCCGTTGTCGGTTCACAAAGCCGCCGCGCTGTGCGCGTGTTGGTGTTGGTGCCGACCCGCGAACTCGCTGCGCAGGTTGCTGACAGCGTTCGCACGTACAGCCGTAACCTGCCGTCACTGCGCACCGCCGTGATCTTTGGCGGTGTCAACATCAACCCTCAGATCGACATGCTGCGTCGTGGCGTCGACATCATTGTCGCAACGCCGGGTCGTTTGCTCGACCACGTCAGCCAGCGCACTGTGGACCTCGGCCGCATCGAAACGCTGGTGCTGGACGAAGCCGACCGCATGTTGGACATGGGCTTCATCCATGACATCAAGCGCGTCATCACCTTGCTGCCACGCAAGCGTCAGAACCTGCTGTTCTCCGCAACATTCTCACCAGATATTCGCAAACTCGCCGAAGGCCTGTTGCAGAATCCAGTGAGCATCGACATCGCGCCGCGTAACTCTGCCGTTGCAACGGTCGGTCAGCGCGTTGTTCACATTGCTAAGGATCAGAAAGCGGGCTTGCTCGCATTCATGATCAGCCGCGGTAACTGGCAGCAGACGCTGGTGTTCACGCGTACAAAACATGGTGCGAATCGTTTGGCTGATCGTCTCGCCAAAGATGGCATCACCACTGCCGCCATTCACGGCAACAAGAGCCAAGGTGCACGTACGCGTGCGCTGGCCGATTTCAAATCAGGCGCCGTGCGCGTTCTGGTTGCAACCGACATTGCTGCACGCGGTCTGGACATCGACCAGCTGCCGCATGTTGTGAACTACGAATTGCCCAACGTGCCAGAAGATTATGTACACCGCATCGGTCGTACCGGCCGCGCTGGCGCAACGGGCGAAGCAATCTCGCTGGTTTCTGGCGATGAGAAAGGCGAGCTGAAAGATATCGAACGTCTGCTGAAGAAAACCATCAGCGTGTTTGAAGTCGAAGGCTACACCGCGACCGAACCACTGCGTGATTTGCCACGTCCGCCGATGCGTCCACAAGCACGCAAAGCGGCACCAAGCCGTCCGCGTCCTTCAGGCGATGGCGAACCGCGCAAGCATTTCGGTGGTGGCGCTTCGAGCGGCAACCGCAGCAACAGCAATGGCAATTCGAGCGGCGGCCAGCGTGCTAGTACCGGCAATTCCAGCAACGGCAATCGCCCAAGCAACGGCAACTCGAATGGTAACCGCAGCAGCAACGGCGGCGGCAACAGCAACGGTAACCGTGCGAGCAATGCGGGTGGTCGTCCAAGCTTCAGCGGCCGCAATAGCGGTGGTGCGAGTCGTCCTTCGAACAAGTCCAGATAATTCGCTGCGCGGTTCCTAGGCATACTGCCTTCACCGCGTACCGTACATCCTGCACATAAAAAACCCTCGTCGCTCACGCGACGAGGGTTTTTTGTTTGCTGCTATTTAGCGAGCAGCATTGGCTAGCAGCTTCTGCAGTTCCTTCACATAGTTGTCGTAGTAGGCGACCAGATCTGCGTTGTAGGAGTTGTAGCCATCCAGAATATCGGTCTCCTTGTTGCTGTAGAGCTCGCGCAGTTGTTGTGCGCACACCAGATTGGCGGGTTCTGTAGCGAGACACCTGCGGTACTGGAATAGCATCATGTAACGTTCGTCACTATTTTTGGGTTTGAGCCAGTAGGGATAACGTGTCATGTCCATCAGATCGAAATACTTTTTGCCGCGATAGCGCTCTGGGCCACCAAGGCGCAGCAGATCGGCGAGGCGTTGATAGGCTGGCGTGTAGCCATTGATGATGGCGATGTCGTATTGCCAGGTGATGTTGCTCTTCGGCGTTTTGTCGAGCTCCTTGTCAATGCCCTTGACCCAGTCATCGCCGGCTTCGTAGACACGGCCTTTCCAATAAGCCGTGCCGCCGCAATATTGAGATGCACCCATGCTGGCAATGGCATAGCCCTTGTTGCGGTCAATTGCCGCCGGCGTGGCTAGTTCACCGGTGAGATACGCCTGACTCAATACCGTGGCAACTTCGCAGTTCTTCCAACGTTCGACGGGATCAGTTGCTTTCCAGACATCGCGGCTCGTGTAATCGCGAGTGTCATAGGTCTCCAATAAACGACCTGCCGAGATGGCGGTGCTGATCTCACTACGAATTGCGCGCTGCTGCTGCTCAGAGATCTTTGCATTGGGATAAATCAGATCGGCAACAAAGTTGGCGTCGTTAGTCATCTCTACCAGCGCGCCATACGTCACCCCGGCGCGGCGTTTAGCCTCATTCGCCGCAAACGCGCGCAACTCGCGAAGATTGGCTGCGCGCTCTTCGTCGGTGTAGCCACTGTCTTTCGTGCGGCGCGACATGATGTCGGCCATCTGTCCGCCGATGATGCTGACCGAGTTATAGCTCTGTCCGCCAGCGACGCCCGACGGTTTGCAGGCGACATAGTCATAGCTACGTGGATCGCCGTCACCGCCTTTCTTGTCAGTATTAAGGCAGGCCTCAGCGAAGGACTGGGAGCTGAACAGCCCCAGAGCAATTGATGTCAGCAGAATGATCCGGTTCATGATTTTTACGACGCGTCGGCGCATTGGGAAGGGAATGAATGATCGTAGTAAGCGCTGTCAGTAGCAACAACACCCCCTGACGAGGGGGTAAGCGACAATGCTCACGCACACAAAAAAGCCCCGGATGAAACCGGGGCTGCTGTTTTAAGCGGCTAGTGCGCTCACAACAAATTTTAGACTTTTAGTTCACGCACCCCATTGGGACCGCCGAGCAACAACACATCAGCTGGACGCTGCGCAAACAAACCAACGGTGACTACGCCTGGAATCTGGTTGATCTGATTTTCCAGCTTCACCGGATCCAGAATTTCCAGATTGCGCACGTCGATGATGACGTTGCCATTGTCCGTCGTGACACCCATGCGCAGTTCGCAGCTGCCGCCGAGTTTCAACAATTCACGCGCGACATAGCTGCGGGCCATCGGAATCACTTCGATAGGCAGCGGAAACCTGCCCAGCACCTTCACCAGCTTGCTCTCGTCAGCAATGCAAACAAACTTACGACTTGCTGCGGCAACAATCTTTTCGCGCGTTAGTGCCGCGCCGCCGCCTTTGATCAGACGCAGATGCGCATCAGCTTCGTCAGCGCCGTCGACATAGATCGACAACTGCCCGGTGTTGTTGAGGTCCAATACTTCAATGCCAATTTTCTTCAAACGCTCGCTGCTGGCGTTAGACGAAGACACAGCGCCCGGAATGTCATGGCGGATCTTGGCCAATGCATCAATAAAGAAATTAACGGTAGAGCCAGTGCCAACGCCGAGTGGTTCGCCGGGCACAACAAATTTAAGAGCGGCTTCGGCGGCGGCTTTTTTGGCTTCGTCTTGAGTCATCGGGGTGTCCGTCAATTAATTTAAGTAGTGAAGAGTTTAGAAAAAGTGTGTGATGTTTCTGAGTTTAGCGGGGAGCCCGCGAGCCAAAAATCGCAGTTCCGATGCGCACCATTGTCGCGCCTTCAGCAATCGCCGCTTCCAGATCGTCGGACATTCCGGCGGAAAGCGTATCAAACCCGGCGTTCACTCCGCTGCTGGCACGTACCAGTTCAAACAGTTCACGCAATGCGCGGAACGGTGCGCGTGGGTCGGCGCCGTCTGCCACGGGTGCTGGGATTGCCATCAGCCCGCGCAGTTTCAATTGCGGTAATGCAGCGACCGCCTGACAAAGCGACAGCACGTCGGCCGGTGCGCAGCCGGATTTGCTGGCCTCGCCTGAAATATTGACCTGCACGCACACATTCAGCTGCGGCAGCGAGGCGGGGCGTTGTTCTGACAGGCGTTGCGCAATCTTGAGGCGATCGACGCTATGCACCCAGTCGAAGTGTTCGGCCAGACCACGCGTTTTGTTGGATTGCACCGGGCCGATGAAATGCCAGCGCAGCGCGGCACGCGGCAAAGCGGCGATTTTGTCGAGGCCTTCTTGTAGGTAATTCTCGCCAAAATCGGTCAGGCCGGCGGCTATCGCCAGTTGCACGGATGCGGCGTCGAAATTCTTGCTGACGGCCAGTAGCTGCACGGATTCGGGTGGGCGGTGGCTCGCGGCGCACGCCCTGTCGATGCGTTGGCGCAGAGTCAACAGATTGTCTGAAATGAAATTCATATTGCGAGTAGGGGCAAAGACCGCTAGTGTCAGCATAAGTGTAACGCGCTGGGGTAGCGTCGTTACCGACCGATAAAAATTCAAATGAGGGGTTAGGCGATGGATATCGCTCAGTTACTGACCTTTGGCGTCAAACAAGGCGCCTCAGATCTTCACTTGTCCGCGGGTATTGAGCCGATGATCCGCGTGGACGGCGACGTCAAGCGCATCAATTTGCCGCCGCTGGATCACAAACAAGTTCATGACATGGTGTACGACATCATGAACGACAAGCAGCGCAAGGCTTACGACGAATTCCTGGAATGCGACTTCTCGTTTGAAATTCCCGGCCTCGCGCGTTTCCGCGTCAACGCTTTCAACCAGAATCGTGGCGCTGGCGCCGTGTTTCGTACGATTCCGTCCAAGATTCTGTCGCTGGAAGATCTCGGCTGCCCGGCCATCTTTAAAGAGTTGGCCGATACGCCGCGTGGCCTGATCTTGGTGACGGGCCCGACGGGTTCCGGAAAATCGACCACGCTGGCAGCGATGGTCAACCACAAGAACGAAACCGAATACGGTCACATCCTCACTATTGAGGATCCAATCGAATTCGTGCATCAGTCCAAAAAGTGTCTGATCAACCAGCGCGAAGTCCATCGCGACACGCTCGGCTTTAACGAAGCGCTGCGCTCGGCACTGCGTGAAGATCCGGACACCATTCTCGTCGGCGAAATGCGTGACCTTGAAACCATTCGCTTGGCGCTGTCAGCCGCTGAAACGGGCCACTTGGTCTTCGGCACGCTGCATACCTCCAGCGCTGCAAAAACCATCGACCGTATCGTCGACGTGTTTCCGGCTGCAGAAAAAGAAATGGTTCGCGCGATGTTGTCAGAAGGTTTGCGTGCAGTGGTTTCGCAGACGCTGATGAAGAAGAAGGGCGGCGGTCGTGTGGCTGCTCACGAGATCATGATTGGTACGCCCGCAATTCGTAACCTGATTCGCGAAAACAAAATTGCGCAGATGTATTCGTCAATCCAGACCGGCCAGAAAGAAGGCATGGTCACATTGGAGCAGACGCTTAAGGAAATGGTTCGCCGTGGCACGGTCACGGTCGACGATGCACGCCGCAAGGCTAACAAGCCGCTGGATCTGTAAGAGGCTGCGATGGAACGCGAACAGGCTATAAAACTTATTCAACAGTTGCTGACGCTGATGAAACAGCGCGGCGGTTCAGATCTTTTTATCACTGCAGGTTTTCCTCCAGCCATTAAAGTCGATGGCAATCTCACGCCGGTGATGGACAAGGCGCTGTCGGCTGAAAACTCGGCAATGATCATTCGTTCGTTGATGAACGATCGCCAGATCAAAGAGTTTGAATCCACCAACGAATGTAACTTTGCAATCAGCCCTCCACAGATCGGGCGCTTTCGTGTCAGTGCTTTTATTCAGCAAAGCCACGTGGGTGGTGTGCTGCGTACGATTCAAACCGATATTCCAAAATTTGAGCAGCTAGGTCTGCCCAAGATTCTGCAAGACATCGTGATGACCAAGCGTGGCTTGGTGTTGATGGTGGGCGCGACCGGCTCGGGTAAATCAACCTCGCTGGCGGCGATGCTTGGCTTCCGCAATGCCAACACCAAGGGTCACATTATTACGATTGAAGATCCGATCGAATATGTGCATCCACATATCGGCTGCATGATCACGCAGCGTGAAGTCGGCGCCGACACTTTTAGCTGGGAAAACGCACTAAAGAACACGTTGCGCCAAGCGCCAGACGTGATTCTGATCGGCGAAATTCGTACACGCGAGACGATGGAATACGCCATCAACTTCGCTGAAACCGGTCACTTGGTGCTGTCGACGCTGCACGCTAACAGCGCTAACCAAGCACTGGATCGCATCATCAACTTCTTCCCAGAAGAAAAGCGCGAACAGTTGTTGATGGACTTATCGCTCAATACCAAAGCCATCATCTCGCAGCGCTTGATTCGCAAAGATGGTGGCGGTCGTGTTGCAGCGATGGAAATCTTGATCAACTCGCCGTTGATTGCAGACCTGATCTTCAAGGGCGAAGTGCACCAGATCAAGGAAGTGATGAGCCGCTCCAACGAGCAGGGCATGATCACCTTCGACCAGTTCCTGTTCAAACTCTTTGAAGAAGGCCTCATTGGTTATGAAGAAGCTGTGCGAAACGCCGACTCGCAGAACGAACTGCGTCTGCGCGTGAAGCTGGAATCCAAGCGCGCGCGCCAGAACTTGCTGGACGACGAAGGTGTTCGTCGCCTGCAAATGAAGGAAGAGGAAAAAGAGCAGCTGATGCGGCGTTGAGAATCGCGCGCCAGTGTTCAAAATAGACTTTGTGTAGGAGCGCCTCTTAGGCGCGATGGTCGGTAGAGCCATCGCGCCTAAGAGGCGCTCCTACAGAACAGATAAAACAATCCCTGCTGTTCTCAGCAGGGCAAAAGGTGGTCTGGGGACCTCACGATGCTCAAAATTCTGCCCTATCTGAAGCTCGCAGTAGAAAAGAACGCTTCCGATATTTTCTTCACCACCAACGCAGCGGCCATGCTCAAGGTCGAGGGCGAGATGTTCGCCATCGGCAAAACGCAGATGACGTCGGACTTTATTGAAGAGCTGGCGATGAGCATCCTCACGCCTGAGCAGCAGGAGTACTTCAAGCAGAATCTTGAAATCGACCTCGCCACGCAAGCCGGGGGCCTCGGCCGTTTCCGCGTCAACGTGTTCATGCAGCGCAACAGCGTCGCCATGGTGCTGCGTTTTGTGAAGTCTGATCCGCCGGTTTTGGATTTGCTCGGCACGCCAGAAGTGCTGAAAGACCTGATCATGCTCAAGCGCGGCATGGTGCTGATGGTCGGCGCCACCGGCTCCGGCAAAACCACCACCCAAGCGGGCATGATCAATCATCGCAACGAGAACGCCACGGGTCATATTCTCGCGATCGAAGATCCGATTGAGTTTGTGCACCCCAACAAGCGCTCCATCATCAACCAACGCGAGTTGGGCCAAGACACCCTGACGATCGACCGCGCCCTGCAAAGCGCCCTGCGTGAAGCGCCAGATGTGATCTTGATCGGCGAGGTGCGTCAGCGCTCCACCATGGACGCCGCCATGCAGTTGGCCAACACCGGCCACCTGTCGTTGGCGACCTTGCACGCCAACAACTCCTATCAGGCCCTGCAACGTATCGTGAACCTGTATTC
>JAZKEM010000267.1:0-7126 GCA_040387055.1 Pseudomonadota bacterium | reverse complement strand
AACTCCGACTCACGCAGCAACATGGAAGCCAAGATCAACTTTGGTGGTTAAATCGGCACTTGACAGATCGGCAGTTCCCCTACGCTAAAGGTTGCATCTGGCGCCCACTGCGCTTAGAATCGCGCTCCTTTTTTTAAAGGAAACGACGTTACCAGTTGTTGGGTAACCGAACTATAACTACCGATTAGGTTGCACATGAAGACCATTTTTATTAACAACGAGAATGCCAAGCGGGACTGGTATATCGTTGATGCCGAAGGGAAAACCCTCGGACGCCTGGCTACTGAAGTTGCTCGTCGCCTCCGCGGCAAGCACAAGCCGGAATACACCCCTAATGCTGATAACGGCGACTACATCGTCGTGATCAACGCTGCCAAGGTTCACACCACCGGCAACAAACTCGACGGAAAGGTCTACTACAGCCATAGCCAACACCATGGCGGCTTGAAGAGCACCACCCTCGGTGAAGTTCTGGCCAAGACCCCAGAACGCGTTATCGAAAAGGCCGTGAAGGGCATGTTGCCTAAGGGCCCACTGGGTTACGCCCAGTTCCGCAAGCTCAAGGTATACGGCGGTGCCGAGCACCCGCATACCGCGCAGCAGCCCAAGCAACTGACCATCTGAGCTAATAATCATGGCTACTAAACAAGTCGAACAAAACTACGGCACCGGCCGCCGCAAAACTGCATCCGCCCGTGTTTTCCTCAAGCCAGGTAAGGGCGAAATCAGCGTTAACGGCAAAACCGTAGACGCTTACTTCGGTCGCGAAACCTCCCGCATGCTGGTTCGCCAGCCGCTGGAACTCGCTGACTCCCTGACCCGTTTTGACCTCAAGATCACCGTCGCCGGCGGCGGCCCATCGGGCCAAGCTGGCGCGATCCGTCACGGCATCACCCGCGCCCTGATCCAGTACGACGAAGCCCTCCGTGGCCCAATGCGTGCTGCTGGTCTGGTTACCCGCGACGCACGTGAAGTTGAACGTAAAAAGGTCGGCTTCCACAAAGCCCGCCGCGGTACTCAGTACTCCAAGCGTTAATCTGCTTGTTGTATCGCTGCGTTGCAGGCCTCAAAGCCCGCAACGCAGCGATACAGTTTCACCTGCTGGGAGATCGTCTAATGGTAGGACAACAGTCTCTGACACTGTTTATCTAGGTTCGAGTCCTAGTCTCCCAACCAATGCTGTAACAAAAAAGCCCGCGAAAGCGGGCTTTTTTGTTTATCGAGTGTCGCCTCTCTCAGCGCGCTCGCAGACGCACGTAATCTCGAAGGATGATCCGCTCCAACGTTGCAATGGAAGTGTCGATACGTTTGTGTTCGATGGAAGAGAGATCGGTAAAAAGTAGACCTAAACGTTGACCGTCTTGTTGTGTCGACGCAGAACGGATGTCAGCGTGTGTGTCGAGTTGGGTGTCCATCAGGTGAATGGCGCACGTCACTTTGTTGCCGACGATGGTGTTGATCTTAATTGGTAGCAATGCTGCTGCACCTTGTCGTGAGATATCGATCAGGCGTCCTTGATAGGGGCCGTTGTCGGTAGTTAGTTGAATCAGCGACGATGACATCGCTGCTGGAATTCTCACACGATACGCGTTGCGACGTTCAGTGATGCGCAGTGAGACTGGCACATGTGCTTTGAAGGCGGGTGCCTTGTTGAGCGCGAAGGATGCCTCGATGATGCAGTCGAACTCGATGTTATTCGCGCCGAGTTTGGCACTGACAGAGACCACGGCTCCGGCCTCAATGACATGATCAAGATGCGGCGATTGCAGGCCATCAAAAAGCAGGATGTCGTTCTGCGTATCGACCTTGAGCAGCATGCTGAGATACGTGCCAGATAATCCCGCAACAGAAATGGAGATCAGCGAGTTGCTCGACTGAAGGTCTAGCAGTACCTGTGAAATATTTTTGGAGCTGACTACAGAGCCCGAGTCCCGACGTGAATAATCAGGAACAACCGCGCGCATGAATTTTCTCAGTTGCACGTTGCAACCTAGGCGCTCGCAATCATCCGCCGCTCAGGCCTAAAGCTGGTATCACCCCAGCGCCCATAAATCCCAGGCTTGGCTTCGTGGCCAAACAAGCATTTGATCGCGTGTCTGACGTAGTTCTGGCGTTCGTCGAGAAGGGCGCCGTTGGCTAGATTGTGCTTTTGGCATTCGGTTGCCAGAGACAGCAGTTGCTGCCAGCGTTGTTGAAGACCAATGCGCGCAATCAACTGTTCAATCGTTTCGTTGCCTAGGTACTGGGTGAGTTTTTCGCTCAGTAGCTTGAACGTGTTTACTGATTTGATTTTTGATGCGCAGACTTTTTCAATGGCTTCCGGCTTGCCGGAGATCAGCGCTTGTCGTTCTTGTTGAAGAATTTCAAGCAATTCCATTGCTGAGGAAATGTGCTGTTCGACGATTTGCGGAACAGCTTCTGCTGGTGCGTTGAGTTGATTGTCTTGGTTCGTCATTTGAGTGAGAGCTCCCATTCCATGCGCGCCAACTTGCTGGCAACGGCCTGCGAATCGACCTTGTAGCTGCCGTTTTCGATGGCGCTGCGCACTGCGGCGATGCGTTGATGATCGGCCACCGGAATCTTTGCGATGCTGCTCTCGATCTTCTGGAGCTGTAGCGCATCCGGTGTGAACTTGGCTGAATCGATCCGGGCAACGTTGGAGATGGGCGCGCCTGAGCTGCCTGTCTTGGCCGTTGCATCTGCGGATTTGAGACCGCTGCGTACGCTTGCTGCTGCGTTTGCGATGTAAGTATCAATTCGAGTCGTCATAACGTTCATCCATGCAATGGCTTGGCTTGCATACGGATTAACGGCTGCCCATTCAAAAACTTTAGGTTCAATTTGGCTGTACATGGCGATCATGGTGCTACATCGCCACTTCAATGGAGTCTGCGTTGATGACCACGCCTTCTACCACTCGGCGGGAAGTCTTGTTTTCAACGCGGAGGCGGTCGCCTTGGCCAGCGTCTGAAAGCGCGGTGCCTTGGGCGCGGACTTCGAGTCCGCCGATATGGCTGAATACGGTGACGGATTGGCCGCGCTTGATGATGCGCTGCATTTCCATCGCATCGGGCGAGAGCACGGAGCCTGCAACCAGCGGGCGCTTCAGCGTTTTGCCGGTGGCATCCGACAGCTTGCTTAGGTAACCGTAGGGCAGGGTGGCGGTGTCGCGAGACTGGAAGCTGATCATGTCGGCGGTAATGAGTTCGCCGCGATTCAGCGAGCGATTCAGCACCAGCACCTGCATGGTCTGACTGATGCGCACCGGCACATAGAGCGTCCAGGCGACCGGCGCATCGCAACGCACGCCGACCGTGATGGCGCCGCGTCCATTGTTGCCCTGTGGCATGAAGGCAGATGGCGCCTTGCTGCAAGCGGGAAGGCGCAGGCGCTCATCGAGCGAAGTGGCTTCGACTTGTGTGCCAACGCCGGCCGATTGCTGTGCGTAGTCACGCGCAATGCTGCGAATCCGTTCAGGTGATTCGAAGTCCTGCGCTTGCGCTGCCAGGCAGCACAGCATCAAAGGCAGAACCAGCAGCTTGCGTGACATTGTCGCACTCCAAAGAAGACTCAATGGAGATGAGGCAATCCCTGTGCCAGCAAAGGGCTGGTAATTTTTGGGGAGGCGACTCAAGTTCCGAGTGATTGATCCGATAAGAAATCAGACCTTGGAGGTAGCACGCGATGACGACCGGTTTGCTGGAAAGCATAGACCGCAGTACCCAGTTGGCCGGACACAACCGGCTCGCGCTGCTGCTGTTCCGTCTCGACGAGCGTCAAATCTTTGGCATCAACGTGTTCAAGGTGCAGGAAGTGCTGCCATGCCCGCGTATCAGCTGGATGCCCTCCGCTCATCCGCTGGTGAAAGGCGTTGCCGATATCCGCGGCCGCATCGTGCCGGTGATTGATCTACGCAAGGCGGTAGGCGGCGAACCGACGCCGGATGACGCTGCAGCGCATGTCATCGTCACCGAGTTTAACCGCTCGGTGCAGGGCTTTCTGGTGCGCTCGGTCGATCGCATCATCCACGTGAATGTGGAAACAGTGATGCCACCGCCGCACGGTGGACAGGAGAGTTATCTGACTGCGATCACGCGTTTTGGTAAAGAACTCGTAGAAATCATTGATGTAGAAAAAGTGCTGTCCGATGTTGTCGGTGAATTGAAACCAGTCGACGACAGCCTGCTCAACGCAGCGCGTGACATGGGCGTCAACAAGCGTCGTGTGCTGGTGGCAGATGACTCCCGCGTCGCGCGTACGCAGATCGAACGCATCCTTAACCAGATCGGCATCGACTGCCTATTAGTACGTGACGGTCGCGAAGCGCTGAAAGAACTCAGGGCCATGGTCGACCAAGGCAAGAAGCCGGAAGACGAACTGCTGATGGTCATCTCAGATGTCGAGATGCCCGATATGGACGGCTACACCCTCACGACAGAAATCCGTCGCGACCCGCATCTGCGCAATCTCTTTGTAATGCTGCACACCTCGCTCTCAGGCGTCTTCAACAATGCCATGGTGCAGCGCGTCGGCGCCGACCGCTTCGTTGCCAAATTCAGCTCTGACGAGCTGGCGACGGGTGTTCTGGAGCGTCTAAAGGAAGTGCAGAAGGTCCACTGATGTTTCTTTGACGGTCTTCGTCTGGCACAGGGATTGCCTGATTCCCTGCATAGAGGTTTGTGCAGGAGGTTCCCATGTCAGGATTCGACACAGTGTTTGGGGTGCATGCAGCAGCGCTGAATTTCCAGCGTCAGCGCATGGAGGTGCTCGCCTCCAACATCGCCAATGCGGACACCCCCGGGTATCAGGCCAAAGATCTCGACTTCAACAAGCTGCTCGCGCAGACCGCTGAAAACGCGGTAAAGCCTGAGAGCACGGGCGCGACCAATGCCTCACACATTCCGCTAGCAGGCGGCATCAACGAGGACATGCAAAAAGCTGCGACCGTTTATCGCGTCTCAACGCAACCCAGCGTTGATGGCAACACGGTCGATGTGCAGACCGAGCAAGCCGCCTATGCCGAGTCTGCGCTGCATTACCAAGCCAGTCTGAGCTTCATCGACTATCGCCTGAAATCGCTGATGACCGCGATCACCGGCAACTGATATGTCGACCTTCCGAATTTTTGATATCGCAGGTTCTGCGCTCAGTGCGCAGTCACTGCGCCTGAATACTGTCGCCAGTAATTTGGCGAATGCTGATTCCGTGAGCGGCGATGCCAGCAAAGTTTACAAAGCACGCATGCCAGTGTTTCGCGCTGAGCCGGGTACAGAAGGCACAGCCACTGCAGGCGTACAGGTGCTCGGCGTTGTCGAGAGCCAGGCTGATGCGCAGAAGCGCTACGAGCCTGGTCATCCGCTTGCCGATGCACAGGGTTATGTATACGCACCCAACATCAACACCGTCGAAGAGATGGTCAACATGATTTCGGCTTCACGCTCCTATCAAGGCAGTGTCGAGGTGATGAACACCGCCAAAGACTTGGCGCTCCGAACGCTCAATTTAGGAAAGTAAAATGGATCCGATTGGCAGCTCGACTAGCAATACGAACAACGTCACCAGCTCTTTGAAAGCGCAGACGTTGTCGCAGAATGATTTCCTGAAACTGATGACTTCACAGTTAAAGAATCAGGACCCACTCAAGCCGCTGGATAACAGCGAGTTCGTGAGTCAGATGGCGCAGTTCTCTACTGTGTCTGGCATTCAAAATTTACAGAACTCATTCAGCACACTGGCTTCGTCTTTGTCGTCAGGCCAAGCGCTACAAGCTTCCAGTCTTGTTGGTCACAACGTGCTGACTTCTTCGTCCTCTGCTGCGCTCAGCACTGGCGGAAAAGTTTCTCTCGCAGTCGATGCACCTGCCAGCGGCAACGTCATCGTCAATGTCACCGATGCTTCGGGTCAATTGATTCGCCGCATCGATCTCGGCGCGCAGGCTTCTGGCCTCACGCAATTCCAGTGGGACGGCATCGACAACAACGGCGCTGCTGCACCCGCAGGGCAATACAACTTCACCGCCACGGTCGGTACGGGTTCGCAGTCGCAAGCTGCAACCATGCTCGCTGCAGGCAAGGTCAATAGTGTCTCGCTTGATGCAAGTGGCGCACTCAATCTCAGTGTCGACGGCATTGGTTCCGTCGCTTTCAGCACGATCCGCCAGATCAGTTAATCACGGCGCGTAATTCTTACAGGAGCACATCATGTCACTAGGTTCTTTCGGCACCGCGCTCAGCGGACTCAGTGCAGCACAGGCTAATCTCAACACCACGGCCAACAATATCGCCAACGCGAATACGGTTGGCTTCAAAGAGTCGTCAGTGAATTTTGGCGATATTTACCAGTCGAGCCTCTACGGTTCCAACGGTACGCAATCCGGCACGGGCGTCACGGTGACGCGACTGGCACAGGATTTCTCGCAAGGCACAATCGCCAGCAGCAATAGCTCGCTGGACATGGCGCTCAACAATGGCGCTGGTTTCTTCACGATGAGCAATAACGGCAGCTTGTCTTACACGCGCGCCGGTAGCTTCACCACCGATAACAGCGGCTATGTCGTTAATGGCACGGGCGAGCGTCTACAAGTTTTCTCAGCGCTGCCTAACGGTGGATTCAACACCGGCGGTCTGTCTGATCTGCAGTTAACCACGGCGGACAATCCTCCTGCTGCAACCGGCAGTGTTGATGTGGAACTGAATCTTCCAAGCGGTGCGACTGCACCAGCGACGACAACGTTCTCTCCAACAGACGCAACCAGCTATAACCAAACGACGTCAGTTACGGTTTATGACTCGCTGGGTGCCGCTCACTCCGCCAATCTCTACTTCGTTGCAGGCGCAACCGCGAATGACTGGACAATGCACACCAGCATTGATGGCGTTGCTCAAGCTGGCAGCACCGCGTTGCAATACTCCAGCAATGGCGTGCTGATCACGCCTGCTGGCGGCAATGTCACGCTTCCTGGATACACCCCAGGCAACGGCGCATCCGCGATGAACATGTCATTGGATCTGAGCAAGACCACGCAGTTCGGTAGTCAGTTCGCAGTCAGCGCACTCAATCAAGACGGTTACACCACCGGCAAACTCACCGGCATTGCTGTTGATAGCACCGGCGTTGTTCAAGCGCG
>JAZKEM010000266.1:0-3189 GCA_040387055.1 Pseudomonadota bacterium | reverse complement strand
GTCATCGCCTTGAAGTCAGCCGCGTGGCGATCATCAGGTCCAGAAAGAATGACCAACACCACACGACGATTCTGATCCCGACCCACAGCCGTCTTGTTATCACCAATCGGACGATATTCGCCTAGCCCTTCCACACTCATGCGTGTCGGTTCAACACCCCGTTGCATAAACAGGTGAACAACACTCGCCGCACGCGCCGCAGACAATTCCCAGTTGGATGGGAACACACGCGTATTGATAGGAACGTTATCGGTATGACCTTCAATGCGGATCACGTTAGGAAACGGCTTCAGGATCCCCGAGAGCTTATCCAGCGTATCCACAGCGCCGTGAGAAATTTCGGCAGAACCGCTGCTATACAGAATGTCAGTCTTGATCTCGACTTCCAGCCAGTTACTGCCAGGGCGCACCACCACCAAGCCCTGCTTGATCAGACCCGCCATCGCTGCTTGCACTTCGACGGCAATGCGCTTGAGTGACTTGGCCCCTTCGGAATAACCGGTGTTGCCGCTGGAATTCACATCGTGCTGCGGGATCATCGTCTTCAGTGATCCCGGTAGTGTTCTCGGCGTGTGCATATCACGCAGGATACCGCCGAGCGACTGATCAATTGCAGGCGCAGGCAGCACGCTCATCTTCTGATCATTGTCTGATCCACGACTTTTGTTGTTGCCGAACTGCACCGGACGCAAAGATTTCGGCGGGCCACCAAAAGCGACTGACAGCGCATCAGACAAGACGCGGAACTTTCCTTCATTGACCGAGGACACCGCATACATCACCACAAACAACGCCAGCAACAAGGTCACCAAGTCGCCATAGGGAATAGCCCAGGCTTCGTGGTTGGCGTGCTCTTCATGTTTGTGTTTGCGGGCCACGAGCGATCTCAGTGAAAGAAGCCTTGCAGCTTGGCTTCAATATTGCGCGGGTTTTCACCGCGAGAAATGGAGATCAGGCCTTCAACAATCATTTCGCGCATGCGCGTCTGATCAGCGACGACTGCCTTAAGTTTTGATGCCATCGGCAACAGGAATAGGTTGGCGGCACCGATGCCGTAAATGGTGGCGACGAACGCAGCGGCGATACCGTGGCCCAGCTTGCTGGGGTCTGCGAGGTTGGCCATCACCGACATCAAACCCATCACTGCGCCGATGATGCCGAGCGTTGGCGCATAGATGCCCATGCCCTCGAAAACCTTGGCGCCTTGAAGATCGAAATGTTCTTTTGTGGTCAACTCAACTTCCAGCACGCTACGAATCATGTCGGGCTCGGAGCCATCAACCAGCAGCTGCAAACCTTTCTTGATGAAGCTATCGGTTTCCGCCTCAACGCTCGCTTCAAGTGCGAGCAAGCCTTGCTTACGTGCTGCATTACTCCAATCCACAATCTTTTGAATCATGACTTTGGAATCCATCTTCGGTGGCATGAACACCCACTTGGCCATCTTCATGCCATGCTTGAACGTCGCCAGCGGTGTCTGCACAAGGATCGATGAGATCGTCCCAATGATCACAATCACGAATGCTGCGGGACCCCAGAGCGCTGCGACACCACTGCCTTTCAGAATGCTGCCAACAATCAGCACCAAGAAGGCCAGCGGAAAACCAATGACACTTAAGATATCCATCGCTGCTTATCCTCCCCCAGCTGAGCAGGCTTTGATCAAGCCAGGGAAATCGAGAATTAAGGCTACTCTGCCCTGGCCCGTGACTGTTGCGCCCGCAAGGCCAGTGAGCCCGCGCAGCATCGCACCCAAAGGTTTGATGACGACTTCTTCGCGTCCACGAACCTGACTCACGACAAATCCATAGCGTTCGTTATCCACATTCGCCAGCACCACATGGCGCGGCAGTTCAGGATCGGCGCGCACGCCAGCCCAACGATCCAGATGAATCAATCGCACCAGTTCATCGCGGATCAGCACGACATCCCATTTATCGAGTCGACGAATGCTTTCTGTGTTGAGTACCGTGACATCGATGACCGAAGCCAGCGGCATGGCAAACGTGCGGCCAGCAACCGACACCATCAGCGCAGGCAAGATCGCCAGCGTCAGCGGCAGCTGGATCAGCACCACACTGCCCTGACCCAGACGCGATTCAATTTTTACCGTGCCCTTCAGATTGGTGATCGCGGACTTGACCACGTCCATGCCGACACCGCGTCCGGACAAATCAGAGATTTGTTCCTTGGTCGAAAAGCCCGGCATGAAAACCAATTGCAAACATTCATCGGGGCTGAGCCTTTCTGCTGCCGCTTCAGTCAGTAGACCTTTCTCGACGACTTTCTTGCGCAGCTTCTCACTATCAATACCTGCACCATCATCAGAGATTGAAATCAGGATGTGATCGCCCTGCTGTCTTGCGGACAGCACCAGATGACCGGCTTCCGGTTTGCCTGCGCGCTTTCGCACATCCGGCATTTCGATACCGTGATCAACGGCATTGCGAACCATGTGCACCAAGGGATCGGCCAGTGCATCAACCAGATTCTTGTCGAGGTCGGTGTCTTCACCCACCAGTTCCACTTCCACCTGCTTGCCGAGCGCACGTGCGACATCGCGAGCGACTTTTGGGAATCTTGAAAAGACTTTGCGCACCGGCTGCATGCGGATTTGCATCACCGCTCCTTGCAGGCTGCGGGTGATGAAATCGAGTTGGCCGATAGCCTTGCTCAGATCATCCGATGAGCCGGAGCCACGCAATATCTTCAAGCGATTACGCAGCAGCACCAACTCGCCGACTAGGTTCATCATCTTGTCGAGACGATTGGTATCGACACGAATCGTGGTTTCAGGTGGGGGTGCATGAGCGACGGCCGCTTTACTCGTAACTTCGCTTTTTGCAGGAGCCTCTTCCGGCGCTGCAACTACCGGCGTTTCTACGACAGCGGTTGGCGCTTTGCCCGAGCCATGAAACTGATCGAGCAGCGCTTCGAATTCATCATCACTGATTGCATCACTGCCAGAAACAGCAGGTTCAACCTTGGCGACAGGCGGTGCCGGCGCAACGCAGGCATCGTGCAAGCTTTTGATCAGCGCTGCAGGTGCAGCTGATAAATCTTCGCCTGAAGAAACCTGCGCCATCATCAGCTGCAAGTGGTCGACAGACTGAAGAATCGAATCCAGCAGATTTTGATCCATCTCACGCTTACCGCTACGCAAGAGGTTAAAGACATCTTCAGCGGCAT
>JAZKEM010000265.1:0-31862 GCA_040387055.1 Pseudomonadota bacterium | reverse complement strand
TATTCACCATCAAGGCAAAGATGTGATAAATCGGCAGCGCCGTAATGATCACTTCACGACCCGGCTTCAGCGTATCTCCCAGCCAAGTGCCGAACTGTTCAATATTGGAGAGCATATTGCCGTGTGTAAGCTCTGCGCCCTTCGACGGACCTGTGGTGCCGCCGGTGTACTGCAATAAGGCCGTATCTGAATGACGTACTTCACGCGCACTCATCACACTCTGCGTGGATAAGGCTGCATTCAGAGTAGTGGTTCCAGAGTGATCGTAAGCGGCACCGTTCGACTGCGGCACGCCAGCCATAGGCACGACGATGACCGTATCGACTGATGTTTCAGCCAGCACTTCGTTGACCGTCGCAAGGAATGGCTCAGCAACAATAATGGCGCGCGCGCCAGAGTCACGTAGTTGGTGTTTAAGCTCGCGTGGCGTGTACATCGGATTGACGTTTACAACCACGCAACCTGCGCGCAACACAGCGCTGACCGCGAGTGGATACGCCAGAATGTTAGGCATCATCAAAGCCACACGCTCGCCGACCGCCAAGCTCAGGTCCACAGCACAGAAGGCTGCCAAGCGTTCGCTCAGTGCATCGAGCTGCGCATAGCTCAGCGTGTTGGCTTCTTGTACAAAAGCCGTGTGCTCGGAAAAAGTACGGCAGGCTTCTGTAATGAGTTCGCCAAGACTGTTATGGCGCAAGGCAGAAATATTTTCGGGAACTCCGGCTGGATAACTGGAGAGCCAATTCTTTTTCATGACGCAGCTGCAGTCATGGTCGGCTGCCGATTCGTCGACGGACTTAATACGCCGAGTTCATAAGCCGCATTGATCGCCTGCAGTCGCGTGCGAACTGCAAACTTCGAATAAACATTCTTCAGGTGGAACTTAACGGTGTTTTCTGAAACGGAAAGGCTGCGCGCAATTTCTTTATTGGAAACGCCGTTTGCCAAGCAGTCGAGAAAGCGAAGCTCGCGATCCGTCAGCGGTTCAATCAAACGGTAATCAGCGCTTGCGCCCGACCATGCGGCATTTGATTTAGCTGATTGATGTTCGCCCGCTTTGCGCTTGGAAAAATCAACCTGCACCACAACATGACCAGCTTCCATATCTCTCTCTCCAGATGATTGGATGAATAGTTCTGTGAGCGAGATTGGAACAGGGCAGCCGCTAACAAACGCCTAACAAATGTTAGGGATTTGCCAACAAGCGGTGCTGCAGCGCAGCAAAAGGAGGCTGTGTCTGCGACTACGCCGCAGCCGCGAACATCAATACAAGCTATTGATACTTAATATTATCTGTGGTTTTTTGCGATCAAAAATGGCATCGCCATTAATGCACAGCCAGACTTCTGAGCAAGGTCATCGGCTCTAGCGAGATCGGCAGCATGCATCGCAACAAGTCATGGATTTCTGCCGGATCGGTGGCGATGGCATCTGGCTCCACTGCGCAAAGGCTTGCGACATCGGAGCGGCCATAAGCCAAGCCAATGCTGCGCATGCCGATTTGATGCGCGGCCATTAATTCCCAAGGATGATCTGTTAACAGCACCCAGTTGCGCGCGGCACTCGCACTCTGCTCCACCATGATTTTCATCAGCGGCGGGCGAATGCCGGGACAAGTGGCGTGCTCCAGCGTGACAACACTGAGCGTCATCTGCGAAAGACCGTAGTGGTCCAGAATTTTATAGGTATCGCGTGAGCCGATATGCGTCAGGTAGTGCAGTTCAAAACGCGAATCCTGCTCAAGCACCTGCGCCAAGCGCACGCCGCTTTCGCGTACGCGGCAGCGGAAACGTCCACTGTCATTAAAGTAGCTGTGATAGCGCGCTGTAGCGTCGGCGATAACGCGTGTGTCTTCAGTGCCCAGTAGTGTCGATAGCACTTGGCTGATCGGACGACGACCAATCCCGGCCTGCTCCATCTCTTCTATGGTTGGCGCCAAACCCTGTTCAATCATGGCCCAGCCAACGCTGTCGGCAATGCCGGGCATGGGATCAAGTAGCAGCGTTTCGATATCGAAGATCAGCTGAATCCGCGCATCAGTTTTAATGGCTGGAGTCGGTTCAGCCAAGAGCGGAACAAAATCAGATTGCAGGTTCATGCCTTTCCTCGCGCGCGGTGCGATTTCGCTATCCGTGGCTTGGCAGATGAGGCCTGGCTGGGTGATTTGTATGGGAATGTTGGCGACCAAGATCGGCGGCCTTCCATGCGTTTAGATGATAATGCTTATCATTTGTAAGTCAAGCCAAGCCCCAGCTTTATACTCGTGCACATCGAGTTACAGGCGATTACGCCTGATGACGCACTCCTCTATTTAAGGTCAGACATGAAATCCGCCTCACTCCGGATCCGCAGTGCTTTAACGCTAGAAGCAGGCGGCGAATCTTTCGCCGGACAACGCTGGATGGCCTTACTCGAAAGCATTGAAACGACACGCTCGATATCCGCCGCAGCCAAAGCCATCGGCCTGAGTTACAAGGCCGCTTGGGATGCCGTTGAGGCGATGAATAATTTGTCGGAAAAGCCGCTGGTCTCACGCAGCAAAGGCGGCAAAGGCGGCGGCGGAACCACGCTCACTCCGCGAGGGCGTCAACTCGTAGAAACTTTCAGAGCCGTTGAAGTCGAGAACAATCGCTTTCTCGAAGTACTCAATGGACGAATCAAAAATTTTGGCAGAGATCTGCAAATTCTCGGAAGGATGACCATGTTGACCAGCGCACGAAATCACTTTTCCGGAAAAGTTGTCCGCATCAAGAAAGGCGCCGTCAACGATGAAATTGAGTTGAAGCTATCGGGTGGCGAGCGCGTGGTGTCAGTCATCACCTGCGAGAGCACTGAAACACTCGGCCTGAAAGTGGGCTCGGAAGCGATCGCCTTGATCAAAGCATCGTGGGTGATTGTTGGTGTCGACGACGATGGCGAACAGGAATTAAAACTGTCAGCGCGCAATCGACTCAACGGCAAGATCACGCGTCTAACACCTGGCGCGATCAACACGGAGGTTGTCATTGGCCTTAAAGGTGATAACTCGGTAGCCGCCATCATCACCAACACCGCCGCCAAATCGATGAAGCTGTCTGAAGGCAAAGCGGCTTACGCAATCTTTAAAGCATCCAGCGTGATCCTAGGCGTCGCAGCTTAAGTCTTCACTCGTCGCCTTACTCTCCTAGGCGACCGTCTTCCATCTTGAGCACGCGATCGGCCAGGTAATCGACCTCTGCTTGCGCATGCGTGACGTAGATCATCGGAATACGGGTTTCTTCTTTTACCCGTTTCAGAAACGGAAGAATCTGTTGCTTGAGTCGATCATCCAGCGACGACAAGGGTTCATCCAGCAACAATAAGCGTGGCGAATACAACAACGCCCGCCCTAGCGCCACACGCTGACGCTCACCGCCGGAAAGTTGATCTGGGCGACGCTGCAATAGTGGTTCGATCTCAAGCAAAGCAGTCACTGTCTTCAGATCCAAGTGACGTTCCAGCGGAGTCAGGCGATTGAAGCCGTAAAGCAAATTGTCACGCACTGACAGATGTGGAAACAGCATTCCATTTTGAAATACCAAACCAAAGTGACGTTTCCATGCAGGTACAAAAATACCGTGCTGTGTGTCGATCAGGTCAACACCAGCAAAATTCAACGTGCCTGCGCTCGGGCGCAACAGCCCTGCCAACAAGGCAAGGAATGTGCTCTTGCCCGCACCTGAAGGACCACAAATACCTGTGACGCCACCATTCAGCTCAACTCGGGCCGCAAGCTGAAATTCGCCACGCTTAAAAGTCAGATCGGCTTTCAACGCAAGCTCCGATCGCCTGCATAACCCAACAAGCGTTCAGCTCGCCGACTAATAATGTGGCTGGCCAACAAAGCCACCGTGGCCAAGGCAAACGAGAGATAAACCAAACGTAAAGCAGGCGCCTCACCGCCCGGCACGTGCGTGTAACTGTAGATGGCCAGCGGCAAAGTTCGCGTTTCGCCCGGAATGTTTCCGACAAACGCCATCGTCGCGCCAAATTCACCGAGGCTGCGTGAGAAGCACAGCACGCTGCCGGCAATGATGCCGGGCAATGCCAGTGGAATCGTGATGGTGAAGAAAGCACGCCAAGGTGTTGCGCCTAGCGTGGTCGCAGCCTGCTCAAGTCGCGGATCAATCATTCGAAACGCGAGTCTGACTGGCTGCACCATCAAGGGAAACGCCATCACCGCGGAAGCCAGCACTGCGCCCTTCCAGGTAAAAGCGATCACCACACCAAATTCCGCCAATAACCAAGCGCCGACGGGGCCCTGCGTGCCCAGCACTAGCAGCAACAAATATCCCGGCACTACCGGCGGCAACACCATCGGCAGTTGTATCAGCACATCGAGTAACAACTTGCCGCGAAACTCATAGCGCGCCATCACCCAACTCAATGCAATACCGGCCGGCAGGCACAGGGCCGTCGCCCACAGCGCAACCTTGGCAGAGAGGTATAAGGCTTGAATTTCTTCCGGTGTCAGCAACGAATCCACTTACGGTTTCAAAACAACGAATCTCGATATGTACGCAAGTATATAGCGTAAGCCTTGGCTGAAATAATCAGCCGAGAGCCCACCCCCTCCCAAATTGCAGGGGTGCGTTATTTGGCTTCTGTTTGATACTGAGACTTCCATTCCGCGTATGGCATGCCATAAACACGCTCGCGCGCAGCCTCATATCCAATCTCAGAGCCCCGCTCTTGTGCCGCCGCTGCGTACCACTTGGCCAGACAGTTGCGGCAAAACCCGGCGAGGTTCATCAGGTCAATGTTTTGCACTTCTTTATGCGCATCAAGGTGGGCAAGCAGTCGTCTGAATGCCGCAGCCTCAATCTCGGTCTGTTGTGCGGTCTGTTGGGCAGCCTGTTGGGCTAGGTCCATCTGAAATCTCCAATCATTTGTTTGTTCACTGGCGGAAATTGTAGTGCTTAACGTAAAAAATGAAGCCATCTATCACTTAGTTCGGGATTTAACCCCCCAAGCCTGTTGGCTCATCCAGAATCAACGGATGGACGCCTATGTAAAGTCCTCTAAAGCATTGAACCATCACGCGGATGGACGATTACGCGTGTTAGCATTTACGCCATCATTATTGAGTCAATCACCGTCAGTTTCAGCATATGAAATTGACCATTTGGAACGGCCAAGCGCCGCACCTTAGTTGGAAACCATGAAAAAAAGACAAACGGGCGCAGCACGTACCTGGAGCATCGCTGCGGCAATTATCGGCATTCTTGTGATCTGGATGATCTCAGGTCTGATTTTTGGTAGCTCACATAAATCCGAAGCCGAAAACAAACCTGCCACTGAAAAAGAGCTCAAGCGCTTCAAAGTTTCAGTGCGCACGCAGAATGCAGAAACCGTTCAACGCGAAGTCATCTTGAACGGCGACACTACTCCAGATCAGATTGTCGTCATCGCATCGCAGATCGAAGGCCAAGTCATCGCCATCGGCGCCCGTAAAGGCGCACGCGTGAATCAAGGCGCATTACTCGCACGCGTCGATCCACGTGATTCCGAACAACGTAAAACACGTGCTGTCGCGATCTTCAAACAGCGCGAACTTGAATTTGAAGGCGCACGACGCCTACGCGAAACCGGCTATGTCACTGAATCCGAGGTCGCATCACGCCAAGCTGCGCTGGAAGTTGCGCGCACCGACATCAAAGAAATTGATCTGCACCTCAAGAATCTCAGCATTCTTTCGCCTGTTTCTGGTGTGCTTGAGCAGCAAAACATTGAAGTCGGCAGCTACGTGAAAATCGGTGAGCCTATCGCCAAGCTCATCAAGATCGACCCTCTAGTTGTTTCTGCTGGCGTTAGCGAAAACGATATCCGCAACATCAAGGTTGGCGATGCGGCAGAAGCAGAAATTCTCGGCCGCAAACTGACGGGCCGCATTAAATTTGTTTCTTCACTGGCTGATGACAAGACGCGCACCTTCACCGTCGATATCGCCGTCGATAATCCGCGCGGCGAAATCCCTGCTGGCTTGTCGGCACGCATTCGCCTGCCGGTTCAAAGCATTTCTGCGCAGAGAATTCCTTCTTCATTGCTGACGCTGTCTGACAACGGCACCATCGGCGTGAAGCATGTCGTTAACGGCAAAGTCGTATTCACCAAAGCCGAGATCGTCCGCTCTGACGGCGATGCCGTGTGGCTTACCGGCGTGCCCTCACAGATTTTGCTAATCACGCGCGGCCAAGGCTTTGTTGCAGCCGGCGAGAGTGTTGACGTAGAAACTGAAGCAGCGCCCGCTGCTGCTGCCAAATAAGTTGCGCCAGAGCCGCTCGCACTTATGAAAGCCCTTCTTGATGCCGCACTAGACCGCGGCCGCATCGTATTGCTGTTCCTAGCAATTATTTTTGTTGCTGGCGCAATTACCTACGCCTACATCCCTAAAGAATCGAGCCCAGACGTTCCGATTCCTTACATCTATACCGCCGTGATGCACGAAGGCATCTCACCAGAAGATGCTGAGCGTTTACTGACACGTCCACTGGAGCAATCACTACGCTCCATTGAAGGCGTGAAAAAAATGACCGGCAAAGCAGCGCAAGGTTATGGCTCTGTCACCTTGGAATTTGAAGCAGGCTTTGCTCCAGAAAAAGCAATGCGTGATGTACGCCGCAAAGTCGACGAAGTGAAATCTAAGCTGCCCGCAGATAGCGAAGAGCCCATCGTTAATGAAGTCAACGTTGCGCTATTTCCCGTTCTGGTAGTGACCTTATCGGGCCCAGTTCCAGAGCGCACGCTGCTGCAAGTTGCACGCAATCTCAAAGATGATCTGGCCAGCGTCAAAGGCGTTCTCGAAGTCGACATCGGCGGCAACCGCGATGAGATGGTCGAGATTTCGATTGATCCATTAAAGATGGATAGCTACGGCATCTCGCAGGATGAACTGTTCAGTCTGTTCACTCGCAACAATCGCCTGATCGCTGCAGGCAATCTGCAAACCAACAACGGTCAATTTGCGATCAAGTTGCCGGGCGTTCTGGAATCAGTAGAAGACGTACAGAACCTGCCGGTGAAAGTCTCTGGCGATCGCGTTGTTAAATTTTCCGACATCGCCACGATTACTCGCGCATTCAAAGACCCTCAAGGCTTTGCCCGTCGCAATGGCGAAACGGCAATCACGCTAGAAGTGAAGAAGCGTATTGGCGAAAACGTCATTGAAACGATTCAGCGCGTCCGTGATTCTGTCGCTCAGCATCAGAAACTCTGGCCCGAAACGATCAAGGTTGATTACTCGCACGACGCCTCGCACGAAATCAAGGAAGGCCTTAACGATCTGCAGAATGGCGTGCTGACTGCCGTTATTCTTGTGGTCTGTGTACTCATCGGTTATCTCGGCTGGCGCACCGCTTCCCTCGTCGCGATTGCAGTACCGGGTTCTTTCCTGATCGGCATCCTAGTGCTCGCCGGGATGGGACTTACCGTCAACATCATCGTGCTTTTCAGCTTGATCATGGCGGTGGGCATGCTGGTGGATGACGCCATCGTCGTATCGGAATATGCCGATCGAAGAATGTGCGAAGGATTTTCGCCAGAAGCTGCTTATCGCGATGCCACCAAACGCATGGCATGGCCGATCATTTCATCGACGGCTACTCGCCTTGCCGCGTTCTTCCCGCTGTTGTTCTGGCCGGGAATGCTGGGCGGTTTCATGCGTTATTTGCCGATCACCTTATTGGCGACATTAACTGCCTCGCTGGTGATGGCGCTGATCTTTATTCCAGCACTCGGCGCACGCTGGGGCCGCAAAGATTCACATTCGGAAGAAGAACAGAAACACATCGCAACCGCAGAAACCGGCGACCTGCGCGAACTCAAAGGCGGCACGGGTCATTACTTGCGCGCACTAACTTGGGCGGTTGATCGTCCAGTCAAAACCTTCTGGATCGCGATTGCGATGCTGATCGTTATTTTCTCTTCGTATAGCTTCCTTGGCTCTGGCATTGAGTACTTTCCGTCCAGCGAACCAAACAGCATCATGGTCAACGTGCATGCACGCGGCGATCTCTCGATCTACGAGAAAGATACGGTGATGCGCGAGACAGAAAAACGTCTGCTTCCGATGACTGAATTCAAGAGCGTCTATGCACGAACCGGCGGTGGTGGCGGTCACGAAGCCGCTGCAGACAACATCGGCGTGATTCAGCTGGAACTCAAAGAATGGAACAAACGACGCAAAGCCGGCAAGATCGTTGAAGAAATCCGTCAACGTACGGCAGGCATGCCCGGCGTTTTGATCGAGGTTATTCAAGAACAAGACGGCCCAAGCCAAGGCAAACCGATTCAAATCGAATTGTCTTCGCCTATGCCCGAGTCGCTGGAAGAATCCAACGCGCGCCTTGGCAGCGCCACGCTCGCCATTCGCGCCGCGATGGAAAAAATTGGTGGCTTTACCGATATCGAAGACACACGCCCACTCGCTGGCATTGAATGGCATTTGGTGGTTGATCGTGCTGAAGCCGCCAAGTACGGCGCTGACGTGACACTGGTCGGCAACACCGTGCAGTTGGTCACCAATGGCGTACTACTCGGCAAATATCGCCCTGAAGATGCTGATGATGAAATCGACATTCGCGCCCGCTACACCGAGCCTTATCGCAATCTTCAACAGCTTTCGAGCCTACGCATCCAGACTGCTAGTGGGCTGATCCCTGCTTCTAACTTTGTCAAAAGTAGCGCAGCACCACTGGTTAACGCGATTCGTCGTGTCGATGGACGACGCGTGATGAAAGTTGAAGCCAACGTTGCGTCCAACGTTCTGGCAGACAACCAAGTCAAAGCGCTGACACAGTATTTCGTAAAGCACCCCTACGCTGGATTCAACGACGGCACAGTGCGCATACGCTTCCAAGGCGAACAGGAAGAACAGGCGGAAGCAGCCGCGTTTCTCGGCAATGCATTTACGCTGGCGATCGTCTTGATGATTGCGATCCTCGTCACGCAGTTCAACAGCTTCTATCAGACCGCGCTGATTCTCTCTGCAGCCTTGTTCTCAACGGCTGCGGTGATGTTGGGCCTGATGATTCTGCGCGAGCCGTTTGGCATCGTCATGAGCGGCTTGGGTGTGATTTCGTTGGCGGGCATCATCGTTAACAACAATATCATCTTGATCGACACCTACAATCACCTGCGTGCAGACGGCACCGGCCTGCCAGCGCGTGAAGCGATCCTGCGCACAGGCGTGATGCGTCTGCGTCCGGTATTGCTGACCGCAGGTACTGCGATTCTGGGCTTGTTGCCGATGGCGTTTGCGCTAAACATCGACATCATCCATCGCTTGGTCACACACAATGCGCCGTCGGCAATGTGGTGGATTCCGCTCGCATCAGCCGTTGCAGGCGGCCTCGCCTTCGCCACGCCGATCACGCTAATTCTGACGCCAGCCTTGCTGATGTGGCGCGAACGCCGCACCGAACGCAAGGCTGCGCGTTTGCGCAGGACTCACGCTTAAACACCCGTTAAAACAGCGCCCACACAAGGAATTTTCGTCAGCCACTTCACAGCGTTCTAAAAGCCTGCTAAATAGCAAAAAAGCGTTTTGAATCTTCTTCGTTGTAGGAATGCAATGGCGAGAAAACCGAAAGTACAGCAGAAACCAGAACCGGCGAAGACCAACGTCGATGAGTTCTCCGACGACCTCGATGGTCTCGAAGAAGAAGTTGTCATCGTCGAGCCTCCCGCTCCTCAAGCCAAACTTCGAGACTGGCGTGATGTTGAAAAGCTCAAAGAAGAGCGCGATCTGCGTCGTAACGTCGACGATGATCTCGATCTACTCGATGATCTCATCGGCCGCGCAGGGCGACGCCGCTAACCCCGCTTCTTGACGCGACGCGCTGTCGATTTCTTCAGCAGCGCCTTTTCCTTTTTCACTGTGGGCCAAGCGTCCTTCTGCCCGGAACGGGCGCGTTCGGAATGCGAACTGCCCAAACCCTTGCTGACAATCTTGAAAGCTTCGTCGATGCTATCGACGATCTTGAACAGCTTGAGATCGTCCCGCGAAATCAGGCCCGCATCCGCCAGTGCCTTGAAGTTGACCGCCTTGGTCCAGAATGCCTTGCCGTAAAGCACGATCGGCATCGGCGCAGATTTGCCAGTCTGGGTCAGCGTCAGTAGTTCAAACAATTCATCGAACGTTCCAAAGCCGCCCGGAAAAATCACCGCGGCCGCTGACAAGTTCACAAACCAGAACTTGCGCATAAAGAAGTAATGGAACTCAAAAGCATGATCCGGCAATACGCTCGGATTGATGTGCTGCTCAAACGGCAAAGAGATATTCAGGCCGACATTGAGCTTCATATCGACGCGTGCAGCACCCTCATGGGCAGCCTGCATGATGCCGGGGCCGCCGCCTGTGCAGATGTGGTAACGCTCGGTGGGCTCGTGCTCCTGCGTAGTCCAGGCCGCCAGCTTCTCAGCTAAACCGGCTGCTGCCGCGTAATAGCCCGGTTTATCACCCGGCTGGATACGCGCCGAGCCAAAGAAGATAACGGTGTGCTTGATGCCTTTGCGCAGCAGGCGCTGATCCGGCTCCATGTATTCAGTCTGAATACGCAGCATGCGCGCGCCGTCGCTGTGCAGAAATTCCGTATTGTCATAAGCCTTAAGTGTTTTATTAATTTTTTTCATTGGCCTGCTTCTTGCTTTGGTTCAGGAATGACGGGGGCTGGCATGTCATTTTGGTCGTTCCTTATACCAACAATATCTGCCAAGTTCTTGTCATGTTTGAAGTCGATACTGTGACAAAGAGCGGAACCGAGCCGCACATCGCGGGTCGGACTAGGAGTCTTTACAAAAGAAGACGCTGAACATGGAAGGTTAAGGACATGAAGCGACTCACCCCGATTGATACGGCGTTTCTGCTGATGGAGAAGCGGCAGCAACCCCTGCACGTTGGCGCACTGGTGCTGTGCACCCCACCTCCGGGCGCCCCTCCCGACTTTGCCAACCAACTTGCTGAACGCCTGCGACACTGCACCACCGCCGCCTCGCCCTTTAATCGCCGATTAACCGGTGGTGGCGCCATCAAGTTTTGGTCAGAAGACGAAGACTTCGATATCGCCCACCATTTTGTGCACTTAGCACTGCCTAAACCCGGTCGAATCCGCGAGCTTCTGGCGATGGTCTCGCGCGTGCACAGCCAGCATCTGGATCGCGCTTATCCGCTGTGGCGCGCTTATTTGATTGAAGGCCTGGAAGACGGCCGCATCGCACTGTATTTCAAGATTCATCACTCGCTGGTGGACGGCATTGCTGGCATCCGCCTGATGATGAAATCAATGTCCATCGACGTCGAAGACTCACTCCTCATGCCCGCGCCCTGGGGCGTGAAGACGCGTAAGACACAGCACTCTGCACTGCCCATCCCAACACCCGGCGCAGGCACGTTTAGCGCGCTGACGCGACTTGCGGGTTCTGGTTACAAATCCGTGCCCGCAGTAGTGAGGCAGTTACGGCAAACCTTGAGCGACTCGCGTAATAAGCATCCAGAGGCCATCACCAGCCTGCAAGCCCCACGCTGCATCCTCAATCAGAAAGTCAGTGGCTCGCGCCGCTTTGCAGCGCAGTCGTATTCAACGCCACGCGTCAAAGCCATTGCCAAAGCCTTCCACGCCACCACTAACGACGTTGTACTCGCGCTCTGTGGCGCTGCACTGCGTCGTTACCTGATGGATCTCAACGAACTACCTGATCGTCCACTGATTGCCGTAGTGCCCGTTTCCACGCGTCACGACGATAGCGAGAGCGGCAATGAAATTGCGTTCGCACTCGCCAGCCTCGCCACTGATGTCGCAGATCCGGCGGATCGCCTGCGCGCGGTCAAAGCCTCAATGGACTACACCAAAGAACGCTTCCGTCAGATGACGCCGTCGCAAGTGTTGGCCTACAGCGCCGCACTAATTACGCCGGGCGCTCTAGCTTGGCTAACGGGTCTGGATCGTAAATACACCATCGCCAACACTGTGATCTCACACGTACCGGGCCCGCGTCAGGCGCTGTATTGGCAGGGCTGCAAACTGGATGGCATCTACCCTGCTTCACTTGTTCTCGACGATTTTGCGCTGAACATCACGCTGATCAGCCGTCACGACTTCATCGACTTCGGCATCATCGCCTGCCGCAAAAATCTGCCACGTGTGCAGAAACTATTGGGCTATATCGAAGAAGCGATTGCGGATTTAGAAGCGACGCTGACGCCAGCAGAAATCATCGAGGCGCCGAGGAAGAAGCGCGCCTAATCAATAAAAATCGGAGGCTGTTTCGAGCAGAAACAGCCTCCGATTGATTTACGGTGCTGCCACCGGGGCAGGAGCACTCACTGCCGGGGCCGAATCAACTGGTGCCGGAGTCATGGCTGATGAAGCACTGACGCCTTCTGCTGCAGGCACTACAGGCTGTGCTGCATCACTTGCGGGAGTCACTGGCGCTGCTGATTCTGCAGCGGCCTTAGCAGCGGCCTCTGCTGCAGCTTTAGCTTCTGCAGCTGCTTTAGCGGCTGATGCGGCAGCTGCCGCATCAGCTTCTGCCTTCTCCGCTGCAAGCTTCAAAGCCTTAGCCTTGCTCGCAGCAATACTCGCATCCACTGCCGTGCTGACTGAAGCAAAGAAATCCTTATAGAAGGCTGCATCGGTGACGTTGCCCTCTTTCGTCACAACAGTCTGATACTCCGTACCCGTTGGAAAGATCGGAATAAGCCAGAGCAACTTCCACCAGGTGTGCCATTCGCGATGCAGAATGGTCTGCTGGCTCGCGGCGATGGTAACGATGCTGTTCTCTTCTTCTGCCGTCACATCCGCCGTGGCGATGATGTTGTACGACACGTCTTTATCCGTAGGATCCTGAAAATTGCGCGTCGCTTTGATCAAGCCGGAATTGGGATCCGCACTCTCCATCGTGAAACCTTGACGTATCAGCGTTATTTTTACTGCACGGAAAGTTTGATCTACAGGTGCTGAAAAATTTTGATGGTTGCCCTTGATCGCAGATTCGGCGGCAAACGCCTTATGGTAACCATCGTTGGTGGCACAGCCACCCGCCACTGCAATGGCAATAGCCAAAGCAAGAGCATTGCCCAGTTTGATAAGCATCGAAGACGCACTCCCAAGAATTATTTACAGCTAGTAGTTGTAGTAACAGCGGCGCAGATTCTATACACAGCTCAAAGTTGTGTAAAAAAAGCGCAGAGCTTGGGAGACTTTACCTACCTTAAGCAGCTTGTGATCTGATACGTCCCTGCTTGGGGTGCTTACGCGCATACGCCTGCAGAAATTCCATCTGGTCAGCGAGGATGCGGCGGTTCTGCAAAATAAGATATTCAGCAAGATTAGGCGTGTACGGCACGGCCAGTAGTTTCATGCCGGATTCTTCAGGCGTACGGTCGTCTTTGCGTTGATTGCATTCGCGACATGCGCTGACACAATTTTCCCAAACACTTTGACCACCGCGCGAAGCGGGATACACGTGATCACGTGTCAGTTGTGAAATCGGGAACGATGAGCCGCAATAAAGGCAGAGATTGCGATCACGCTGGAACAGCGTGCGATTGGTCAGCAGCGGCGTGCTGCGTTCATAACGTTTGGATTTATCAGCGACGGCGATGATCGAGCCGATTTCGATAGAGCTGCGTTCACCCGTGCGCGCACAAATGCCGCCATAGATGGTGAATCGCCCTTCACCCGCCACCCAGCGCACGCGCTCACGGCTGTAAAGAGTGACCGCTGTTTGCCAGCGGATCCAGGAAACCGGTAGACCACCGGCATCGAGTTTCAGAATTGCAGGAATGCTCTCCATAACTCCTTCTCACTTCAAAATTCAGCGGGTTTTTAACGCCTCCCGCAAGGCCATCTTCGGCAGCATGGTATGTGATAAATATTTAACTAATGTGAAAACTATACTCAAACTTCAAACAAGGCAAGTTTCAATCAACCGCTAAGTCAGGCGCTAAAAAACTTGTCGGTCATTTTTTGACCAACAAACAATACTCCGTAAATCCACTGCGTGTGGCCGAACGTGGGGAAAACAGCCCGAATTAGCAGCCGCAACGCAGGCGCAAATTCTGGTCTTTTTCGGGTGCACTGAGGCATGTCGTCTTAACCTGCTGACCAAGAATTGCGTCTCGCGACACGCCGGGCGCAAAGATCAGCGCGCCATCACTCCAGCCAATCACAGATAAGCCATGCCACTGCTGCGGCGTTTTAAACATGCCGCTGTCGTCTCGGCTGATCGCCAAATCGTTGGAACAGCTTTGAAGCCAGTGATCGATCTGCGCTTCAACAGTGACCGGCGCCATTGATGCGCCCGCCGCTGCCATGCGCCCTTCCGGCGCCGAGCGCAAAGCCTTGGACATCGCCATCGCAGGTGGCGGCGGTGCAGGTGCAGGCTTGGCAGGCGCTGCATCTTGCAGCGCAAAATTTTGAGCTTCCGATTCTGTCGACAACTTTGACGACAGCTCCATATCACGGCTTGATGGCGGCGCCATATCCGCTTGAACCTCAGGCGCTGCAGCGACCATGGGTTCTGCTACAGGCGCAGCCATAGCGATGGCAGCACTGGCCGCTGCCATTTCTTTTTTCATTTCGCTCTTCATCTCACTTCTTTGCCGCTGTGCCTGTTCCACCTTGGCATGTGCCTGCGCCTGCTGGCTTGCAGCTGACGATTGAGCTTGTGCTTGCGGCGGAGCAAGTTCCACCTGCTCAGCAGCAATATCTTGCGTGACTTCATTGGCGGCAAGCGCAAACACAGCGCGCTCAGCGACAGGATCTTGGCGCACTTGCAAAGACAACAGCAACACCGCTGCTGCGGCGAGCGACGTGTTCCATGGCCGCATCGCACGCGGCTTTTTGGCAACGACAGCGACAGGCGCTGCAAGCGCTTGCTCACTCATCCGCAGAATAGCCTCGTCCATAGCTGCAGGCGATTGTTCTTGCGCGTTGGCGCGATACACCTCGCGCACCTTGCCGCGACCGGCGAGAAAATCTTCCAACTCGCGATCGTCGGGTTTTTGCGGAGTTTGTTCAGGGCCAGACATCAGCAAGTTCTCCTCTGAGTTTGGCGAGCGCATAACGCAAGCGCGACTTGACCGTTTCACGGCCTACACCTTGAGTGCTGGCGATTTCTTCCAGCGACAAGCCGCCTTCGGCCTGCAATAAAAATGCTTCGCGCTGTTCAATCGACAAAGCATCTAGCGCTTGCAGCAAACGACTGCCCTGCTCGGCCTGTGTCGCGCGAGCTGCTGGGGTGTGATGTTCCGGCGCAGCCACTTCGGCTGCGACATCCAACTCTTCCTGCGGACGCTCAGCGCGCCAGTGATCGACCAAACGATTGTGCGCCAGACGATAAAGCCAGGTAGCAAAACGCGCGCGCGGCTCGTAGATTTTCCGCACCTTGATTACGCTGGCCCAAACCTCTTGCGACAACTCTGCAGCGAGCGCTTCGTTATGACAGCCGCGCAACAGATAACGCCAAACACCATCCTTGTGTCGCTCATACAAAGTCGCGAACGCAGACGCCTCGCCTGCTGCGTATCGCAGCATCAGGCTTTCGTCAGTGTGTGGATCATCGGGGACAGACATTCCCCGATGATCCACAACTCCGCAGCTTACGGCTAGAGCCTGCAACACAAATATTCCTAAATATTTCGGTTCACTCGATCATTTGCGGCGTTGGTGCAACACTCACCTGCGCACTCAGGCTCTGCGCCAAACCAACTAACCGTACAAATTCACCGACGGAGTTGCTGCTATCCACCGCCTGCGCGCCTTTAGCTAAGTTCGCAATTTCTGCATAGCCATAGTTGGCGGTGTACGTACCGCCTTTGAGTTTTTGACCAAAGGCTGCAACCGCAGCTCCGAGGCGCAGTGATTCACTCGCCGCTGCGATGCTGCCGCGCGCTTGTTCACGACGCACCGGCTCTTCAATCAAACGGCTGGTCGATTCATTCGGGCGTTTGTAACGCAGGCGCACGAAGGCCACTTCTCCAGACTGCCCAACGCTGGGCGCTGCAAAGCTACTCTTCTTGCTATAGCGCAGAGGATCAACGCTATCGCCGCCTTCACCGCTCAGCGAGATTTCATAAAGCGCTGTCACTGAATGGCCTGCGCCAATCTCACCAGCATCAACCTTGTCGTTGTTGAAGTCTTCACGCTTGAGCGCACGGTTTTCGTAGCCAATCAAACGATATTCAGAAACCTGCGTAGGATTGAACTCAACTTGAATCTTCACGTCTTTGGCAATCGTCAGCAGCGTTGCAGCGCTCTGCGCCACCAGTACTTTCTGCGCTTCCTGCAGACTGTCGATGTAGCTGTAGTTGCCATCCCCTGCATCAGCCACCTGCTCCATCAGCTGATCGTTGTAGTTACCGGTGCCAAAGCCGAGTGTTGTGAGTGCGACGCCGCTCTTACGCTTTTCTTTGACCATATCGATCAGCGACTCAAAGCGCGTGACACCAACATTAAAGTCGCCGTCGGTCGCTAACAGAATGCGGTTGTTGCCATTTTTGATGAAGGCCTTTTCAGCTTGCTGATACGCCAACTGAATACCGCCTGCGCCATTGGTAGAACCACCTGCATCGAGGCGATCAATCGCTTGTTGGATAGTGGATTTCTGATCGCCAGGCGTTGGCTCCAAAACCACAGCCGTATTGCCTGCGTAGGTCACAAGGCTGATGCGATCATTCACTTTGAGCTGACGCGTCAGCAACTTCAGCGCGGACTTCACCAACGGCAGTTTGTTGCTGTCTTGCATCGAGCCAGAAACATCGACCAAGAACACTAGATTGGACGGCGGCAATGGGCCTTGTGGCAGATAACCCTTGATGCCGACGCGCAGCAACTTGGTCTTGGTATTCCAAGGCGTTGGCGCCAACTCCGTCTGCACTGAGAACGGCGTTTCGCGATTGCTCGGCGCTGCGCCTGCCAGATCAAAGTAATTGATCAACTCTTCAACACGCACTGCATCGGTCGGCGGCAAACGGCCTTCGTTCAAGAAGCGACGGACGTTGGCGTAGCTGCCCGTATCTACATCGATACTGAAAGTCGACACTGGCTGTTCAGCCGCGCGATGAATTGGGTTATCACTCAGATGCGCATAAGCCTCGCGATCCTGCGGCTGAGGTAGCGGCATCACATAAGCCTCACGCGTCATCATGCCCATTGCCATTGATGGCGCCGCTGCCTTGGAGGCATAAGAACGGCGCTCGTTCTGCATGATCGCGTCTTGCGCTGCCGCCATCGGGCTCGGCGCAACCTGCGGCTCGTTCTTGATTTCGCTCTCCTTGACCACACTGCTCACTGGCGGTGGCGCGGGGTAAGGCAGGATCACGGCTGACTCTTCCTTAGAAGTCGGGGCGGTCGTCGTGCAAGCAGCGACCAGAACAATGGCGGCTGCCATTAAGGTCAGGCGGAAATGAGGTGGGTTTTTAGAGTTCTTCATGGATAGCTCCGGGGTTGGTCTATCCATAAACGGGGCTCATGTCTGAATGGGGTTAAGACTTTAAAAATATTTTTACGTGGAAGCCGTGTTAAGTCGCTTGGGCCACTTGCATCTGATCCGGCAAACTCGCGTATATCCATGAAACATCAATTAAAACGATCCATGACCTCCACGCAATTCCGCCCAGCATTCGTTTTTGCACTGAGCTTGACACCCCTCGCCACTTGGGCCGGCGGCATCCCCGTTACTTCGCTGGATACCGTGGAAGTGATTGGACAGAAGTCCCTACAAGACGCCTCCACTTCGTCCACGCAAGGCTATGTCACAAAAGACCAGCTTGCAGAGCGCCCAATCTCGCGCAGCGGCGAGCTACTGGAATTTGTGCCGGGCATGATCGTCACTCAACACAGTGGCGAGGGCAAAGCCAACCAATATTTTCTGCGCGGCTTCAATCTCGATCACGGCACTGACTTTTACACTGAGGTCGACGGCCTGCCAGTGAACATGCGCACGCACGGACATGGCCAAGGCTATGCAGACATCAACTTCATCATTCCAGAACTGATCGACTCGCTGGAATATCGCAAAGGCCCCTACTACGCCGATGTCGGTGATTTCGCCGCAGCAGGAGCAGCCAGCCTGCGTTATGTCGACGAGCTGCCACAAAGCATCGCCAAATTCAGCACGGGCAGTGATGGCTATTACAACGGCCTGTTCGCGACCTCGCCTAAAGTCGGCAACGGTCACTTGCTGCTCGGCATCGAAGGCACCGCCTACAACGGTGCGTATGACCTTGCCGAGCACGAACGCAAACTCGCGGCGATTGCACGCTACAACAGCGGCACCGTCAGCGACGGCTACACCCTGTCACTCGCGACTTACGGCATCAATTACAACGCGCCTGATCAGGTTCCACTGCGCGCTGTGCAAAGTGGACAGATTGGTCGGCTGGGTTTCATTGATCCCAGCGATGGCGGCAATGTGCGCCGTCACAGCCTCAATGCCGAATGGCGCGGCTCTGACGGCACGGGCAACTGGCGCGTGCAAGGCTATGGCCTGTATTACAAGATGGCGCTGTTCTCCAATTTCACTTACTTCCTCGACGATCCCGTCAACGGTGATCAGTTTGAGCAAGCCGATGACCGTCGCGTATTCGGGGTCAATGCGAAGCGCTATTGGCGGTTGCCCACGCAAATACCGATTGATATCGAACTGGGCCTGCAAAGCCGCTATGACGACATCATGGGTGTGGGTCTCTATCGCACCAAAGAAAGACAACGTCTGAGCACGGTGCGCGAAGACAATGTCAAAGAGTTCAGCATCTCGCCTTACCTCAGCAGCACGCAAAAGTGGACTCACTATTTTCGCTCACAAATCGGCTTGCGATTGGATCGTTACTCGTTTGACGTTAACAGCGACCGACCAGAAAACTCCGGCACACGTCAGGCCACCATCGCCAGTCCAAAAGTCGCGCTGATTTTCGGGCCCTTTGAAAAAACCGAGCTCTATCTCAACTACGGCAATGGCTTTCACAGCAACGACGCACGCGGCGTCACTCTCAAAGTTGATCCGAATGACGGCACGCCGTTGCCGGGTGCCGCAGTACCGCCACTGGTTAAAGCTCGCGGCGGCGAGTTTGGCGTGACTAGCTGGATCATCCCCAAGGTCAAACTGACCGCCTCTTTATGGACGCTGCATCTGGATTCCGAGCTGGTCTACGGCGGCGACAGTGGCGTCAGTGATCCCAGCGGCGCGAGCCGTCGCTTTGGTCAAGAGCTCTCGATTTACTACACGCCGCTATCGTGGTTGGTGATTGATGGCGACGTTGCTTTCACGCGCGCAAGAATCGATTCGCCAGATGGCAATCGCATTCCCAATGCCATCGAGAACGTCGTTGCAATGGGTCTCACCATTCCTGAAACCAATGGCTGGAGTGGCGGCCTGCGTTTGCGTCGCCTTGGGCCAGCACCCTTGATTGAAAACAACAGCCAGCGCTCACGCACGACAACGGTACTCAATGCGCAGGCCGGTTATCGCTTCTCGCCCTCGTACACAGCGACGCTGTCCGTATTGAACTTGCTCAACAGCAAGGACAACGACATCACCTACTACTACACCTCGCGCCTACCGGGCGAGCCTGCGCAGGGCGTTGATGACATCCACAACCATCCAGTTGAGCCACGCGCTCTGCGTTTAAGTCTGCGAGCAGAGTTTTAGATTCAGCCAATCAAGCACAAACTGCTGCGCACAAAGTGAATCTCAAGTAGAAGGCGCGATTAGTTCATACGGTTATACGCAGCAGCGCGAGATCAGATGCAGATGAAATAAAAATTAATCGGAATAAGTGCCGCTCGAATGTAAAGTTTTGCATCTGTTGCTCTTCGGTGGGCGTAAGCAATTTGGTATACCCACCTCAGGAAGAGAACAATGAAAATAAAACCATTTTGGCCTGCACTGCTTGCAGGTAGCTGTGCGGTTCTCATCAGCTCCGCGGCGCTCGCCTCGAGCCATCGAGAAGCTCCATTTATCGCTGGCATGCCAAAAGTCGATGGCACCGATTTTTATATGTTCAACAGTTACGAGTCCGGCCGCACTGGCTTCGTGACACTGCTCGCCAACTACGAGCCCCTGCAAGATGCATACGGCGGTCCCAACTACTTTACCTTGGACCCCGAAGCGCTCTACGAAATTCATGTCGATAACAAGGGCGATGCCAGAGAAGATCTGACTTTCCAGTTCCGCTTTACCAACAGCTATAAAGGCATTGCCCTGCCAACGGGTGGTCCTGCCAACATCGCGATTCCGCTGATCAATGCAGGCGCAGTCGACATCTCGGCTGCAAACCTCAATGTTGTAGAAACCTACACTGTGAATTTGATTCGCGGAAATCGTAGAAGCGGCCAAAGCAGCGCTGTCATGGCGACGGATAACAGCAGCACCTTTACCAAGCCAACAGACAATATCGGCACGAAGTCGATCCCCAACTACGCCAGCTATGCCAACCGCTATATTTATAACGTCAAGATTCCCGGCTGCTCTGCAACCGGTGCAAAATTATTTGTAGGTCAGCGCGCAGAAGGTTTTGTGGTGAATCTCGGTCAGGTATTTGACCTGGTCAATCTCAATCCACTCGCGCCGCGTCCAGCAGCTGGCGGCGGTAATAACATCATCAAAGGTAAAAACGTCACGACGCTTGCACTCGAAGTACCCGCATCGTGCCTCACCGCAGGTGCTGATCCGGTCATTGGCGCCTGGACAACCGCAAGCGTGCGTCAGAGCCGCATCATCAACCCAAGCCCACAAGGCCCAGCAAATGTCGCTGGCAAGAAAGGCCCTGCAGTAAACGGCGGCGCTTGGGCACAGGTTTCGCGCCTTGGCTCACCATTGGTCAATGAAGTTGTGATTGGCATTACGGACAAGGACAAGTTCAACGCAAGCGAACCCAAAGATGACGTTGCCAATTTTGGCGCGTACGTTTTGTATCCAACCTTGCCGGTTCTGGTCGACAAGTTATTCTTCGGTGGCATGGGCGCTTCTGTGCCTGCGACACCGCGCAATGATTTGCTCGCCGCATTTGTTACTGGCATCACGACGGGCGCGAGCGATACGCCTGCAAGCTTTAAGTTCACGGCTCCAGCAGTCTTGAAGACACCAGGTGAAATGCTCCGCATGAACACCGCTATTCCAGCTGCAGCGATTGGCAGTCAGAAAGACTTGGGCTTCCTCGCCTGTGACTTGGCAGGCTTTCCAAATGGTCGTCGTCCGGTTGATGACGTAGTCGATATCGCGCTGACTGTTGCAGAAGGCGCTATTGCTGCCAACGGAAACATGTTGCAGACCTGCAGCCTCAGCGGCGGCCCTCATGTCGTCAACTCAGGCACAGTCGTTAATGACGGCGCGACACCTGATCCTGCGGCTTACCTGACTGTATTCCCCTACCTCAACACGCCTAAAGCCGGCGCTGTTTCACCGTAAGGAGAACAGTCATGAAAAAAGCAAAATTAGCAGTGATGATGGTGGGCGGCGCTTTACTACTTACAGCCTGTGATGGCGGCAATGAAGATGATGTTCGCGTATTTACGATCCGTGACATCGTCACCGCAAGCTGCGAAACCAATGCACCAACAGAAATCAACGACACCAACTTTTCAAGTAATGAAAATGCAGAGTCGTTTAATGTCAATTCAACGAACCCAGGCTGCGATTTGCCTGGCGGCTAATTGATGGTCATCCCTTGCACAATAAAAGCCCCGCAAAAGCGGGGCTTTTATTTTTTGCGGAATACTAACCGCCCAAGGTAATCAAATGAATTGCGAATGCACGTTGAATCAACCAGATCATGCCAATTACTGCGATCACTACCGAGCTTGGCAATATCACTGCACGCCGATATAACGTTGAATGGCGAAACACGAAGCTGATCGGAACCACCAGACTGACCAGCGCGAGCTGAGCACCTTCAACACCGAGGTTGAATGCGAGCAAGGCAAGAACACGCTGACTTGGGGGCAAACCCAATTCGAGCAAAGCACCGGCAATCGCAGTGCCATGAATCAAGCCAAAGAAAAACGCCAACACCCAAAGTCCGCGCTGAGCCATCGGAATCAAGTTGTTAACACCGGCGAAAACCACCGTCGCCGCAACCAAACTCTCCACCAAGCGTGATGGCAAACTGATAACGCCCATGGCAGCAAGGCTAAGCGTGCATGCATGAGCAATCGTGAATGCGGTGACAATACGAAACGTGTCCCACACCGCTAGTTTCAAACTTTGGGCCGGAACCCAGCCGCTAGGTGTACGTCGGAGTACCGAAGGCAGCATTAGTCCAGCAAGAAATAGCATGTGATCCCAACCAGTCCAGACGTGCCATACACCTTCTTGCAGATATTGCCAAAAGGTTGCTGCGGCGCTGCTGCCACCAAAGATAAAATCAATCTTTCGGCGATCGGGACTAAACACAACGGTTTGTACGCCACCAAAGTCCAGATTCAGCAAACCACGATGCGTTGGATCAATACCAAACAAAAGATCGTATTGGATGTTGATTTCTTTCGGAGCGATTGCACAGCGACCCGCCAGCATCAAGGCTGCGTATGCGCCGTCGGTGTGGTCCGTGATCTGCAGATCGTGAATCTGAAAACTACATTCACTCTCGCTTTGAATTTGAAGCCCGCGCAGGGCAAATGCAACGATCTCATCGCGATGCTGTCGCACTTCAGCCCAGGTGATATTGCCATCACCATTAGTGTCGAGGCCGATGGCATATTCGAGATCGCGTAGAGCGATATCCCATTCACCACTGATCTGGCTATCGGCAACACGCAGTTGCAGGTAACTGTCGCTAGGCTTGTGTGCCTGCGCTGCACTACTCAATAGCAGACTGAACAGTATGAGCCAGCGTTTCATTTCAACGCTCCAACAGCGCGACTTAAGCGTTGGTCTTCGATGCCAGTCTTAGATATCCACTCAAGTACTGGTTTTGCTGCACCGGCTTGTCGCGCAGATTTGGCGGCCTGCAACAAAATCAAAGCATCCAAGGGCTCGCGTTGCACCTGCCAGTCTTGCTGAGCCAGACGTAGCGCACTGACGGCGTCTTTGGCCAGATAGAGCTGATACATTGCTTCTTCCCGCAGATGCACTGCCTCGCCACGTTGTCTGGCAGCTGCAAAACGTGACTCCAGCATGTCGCGATATTTAGAAAGCGCTGCACCGTCATTGCCTATAGCTTGTTCCGCCAACGCCAGGCGCAACAGCAGATTATCGATATCAGTCTGATTCTTGAGGCGATCAATCACTGCCTCGTGATTTTTCTGTGAGATCGCAAAATCGGCCCACGCTGCCAGTAAATAGGCGTCGGTCACCTTTAGCCCGTCCATGGTTGCTAATGCACGCTGATATGCAGCCCGCGCCTGCTCTTCATGCCCGAGACGTTCGGCGATCTCAGCGCGCAAGGTCTCGGCCCAAAGCTTTGTATCCGTAGCGCCGGACTTTGATTGATCCAACACATAGCCAAGCAGGGCATCGGCGCGTACAGCACGCCCCATCAGACTGGATGCACTGGCCGCGCATGTCGTGGCGATGAGCGGGTCAAGCTCCTTCCGGAGTTGCTCGCAATCAGCCAGTGCCAGCTCAGGATGCCCCTGCACTTGCAGCACAGTGGCGCGTATCAGCCGCGCCTGTACATCACTTGGATTGCGCTGCAAGGCGCGATCAAGATCAGTCCGAGCTGAATCAAATGCATGGAAAAATTGATGAATTGTCGCGCGCAGCACCAGCACTTGCTGCGGCGCATCGGCCGAGGCCCACCAGGGTTGCAGCGCCGCTTCGGCATACCCGTAATAGCGCGGATCTGAACGCGCATGGCCGACCTTGAGCGCCGCCTCTGCATAGGCGACGGCGGCATTGAGATTCTGCGGAGTCGCCGTGAGTTGAACACGCAAGGCCGCCAGTGCTCTTGCATCCGGATCAAACCGTGTTGGCACCTTGGCCAGGACTAGCTCGTCACTATGTGGAACGTAAGGCTTGGCGAAGACAGCGAAACTGCAGAGCAGCGCGAGAATTAAAACAAGCGGACGGATCATGGGCATGCCCATAGTACGACCCATGATCGCTGGGAGATGCGGTAAAGCGGCCAAACCCCGTAAATAGCGCTTCAAATACCCGTTCAGCGCTTGAAAAAATGGCCGGTAGCCGCATCTTAAACGCATCGTTATTTTTGTAAGGAATGCCCTCTATGCGTATGGACAAACTCACAAGTCGTTTTCAGCAGGCGCTGTCAGAAGCGCAGAGCCTTGCCGTGGGCCGCGACAATCCGTCGATTGAGCCGGTGCATTTGATGCAGGCACTGCTGGATCAGGGCGATGGCTCCACCCTGCCCTTGTTGCAGAACGCGGGCGTCAATGTTGATTTGTTGCGCAGCAAACTGGCGCAGGTTCTAGAACGACAGCCCCGCCTGGGCGACAACAATGGTTCGGCGAATGTCAGCGGCGATCTCGGCCGCTTGTTGAGTCTGGCTGAAAAAGCGGCAACACAGCGCGGCGATCAGTTCACGACGACTGAGTTGTTCGTGCTTGCTGCATTGGACGACAAAACCGGCGTGGGCGAAGCTCTCAAAGCCGCTGGCGCACGCAAGCCGATGCTGGAACAGGCAATTGATCAAGTCCGTGGCGGCCAGAAAGCCGATTCCGCAGGTGCAGAAGAGCAGCGCCAGTCGCTCGACAAATACACCATCGATCTCACTGCGCGCGCTGCCTCCGGAAAGCTCGATCCGGTGATTGGCCGCGACGAAGAAATTCGCCGCGTGATCCAAGTGCTGAGTCGTCGCACCAAGAACAATCCTGTATTGATTGGCGAGCCGGGCGTGGGCAAAACCGCCATCGTTGAAGGACTCGCCCAACGCATCATCAATAGCGAAGTGCCGGAGTCGCTGAAGAACAAGCGCGTGCTGACGCTTGATCTCGGCAGCCTCATCGCGGGCGCTAAATTCCGTGGCGAGTTTGAAGAACGCTTAAAAGCAGTGCTCAGTGATCTGGCCAAGCAGGAAGGCAAGGTCATCCTCTTCATTGACGAAATCCATACGCTAGTCGGCGCAGGCAAAGCCGAAGGCGCGATGGACGCAGGCAATATGCTCAAGCCTGCGCTTGCGCGTGGAGAACTGCATTGCGTCGGCGCGACGACGCTGGACGAATATCGCAAGTACATCGAGAAAGATGCAGCGCTGGAACGTCGCTTCCAGAAAGTGTTGGTGGGCGAACCCAGCGTGGAAGACACCATCGCAATTCTGCGTGGCCTCAAAGAACGCTACGAAGTTCATCACAAGGTCGACATCACCGACGGCGCCTTGATTGCCGCCGCCAAACTCTCGCATCGCTACATCACTGATCGTAACTTGCCAGACAAGGCCATCGACCTGATGGACGAGGCTGCGTCACGCATTCGCATCGAAATCGACTCCAAGCCAGAAGTGCTGGATCGCCTCGACCGGCGCTTGATTCAGCTCAAGATTGAGCGCGAAGCGCTGAAGAAAGAAGATGACGACGGCGCCAAGCGCTCGCTCGCTGCGCTTGAAGAAGACATCAAGAAGCTCGAGCGCGAAGCCTCCGATCTCGAAGAGAAATGGAAAGCCGAGAAAGCTTCCGTGGCAGGTAACGCAGGCGCCAAAGAAGAACTTGAGCGCGCACGCATGGACATGGACACTGCGCGTCGCGCCGGTGATCTGCAGCGCGCCGCTGAATTGCAGTACGGGAAAATTCCGGAGCTGGAAAAACGTCTCGCTGCGGCGAGCGCTACTGGCAGTGCCCCGAAGAAATTCGAACTGCTACGCACCAGCGTAGGCGATGAAGAAATCGCCGACGTCGTCGCGCGCTGGACCGGCATCCCGGTTAGCAAACTACTCGAAGGTGAACGCGACAAATTGCTGCGCATGGAAGAAGCGCTGCATACGCGTGTGATTGGTCAAGACGAAGCAGTGATTGCGGTAGCCAATGCGATCCGCCGTTCACGCGCAGGCTTGAGTGATCCCAATCGCCCGATTGGTTCCTTCATGTTTCTTGGCCCGACCGGCGTTGGTAAAACCGAGCTGTGCAAAGCCTTGGCGAACTTCATGTTCGATACCGAGGACGCGATGGTGCGTATCGACATGAGTGAGTTCATGGAGCGCCACAGTGTTGCGCGTTTGATTGGCGCGCCGCCAGGCTATGTGGGTTATGAAGAAGGCGGCATGCTGACGGAAGCCGTGCGTCGTCGCCCCTACTCCGTGATCCTGCTCGATGAAGTTGAGAAGGCACATCACGACGTCTTCAACGTGCTGCTGCAAGTGTTGGACGATGGTCGCCTTACCGACGGCCAAGGCCGCACTGTCGATTTCCGCAACACGGTTGTGGTGATGACTTCCAACCTTGGCTCGCAAGTCATTCAAGAAATGATGAGCAACCAAACCACGCGTGGCGATTACGCGGCGATCAAGGAAGCGGTTATGGGTATTGTGGGCAGTCACTTCCGTCCCGAGTTCATCAACCGCATTGATGAAGCCGTGGTGTTCCATCCACTGGGCAGCACGCAGATTCGCAGCATCGCCGCGATTCAGGTGCAGCGCGTGGTCAAGCGTTTGGCCGAGCGCGGTATCGGTATCGAGTTCAGCGATGCCGCATTGGATCTGCTGGCAGAAGCTGGCTTCGATCCGGTCTACGGCGCGCGCCCACTCAAGCGCTCGGTGCAGACCTTGGTCGAAAACCCGCTGGCACGCAGCGTGCTCGATGGCCAGTTCGCCAACGGCGATCACGTACAGGTCGACGCTGTGGACGGACTGCTGCAATTTTTGCGTAAAGCCTAAGCCTGCACCCCCTCCCACATCTGTGGTGAGGGGGTAAAAGTGGCCCCAAGGCCCCAGCCCGGGCGTAGTCCTTTAGAATGCGCGGCATTCTTTCGAACTGCCCGCCCATGAGCTCGCACACCGCCGCCATTGTTACCCGCGTCCTCACCGCTTGGACGCTCGCTGTTCAGCGCAATGCGATGGCTGTGATCATCGCTTTTGCTGCGCTTACGACTGGCGCTGCTTGGTATGCCGCGACACATCTGCAGGTTGATGCGGATCCTTCATCCCTGCTCTCACCAGACCTGCCATGGCGCAAGGCTGAGGCCGCGTATAGCAAGGCATTTCCTGACAGCGACAAAACCATCGTCGCGGTCATTGAAGCTGCGCCGGAGCAAGCTGACGACGCGCTACAACGCCTCAGCGCCACACTCGCAGCGCAACCAGAATTCGTAAAAGTTTTCTCGCTGGGAAGTGGTGAATTTTTCGAACGCAACGCACTGCTTTATCTCGACGCTGAACAACTCGATGGATTGAGCAGCGCACTCGAAACTGCACAACCTTTCCTCGGCCGCCTCACTTCCGATCCTAGTCTTGCAGGCCTGTTTGGTTTGCTACAGCAAGCGATGACGCAGCCGGGTGCTGAGCTGCCGTTTGAACTGTCGACGATCACCGACCCAATTTCTAAAACAGTGAACGCCGCAGACGCAGGCCAAAGCCTGCCGCTGTCCTGGCAGACACTGGTCACGCCAGTGGATCTGTCTGGCGGCAAGCGCTTCTTGATGATCAAACCTAGCGACAAGATCGAAGATCGCGCCGCCGTACTCAAAGTACGCAGCACGATTGCCAGTCTGCAACTCGATGCCGCACATGGTGTACGCGTGCGACTCACCGGCTCAATCCCGATGTGGCTGGATGAAATGGATGCGGCTTTCGACGGCGCCATCTTGTCCGGCCTCGCCTCGCTGATTCTCGTTGCTGGTTTTCTCTACGCCGGTTTGCGCTCACTCAATCTGGTGCTGTCTTGCCTCGTCGCATTGATTAGCGGTTTGATACTCACCGCAGGCTTTGCAGTGATCGGTGTTGGCCGCCTCAATCTCATCTCCATTGCGTTTGCCACGCTCTACATCGGCATTGCGATTGATTACGGCGTGCAATTCGGCATGCGTTATCGCGAACTCGTCGCGGGCGGTCTCTCCAGTCACGATGCGCTGACTGAGACGGGCGGAAAATTTGGCGAGGCACTGGTGCTGTGCGCGCTGGCAACACTCGTCGGCTTCTATGCCTTCATCCCCACCAGCTATCGCGGCGTTGCTGAACTCGGCGTGATTGCAGGCACCGGCATTTTGATTGGCCTGTTCACCAGCCTCACGCTGCTGCCTGCACTGATTGAGAAGTGGCCGCCTAAAGCGGATAGCACCAAGCCAACGCCTTTGCCACATGCGCTGACTTGGCTCGGCAATCTGCCAATTCGCCATCCACGTGGCACGCGTCGCACCGCATTCGTCTTGGCGCTCATCGGTCTTGCCACACTGCCTTGGGTCAAGTTTGACTACAACCCGATGCACCTGAAGCCGCCGCATACCGAATCACTGGAAGTTTTCGAAGATCTCGCGAAAGGTCCTGAGTCTCCGCTCAGTGCATCGTTGCTCGCGCCGTCAGCAGAAGCAGCGGCGCTGCTCAGCAAGAAGCTCAGCACCTTGCCAGAAGTCGGTCGCGTGCTGAGCCTCGAAAGCTTTGTGCCTGCGCAGCAAGACGATAAGTTGATGACGCTGGATTCACTCAATCTCTCACTGGGCGTCAGCGTTCCTGAAAATCTTGAACTGAAGCCAGTAGATGCAGCGCGCGATATCGCGGCCATCACTACGCTGCGTGATGCTGCTCGTGGTTATGGCGGCGACGCATCTGCTAAAGCCGCAGCCGCACATCTCGCCAACACTCTCGACACATGGCTGCAGAAAACTGCAGCTGCACCAGCGGAAGAGCAAACCAAACGACTGAGCCTGCTCAGCGATTCACTACTCGGCGCGATGCCCAAGCTGATGCGTCGCTTGCACAACTCGCTTTCCGCAACGCCGGTAACTCTGGCCGATCTGCCTGCTGATCTTCGCAGTCAATGGGTTTCTGCTGATGGCCAATATCGTCTCGACATTTCACCTAAAGAAAACGTAAACGAAGATGCGGCGCTGATTCGCTTTGCCGATGCCGTGCAAGCCGTTGCACCACAATCCACCGGCGCGCCTGTTGCCTATGTTGCTGGCGCACGCACGGTGATGGGCGCATTCGCACAAGCCTTCACTGGCGCGTTCATCCTGATCACGGTTCTGCTGTTGGTATTACTGCGTAGCTTTAAAGACACCATCCGCACATTGGTGCCCTTGGTTCTCGGCTCGCTGTTGCTGGCTGCGGTATCCGTCGTGATTAATCTGCAGCTTAATTTTGCCAACGTCATTGCACTGCCTTTGTTGCTCGGCATTGGAGTTGATATCGGCATCGTTATTTTGTGGCGTGCACGCAATGCAACAGCCGATGAAAACAACCCAGTGATGACCAGCACCGGCGCCGCTGTTGCGATATCGGCACTGACCACTTTGACCAGCTTCGCATCCCTGATGTTGTCGGTGCACCGAGGCATGTTCAGCATGGGCCTGCTGCTCACTGTGGGCCTGCTGCTCTATCTGGCTTGCACCTTCCTTGTGCTACCCTCGCTGCTCGTGAAAACGCCTACGCCAAGCGCTCCCGAAAAGTACAATTAATAGATCAATAGAGCCCTGAAATGCTGAGATTTTTTGCATTGCTTTTATTTGTCATCGGCATGCCGACAGCCTATGCCGCATTGTCGCCTGCTGACACCGTCACCACTTTCCATGCAGTGCTGCTCGACAACATGAAACGTGGCGCGTCCTTTAGCTGTAAGGACCGCGCGCAACGTCTGAATCCTGCCGTCGATAACACTTTCGACCTGCCATTTCTGGCGCAGCATGTGTTGCGTCGCCAATGGCGCGGTCTGAGCACGGCACAACAAAACGAATTCACCGCGACTCTGCGAGACATGGTGATCACCACCTACGCCGCTCAGTTCACCAAATTCAACGGCGAAAAGTTCACCACGCTGGACACACAAGACAACGGCAAAATGAAAGCCGTGCGTGCAGCATTAAATCTGCCATCTGATGACTCGGTGCATTTCGAGTACATTCTTCGTGAAACGCCAGCTGGCTGGCGCACGATCAATGTAATTGCCGAAGGCGTTAGCGATCTGGCGCTACGCTCCGCACAGTACGACAAGATTTTTAAAGATCAGGGCTTTGATGGTCTGATCAAACAAATTAAAGAACAAACGGCCAAGCTTAAAACCAGCTGCTAGTTGTGCGCTCTGACTGCAAGGACGCGAATTCGCAATGAGGATAATGATGAATGATCGATTGGCGGCACCGTTGCCGCGTTTAGTTTTTGTGTGCGCGCTAAGCGCTCTCGCTTTCACTGAAGCACGTGCAGAAGATCCTGAGCAGCGTGTACTGCCAACGGTGATTGTCACCGGCCAAAAAATGGCGCAGACCTTGGAACAAGTACCTGCTTCTGTCACCAGCATCGACGGCGATTTCATGCGTGAGATCGGCGTGATGGATGTCGACACGATGCAGAACTACGCTGCCAACGTCACCATCCTGATGACTTCTTCCGCCGCACAGGTCAGCGTGCGTGGACTCGGCACGCCCAACTCCAATCAAGCATCCGATCCTTCCGTCGGCACCGTGATTGATGGCGTGTTCTATGGCCGCTCCAGTTTCGCAACGGCATTCGTCAGTGATGTTGATCGCTTTGAAGTGCTGCGCGGCCCACAAGGCACGTTGTTCGGCAAGAACAGTACGGCTGGTCTGCTCAACATCGTGACGCGCGCGCCAGAAGAAGATGACGTCAATGCACGTGTAGAAGTGCTCACCGCAGGTTACGGCGCACGCACCTATCGTCCGATGGTCAATCTGCCGCTGATGGAAGGCGTGGCCGTTCGCTTCTCGGGTAACTACTCGATGAGCGACGGCGTGCTTTACAACACCAAGCTAAAGCGCGATGAACGCAACCCACGCCAGTACACCTCACGCCTGCGCATCAGTGTTGAACCTGCAGAGGGCTGGAGAGGTGACATCGAAGGCTTTACCTCGAATCAATTCGAGAACTTCAATATCTTCAAGATCCTCTCTGCATCAACGTCGATGACGGATCTGATCAAAGCTCGCGATGCAAACTATGACGAGGATCCGACCAGTCATCGCAACTCCTCCAACGTTCCGTCGAAAGAATCGAGCATCATCAGTGGCGCTAATTTCACGCTGACGCATGACATGGGCGGCACGTTTGATATTAGGAATCTCGAATTCACCTCGATCAGTGCTTACGGCGAACAGTTCACCAAGGCACGCGATCTCGATGCGGATTTCACACCAGTCGCATTCATCCGCGACTCACTGATTCAACCGAGCCCTTATCGCCAGTTCAGTCAGGAACTACGCTTTAGCGGCAACAACCCTACTCTTATGGGCTGGGGTCATGGTTTCTCATTCGTCACTGGGCTTTACTACTTCGACTCGAATTTCAAAACTTCGGACAAATTTGAAATTCAGGATCTCTCAGAAGCCGCTGCGTATGTTGAAGCGGCTAACGCTGCCAGCGCACCGCAGCAGATCAACAACACCTTCTATCAACTGTCGCCAGTTTTAGGCACCGCGCTGAATGCGATCAATGCACTCGGTGTGAATGTTGAACAAGCCGCTCGCGTGAATCTTGATCAGCACGACAAGGCATACGCCATCTTCGGTCAGTTTGAACATATGTTCCTGCCTGAGTGGGCAATCATTGGCGGTGCGCGTTATGGCTATGAGAAAAAGACCGGACTAGCCAGCAGCCAGTCGAATGGCTTGCCCGTTCTCGGTCAGCTGCCCCAGCCTGTGCAAGATGCGATCTTGGGCGCGATTGGCCCCATCACCTCACAGATCACCGGCCAACCTGCGAGCTGCGGCATTTCGATCATTTCCCTGATCGCACATCAGTGCAATCACGTCACACCGGTGTCGATCGAAGAAAAAGATTTCTCTCCGAAGCT
>JAZKEM010000264.1:0-1863 GCA_040387055.1 Pseudomonadota bacterium | reverse complement strand
CATGGCCGTTCTTGATCGGCGCGAAGGCTGGGGCGAAGACATTCAAGCAAATAACATACCGAAGGCATTGGCAGACTTTTTTGTAGAGCTGCATGTCAGCCTGCATTTGCCAGACCCATGGGGTTTGTTGCTAACGGGCATTCTTGGTTTAGCGATGCTGGTTGCTGCGGTGACTGGTTTTCTCGTTCATCGCCATCTGATTCGTGAGTTGTTCACGCTGCGTCGCAAGAAAGATGTGCTGCTGACGCGTCGTGATGCGCATGTGGTTGCAGGCACTTGGAATCTGCCGTTCTCATTCATTCTTGCGTTCACGGGTAGTTACTTCAGCTTCGCCGGTGCGTTCGCGATTCCTGCGATGGCGATGGTTGCGTTTGGTGGCGATCAAGACAAGTTGATTGAAACCGTGATCGGTGCGCCGGCTGTCGAAAACAAAACGCCATCGCGGTTCGGCGATATCGACAAGATGATCGCTGATGTTCGTAGTCGCTCGGGCGCAGAGCCGGGTTTTGTCAGCATCGAGCATTTCGGCCGTGCAGATGCGCAAGTCACGATCTCTACGATGCCGCTGGAAGGCAAGCTGGTGGGGCAGACCTATCTTTACAAAGGCGATACCGCTGGCTTCATTCAGCAAAAGCCTGCGCTCGGCGTTGTGCCTTCGCTAGGCAATGATTTATTCATGCTGATGGCGCCACTGCACTTTGGAAATTTTGCAGGCCTGTGGAGCAAGATCGCGTGGCTCGCGCTCGGCTTTGCCGGTGCCTATGTCACTTTGACGGGCATGTTGTTATGGACAACGCGTCGCGCTGATCAGCCCGGCTGGGCAAAACTTGCGCGTGCATCGTACTGGGTTGGCTATGGCTTGCCGCTTGCGTTGGCGGCGGTGCCGCTGGCTCGCTTCATTGCACCCATGTTGGATCTGAATATTCGTAGCACACAGAACTGGACGTTTATCGCGACAGCGTTACTCGCCAGCATCGTTGCACTACTGATTCGTGACCTGCACAGCTTACGGCGCTTGCTGTTGGGTGGAACCGGTGTCGCCTTGTTGCTAATGCCTCTGCTGCGCTGGCTCAGCGGTGGCCCAAGTTGGGCGATGGCCTTTGATACAGGCCTGATCACCGTGATCGCATTTGATATCACCTTGATTATTGCGGGCGTGCTCTGCGTACTGAGTGCGCGTCGCGTTGTACCGATGGCGACTGCGGCTAAGCTGAAGGTGCAGACCGCATGAGTTACACCTCTATCGCCGCTGTGATCGCACTGATCGTCAGCTTATGGCCTTTGTTCTTGTTGGCACGACACGATCCCAAGCGCTTGCGCACCATTCGTCAGCATCACCTCAAGCCGCATGTTCGACGCACGCGACAGTTTTACGGCGCCATTGTTCTTTTGCCCGGCGTTGTTTTGATTGCGCGAGGAGATTGGCCCGCATTCTTGATCTGGATGGGTGCGCTGATCGCGCTTGGTTGGTTGCTCGTGCAACTACTGGCGTTTAAAGCGAATCAGCTTCCACATAAAAAAACTCGCTAATGCGAGTTTTTTTATAGGCGGTATGCGGTCCGCTGAATTTCCGTGTCATTCCGAACGCAGTGAGGAATCTTGCAGTTTTAAAGCAAGATCCCTCGCGATGCTCGGGATGACAACAGTCTGTGCGCCCGGATTATTTCTAAAGCGCAGGCGAAGTGCTTGCAGGCGCTTCAACCGGCGTTGCATGCCAACGATTAGCGCGAGCAATGCTCGGCAGATCGTTAAAGCGAACGCCCATCTCGCGCATCACTTTATGTGCGACAGGTGCAGTCAGCTGACGGATGTAGAACGGTTCTTTCACCACAAAGTGATGAATCGCATGCGTGCTGCCAAAGT
>JAZKEM010000263.1:0-37484 GCA_040387055.1 Pseudomonadota bacterium | reverse complement strand
AAGGCGTCCGTTTTGCTATCCGCGAAGGTGGCCGCACTGTCGGCGCCGGCGTGGTTACAAAGATTCTCGCCTAAACCACTTCCCTTACACCACGGGGGCGCGTATAATTCGCGCCCCTTTGTTCCTCCGCTCTTTAAGACCTGAGTAATAGCATGGCCGCGACTAGCCAATCGATTCGCATCCGGCTTAAGGCCTTCGATCACCGCCTGATTGATAAATCAGCGCGTGAGATCGTAGAGACCGCTAAGCGTACTGGTGCCGTTGTCCGTGGACCAATTCCTTTGCCTACCCGCAAGGAACGTTTCACTATCCTCGTGTCGCCGCATGGCGATAAGGATGCTCGTGACCAGTACGAAATTCGTACGCACAAGCGTTTGATGCAGATTGTAGACCCTACCGAAAAGACCGTGGACGCTCTGTCCAAGCTCGATCTTCCGGCTGGCGTCGAAGTCCAAATCAAAGTGAACTAAGGGAGATCGGACATGACCTTAGCAATTATCGGCCGCAAGGCAGGCATGACCCGCGTATTCACCGATGCTGGTGAAGCGATTCCGGTCACTGTTATCGAGTGCACGCCTAACCGCGTAACTCAGGTTAAAACTGTAGAAACCGACGGATACAATGCCGTTCAGGTGGCTGTTGGCGAACAAAAGCCAGGCCGCGTGAACAAGGCTCTGACCGGTCACTACAAGAAGGCTGGCGTTGCCGCTGGCCGTGGTCTCTGGGAAATTCGCCTCAACGGCGAAGAGGGCGGCGATCTGCAGCTCGGCTCAGAAATCAAAGTTGACTCGTTCGATGGCGTCAAAGCAGTTGACGTTACTGGCACGAGCATTGGTAAGGGTTTCGCGGGTGTAATGAAGCGCCACAACTTCCGTGGCGGTCGTGCAACTCACGGTAACTCACTGTCCCACCGCGTACCTGGTTCTATCGGTCAACGTCAGAGCCCGGGCAAGGTTTGGAAAAACAAAAAGATGGCGGGCCACATGGGTAATGAGCGCGTTACTACGCTCAATCTCGTGCTCGTTAAAGTGGACGCGGAACGCAACCTGCTCTTGATCAAGGGTGCAGTCCCTGGCGCGCCTAATGGCGACGTCATCGTCCGCCCTACGGTTAAGTGACCGGGGAAGAACGGCAATGGATATTCAATTACAACTTAGCAGCGCCAAGCTCGCCGTCTCCGACAGCGTCTTCGGTGTCGATTACAACGAGGCCTTGATTCATCAGGTCGTCACGGCATACATGAATGCCGGACGCGCTGGTACCAAGGCTCAGAAAAGCAAAGCCATGGTTCGCGGCGGCGGTAAGAAGCCGTGGAAACAGAAAGGCACGGGTAATGCACGTGCTGGCTCGATCCGCTCGCCGCTGTGGCGTGGTGGTGGTAAGACCTTTGCTGCTGTTCCTCGTGACTTCAGCCAGAAGGTCAACAAGAAAATGTATCGCGGCGCTATCCGCTCGATCGTTTCCGAGCTGACCCGTCAGGGCCATCTGATGATTGCAGAAACCTTCACGGTTGATGCGGTCCGCACGAAGAGCCTGATCGAGAAGCTCGGCCAGATCGGCGCAAACGACATTCTGTTGGTAACTGGTGAAGTCGATAAGAACCTGTTCTTGTCAGCTCGCAACATTCCGCACGTCGCCATCTGCGATGTCGAAGCGTTGAACCCAGTTGCTCTGCTCCGCCACAAGAAAGTTTTGATGACCGCTGATGCGGTGAAGAAGTTGGAGGCTTGGCTGTCATGAACTTCGAGCGTTTACATCAGATCATTCTCGCTCCGGTGATTTCGGAGAAGGCGACCCGCGTTGCTGAAAAGCGCAACCAGGCCGTGTTCAAGGTTCTGCCAGATGCACGCAAGCCAGAAATCAAAGAAGCCGTTGAGAAACTCTTCAGCGTTAAAGTTAAGAGCGTTGCAACGCTTAACGTGAAGGGCAAAACCAAGCGATTCGGCCAGACCGTGGGCAAACGCTCCGACTGGAAGAAGGCCTACGTCACCCTGGCTGAAGGTCAAGAAATTGACTTCGCCGGCGGCGCCGCCAACTAAGGATCAAGGTCATGGCACTTATTCAGATGAAGCCCACCTCGCCGGGCCGTCGCCACCAAGTTAAGGTGACGACTCCAGGCTTGCACAAGGGCGACCCGTATTTCCCGCTGGTTGAAAGCCAGCACGCAAGCGGTGGCCGTAACAACAACGGTCACATGACAACCCGCCACAAAGGCGGCGGTCATAAGCACAACTATCGTTTGGTCGATTTCAAGCGCAACAAGGACGGCGTGCCGGCCAAAGTTGAACGCGTTGAATACGATCCTAACCGTAGCGCGCACATCGCTCTCGTGCTGTTCGCAGACGGCGAACGCCGTTATGTGATCGCCGCTCGCGGTGTAGTAGCAGGCGACACCATCCAGAACGGCGCTGATGCTCCGATCAAGGCTGGTAACTGCCTGCCGCTCCGTAACATCCCGGTCGGTTCGACGATTCACTGCCTTGAAATGCGTCCTGGTAAGGGTGCGCAGATTGCTCGCTCGGCCGGTGCCGGCGTTCAGCTGGTGGCTCGCGATGGTGACTACGTAACGGTGCGTCTGCGCTCCGGTGAAATGCGCAAGCTGCTCGCCGACTGCCGCGCCACTGTTGGCGAAGTTAGCAATGCTGATCACAACCTGCGTCAGTACGGTAAAGCCGGTGCCAAGCGTTGGAAGGGCATTCGCCCAACTACCCGCGGCGTCGTGATGAACCCAGTTGATCACCCGCATGGTGGTGGTGAAGGCCGTTCTGGTCAAGGTAACCCTCACCCGGTTACACCTTGGGGCCAGCAGACGAAGGGTCTCAAGACCCGTAACAACAAGCGCACGCAGAGCATGATCGTGCGTAGCCGTCATAAGAAATAACGAGGTCTAGCCGTGCCACGTTCAGTCAAGAAAGGCCCTTTCGTTGATCACCACCTTGCAAAGAAGGTTGGCGACATGTCAGGTGCCCGCGTTAAGAAGCCGATCAAAACCTGGTCGCGCCGTTCCATGATCGTGCCCGATATGGTGGGTCTCACCATTCAGGTACATAACGGTCGCCAGCATGTTCCGGTGTTTGTCACCGAGCACATGGTTGGACACAAGCTTGGTGAATTTGCGCCGACGCGCACGTTCAAAGGTCATTCTGCTGATAAGAAGACCGACGCCAAGCCTGCTGCTAAGGCTGCGTAAGGAGCTCATCATGCTAACGCAAGCAGTTCTAAAGTTTGTACGTCTTTCCCCGCAGAAGGCCCGCTTGGTAGCGGACTTGGTGCGCGGCCAGAAAGTCGGTGACGCAGTCAACACGCTGAAGTTTTCGAATCAGCGCGCTGCCGGCATCATCAAAAAAGTGCTCGAGTCCGCCATTGCCAACGCCGAAAATAATAACGGCGCTGACGTTGACGAACTCAAGGTCGCCGAGATCTTCGTTGATGAAGGTCCCGTGATGAAGCGCATCAGCCCACGTGCCAAAGGCCGTGCAGATCGCATCAGCAAGCGCACCAGCCACATCACCATCCGTGTTGGCGAGTAAGAGTAAGAGACTATGGGTCACAAAGTTAATCCAAACGGTTTCCGCCTCGGCATCACCACGACGTGGACGTCGAACTGGTATGCAGAACGTAGCGCCTACGGCGATAACCTGAATAAGGACATCGCAGTTCGCAAGTTCCTGCGTGAGAAGCTGGCTCAGGCCAACGTTTCTCGCATCCAGATCGACCGCCCTGCAAAGAGCGCTCGTGTGACGATCCACTCGGCTCGTCCTGGCATCGTCATCGGTAAGAAAGGCGAAGACATCGAGAAGCTGAAGCAGGATGTTGCCAAGATCATGGGCCTCAAGCCTGATGTTGTGCACGTCTCGGTTGAAGAAATCCGCAAGCCGGAACTCGACGCCAAGCTGATCGCAGAAAGCGTTGCTCAGCAGCTTGAGCGCCGCATCATGTTCCGTCGCGCTATGAAGCGTGCGGTGCAGAACGCCATGCGCCTCGGTGCGGGCGGTATCAAGATTCAAGTTGGCGGCCGTTTGAATGGCGCTGAAATTGCTCGCGTTGAGTGGTATCGCGAAGGTCGCGTACCTCTCCACACCCTTCGTGCACTGGTGGACTACAACACCGCCGAAGCCAAGACCCAATACGGAATTATCGGTATTAAGGTCTGGGTATTCACCGGCGAACAGTTTGAAGCCGCCAAGGGCGCCGATAAGAAAGAAGAAGTAGCTGCTGAGGCCCACGCGGCCTAAGCCCGGAGTTGTCACCATGATGCAACCTAAGCGAACCAAATTTCGCAAGCAGATGAAGGGGACCAATAAAGGTCTCGCCTTCAACGGCAACAAAGTCAGCTTCGGCGAGTTCGGCCTGAAGTCGACCGAGCATGGCCGTATCACTGCTCGCCAGATCGAAGCGGCCCGCCGCGTGATCACCCGTTACGTAAAGCGTGGCGGCAAACTGTGGATCCGTATTTTCCCAGACGTTCCTGTTACCAAGAAGCCACTCGAAGTTCGAATGGGTTCGGGTAAGGGCAACGTTGAATACTGGGTTGCCAAAGTGCAGCCTGGAAAGATGCTTTATGAAATGGAAGGCGTAACTGAAGAAGAAGCGCGCAAGGCATTCCGCCTCGCTGCTGCCAAGCTTTCAGTGAAGACTTCATTCGCGAACCGGACGATTCTGTAATGAAGACCACCGACTATGTGAAAGCACTGCGCGGCAAGAACGCTCAGGAGCTGAACGCTGAACTCGAAGCCTTGCGTAAAGAGCAGTTCAATCTGCGTATGCAGAAGGCGATTGGCCAGCAGAACAAGGGCAGTCTGACGCGCGATGCGCGCAAGAAAATTGCTCGCACGAAGACTGTACAGCGTCAGCAGCAGGTGAAGGCGTCATGACCGAAGCAAGCGTACCTAGCGTTAAAAAGAACCCCGGCAACCATGTGGTTGGCGTGGTCGTAAGCAACAAGGCAGACAAGACCATCACGGTTCTCGTCGAGCGCAAAGAGCGTCATCCGCTTTACGGCAAGTTCGTCCGTAAATCGACCAAGCTCTACGCTCATGACGAAGCGAACCAGTGCAAAGAAGGCGACACCGTTTCGATCGTTGAAACGCGTCCGCTCTCCAAGCAAAAGCGCTTCCGCTTGGTGGAAGTGATCAAGTCAGCCCACGCATAAGTCGGAGAAGCAGACATGATCCAACAAGAATCTTTCCTGGTTGCCGCTGATAACAGCGGCGCCAAGCTGGTCCAAGTGATTCAGGTTAAGGGCAGCACCCAGCGTCGTTACGCTGGCGTGGGCGACTTGATCAAAGTCACCGTCAAAGACGCGATTCCTCGCGGCAAGGTTAAGAAGGGCGAAGTGCACGATGCAGTTGTCGTTCGCACGCGCTTCCCGATCCGCCGTCCAGACGGTTCCGCTATCCGCTTCGACACCAACGCTGCAGTGTTGCTGACCAATAAGCAGGAACCACTGGGCACCCGTATCTTTGGGCCCGTGACCCGTGAGCTGCGTGAGCGCTTCATGCGCATCATCTCGCTCGCTCCCGAAGTTCTGTAAGAAGTCGAGTTAGGACATGAACAAAATTAAGAAAGGCGACGAAGTCGTCGTCATCACCGGCAAAGATAAAGGCCGTCGTGGCAAGGTCACTCAGGTGATCGCCACCGGACATCTGGTCGTTGAAGGCGTGAACGTTGCGAAGAAGCACCAGAAGGGCAACCCGAATGCGGGCGTCGCTGGTGGCATCGTCGAACAAGAAATGCCGATTCAGTTTTCGAACGTGCTGGTGTGGAACCCTAAAGCAAACAAGGGTGATCGCGTCGGCTTCAAATTTGAAGGCGAAGGCGCTAAACGCACCAAAGTTCGCTATTTCAAGTCCAATAAAGAAGCAGTGGACGGCTAAGAGAAGCAGTCATGGCGAATTTACAAAAAGTCTATCGCGAAACCTTGGCTGCACAGCTCCAGCAGAAGCTGGCTGTTGGCGCCATGGAAGTTCCGCGCATCACCAAAATCACGCTCAACATGGGCGTCGGCGAAACCACGACCGATAAAAAGGTCATTGAGCACGCCGTTGCTGACATGATCGCGATCGCTGGCCAGAAGCCAGTTGTCACTAAGTCACGTCTGTCCATCGCCGGCTTCAAGGTTCGCGAGAACTTCCCGGTCGGTGTGAAGGTGACGCTGCGTTCTGAGCGTATGTATGAATTCCTGGAGCGCTTGATCGTTATCTCGCTGCCACGTATCCGCGACTTCCGCGGCATCAGTGCACGCGGTTTTGACGGTCGTGGCAACTTCAACTTCGGTATCACGGAACAGATCATCTTCCCTGAAATCGAATACGACAAAATCGACGCGCTGCGTGGTATGAACATCACCATCACCACCACCGCGAAAGACGACGAACAGGGCAAAGCTCTGCTCGACGCGTTCAATTTCCCGTTCCGCAAGTAAGGGTTTAAGAGCATGGCTAAGAGAAACATGATCGAGCGCGAGAAGAAACGCGCCGCTTTGGTCGCCAAGCTGGGCAAGAAGCGCGAAGCGCTGAAAGCAACCATTGCTGACGTGAACGCTGATTTTGATGCCAAGCAGGCTGCTGTGACTGCGCTGCAGAAAATGCCGCGTGACTCCAGCTACACGCGTAAGCGTAACCGCTGCGCCATCACGGGCCGTACCCGTGGCGTTTACAAAAAGTTTGGCCTCGCGCGCCACAAGCTGCGCGAAGCTGCGATGAAGGGCGAAGTGCCCGGATTGAAGAAGGCGAGCTGGTAAGAGGATATATAGATGAGCATGCATGATCCGATTTCAGATTTCCTGACCCGCATCCGTAACGGCCAGATGGCTGCTAAGAAGCAGATCACCTCGCCTTCGTCGAAGGTTAAAGAATCAATTGCCGCCGTCCTCAAGGACGAAGGCTACATTGCAGACTTCAATGTTGTTGCTGAAGGCAGCAAGAAGACCATCGCTGTGACCCTGAAGTATTTCCAGGGCAAGCCGGTCATCGAGCGCATCGAACGCGTCAGCAAGCCAAGCCTGCGCCTTTACAAGCCGCAGGACGAACTGCCGAAAGTACTCGGTGGCCTGGGCATCGCAATCATTTCTACCTCCTCTGGCGTAGTGAGCGACCGCAAGGCGCGCGCTGCTGGCCACGGTGGTGAAGTCCTCTGCATCGTCGCATAAGTCAGACAGAGCACAGTCATGTCACGAGTCGCAAAAATGCCGGTGAAAATTCCGGCCGGTGTAACGGTCTCCATCGAAGGTGGTAACCTCATCGTTAAAGGCCCTAAAGCCAGCTTGTCGCTGCCATTGCCAGCTAATGTCGGTATCGACGTTAAAGATGGCGTGGCTACGATCAATGAACAGACGCTGAAAACCAACACCACCATCGGCGGCACGATTCGCGCCCTGATGAACAACATGGTGGACGGCGTGACCAAAGGCTTCGAGCGCAAGCTCCAGCTGGTCGGCGTTGGTTACCGCGCTTCGGTTGTTGGTGGCAAGCACGTCAATCTTCAGGTTGGCCTGTCGCATCCAGTTGAACATCCGATCCCTGCGGGCGTGAGCGTTGTTTGCCCGACGCAGACGGATATCGTCATCACGGGAGCAGACAAGCACATGGTCGGCCAGCTCGCTGCACAGCTGCGTTCGTACCGTCCGCCAGAGCCTTACAAAGGCAAGGGCGTGCGTTACTCCGATGAGAAGGTTGTTCTCAAAGAAGCTAAGAAGAAGTAAGCCGGGTTTCGCACGGCTCGTAGTGTCCGCAAGGATTCGAGACCGTCGAGATGGGTTCAAGCAATCGAGATTGAAGGCATATGAAAAGTAAAAACGAGACCCGGGTACGCCGCGCACGCCGCACGCGCGCTCACATCCGCGTACTGGGCGTGCCACGCCTTTCCGTGCACCGCACGGGACAGCACATTTATGTTCAGCTGTTTGCAGCTGAAGCCGGCAAGACCATTGCTGCTGCGTCCACCGTCGAGAAGATCGATGGCCTGACCGGCACCAGCAATGTTGAAGCCGCCAAGCGCGTAGGCGCCTTGATCGCAGAGCGCGCTAAAGCCGCCGGCGTCACCAAGGTTGCATTTGATCGTTCTGGCTTTAAGTACCATGGCCGCGTCAAAGCGCTGGCTGACGCAGCACGCGAAGCGGGTCTGGAGTTTTAATCATGGCGAATCAGTACAACATCGAAGATAGCCAGTCCGGCAGCGATCTGAAGGAAAAGTTGGTTGCAGTCAACCGCGTTTCCAAGACCGTTAAGGGCGGTAAGCAGTTCACGTTCACGGCGCTGACGGTTGTCGGCGACGGCGCAGGTCGCGTTGGCTTCGGCTACGGCAAGGCTCGCGAAGTTCCAGCCGCTATCGCTAAGGCGATGGAACAGGCTAAGCGCAGCATGATCACCGTGCCTCTCAAGGCCGGCACGCTGCAGCATGAAATTTGGGGTGTACACGGCGCTACTCGCGTGTTCATGCGCCCAGCTTCGGAAGGTACCGGCGTTATTGCTGGTGGCGCGATGCGCGCTGTGTTCGAAGTTGCTGGCGTACAGAACGTGCTGGCGAAGTCGCTGGGTTCACGTAACTCGATCAACATGGTTCGCGCCACGCTGAATGCTCTGTCGAAGATGAATCTTCCTTCAGACGTTGCTGCTAAGCGCGGCAAGACTCTCGCTGAGATCCTGGCATGAGCAACAAGCAAGTTAAATTGACGCTGATTCGCAGCTTGGCCAAGCGCCTGCCGAATCACCAAGCCTGCGTTCGTGGCCTCGGCCTCAAGCGTATGCACCAGACGGTAACCATTGCCGCCACCCCTGAAAACATGGGCATGGTGAACAAGGTTTCGTTCATGCTCAAGATTGAAGAGGTTGTTTGAGATGAAACTGAATACCATCAAGCCTGCTAAAGGCGCCAAGACGGCCCGCTTCCGCGTTGCTCGCGGTATCGGTTCCGGCATGGGCAAGACCGCAGGTCGCGGTCACAAAGGTCAGCGCGCTCGTAAGGGCGGCCGTGGCAAGGTTGGTTTTGAAGGCGGCCAGATGCCGATTCAACGCCGTCTGCCTAAGCGCGGCTTTAACTCAGCCATCGCTCGTTCGACTGCAGAAATCAACCTGTCTGATCTGAACAAGATGAAGGCAACGGAAATTGATCTCGTCGCTCTGAAAGCCGAGAACGTAATCCGTCACGACATGTTGTCAGTCAAGCTCGTTAAGAGCGGCAAGATTGAACGTGCAGTTACGCTCAAAGGCATTGGCGCAACCAAGGGTGCGCGCGAAGCTGTCGCTGCCGCCGGCGGCACGATCTCAGAGTAATAGCAGACATGGCAAAGACTCCAGCAGCAGGTAGCAGCATGGTTCCTGACGTCTCCAAACTTGGAGAGGTCCGCGGCCGTCTGTTCTTCTTGCTCGCTGCAATCGTTGTCTTCCGTATTGGCAGCTACATCCCGGTTCCGGGTATTGACTCTGCTCAGTTGGCTGCGTTGTTTGATCAGCAGAAGGGCACCATTCTGGACATGTTCAACATGTTCTCTGGTGGTGCTTTGCATCGCTTCTCACTCTTTGCACTGGGCGTCATGCCCTACATTTCGGCGTCGATCATCATTCAGCTGCTTACCGCAGTTGTGCCGTCACTGAAAGAACTGCGTAAAGAAGGCGAAGCGGGCCGTCGCACGATCACGAAGTACACGCGTTACAGCACGTTGGCATTGGCTACGTTCCAATCTATTGCAGCAGCCTATGCATTGCAGCAGAGCGGCGTTGCATACAGCCCAGGCTTCGCATTTATCTTTACTGCTGCTGTGAGCTTGGTGACCGGCACGATGTTCCTGATGTGGTTAGGTGAGCAGATCACCGAACGCGGCATCGGCAACGGTATGTCGATGATCATTTTCGCCGGTATCGTTGCAGACATGCCGCGCGCTTTGGCTTCAACCGCGCAGCTGGTTAGCGAAGGCTCGATGAACGGCTTGCAGGTGCTGATCATCTTCGCACTTGCTGTGATCGTGACTTGGGGTGTTGTGTTTGTTGAGCGCGCTCAGCGCCGCATTCCAGTACACCACGCTCGTCGCCAGCAGGGTCGTAAGTTGTTTGCTGCACAGACTCAACATTTGCCACTGAAGCTGAACATGGCTGGCGTTATCCCGCCAATCTTCGCTTCGAGCATTATTTTGTTCCCTGCGTCGATGGTTCGTTTCTTCGGCGAAGGTCAGAGCGGTTTCCTGCAGCAGATTGCTAACGCACTGTCGCCGGGCCAGGTGCTGTACACGGTTTTGTACGCATTCATGATTATTTTCTTCTGCTTCTTCTACACCGCGCTGGTGTTTGATTCTCGCGAAACCGCTGAAAATCTGAAGAAGTCTGGCGCATTCATTCCGGGCGTTCGTCCTGGTGCGATGACCGCCAAGTACATCGATCAAGTGTTGACTCGTTTGACGGTTATCGGCGCTCTGTACATCACGGTGGTGTGCTTGGTTCCTGAGTTCCTCACAACGACTTGGAATGTTCCGTTCTACTTCGGCGGCACCTCGCTGCTGATTACGGTTGTGGTGGTGATGGATTTCATGGCGCAGCTGCAAGCGCACTTGATGTCACACCAGTACGAGGGCCTGATGAAAAAGGCCAATCTGAAATCGCTGGGCCCGAACGCTGCGAATTAATCGCGGCATAGATATACGAAAGTAGAGGTTTCCCCATGAAAGTCCGCACTTCGGTCAAGAAAATCTGCCGGAATTGCAAAGTGATCCGCCGTAATGGTGTGGTCCGTGTCATCTGCACCGACCTGCGTCACAAGCAGCGTCAGGGTTAATGCTGGCTGAGTCTTAGCTTGTATAGGGCTCGGTAGTTCAGTTAAACTGCGCGGCTTCGCGCGAGAATTTGAGGTTTTACCATGGCACGTATCGCGGGCGTTAACATCCCGGATAAGAAACACACCGTCATTGCACTCCGTGCAATCTACGGCGTAGGCGCTACCCGCGCCAAGAAGATCTGTGCAGGCTCGGGCATCGCTCCGACGGCTCAGATTCGTACTTTGACTGAAGCGGAGCTGGATAAGCTGCGTGCAGAAGTCGCTAAGTTCATCGTGGAAGGCGATCTGCGCCGCGAAGTGTCCATGAGCATCAAGCGTTTGATGGACCTCGGTTGCTACCGCGGTACGCGTCATCGCCGTGGTCTGCCAGTGCGCGGTCAGCGTACCCGCACCAACGCACGCACCCGTAAGGGCCCGCGCCGCGCCGTTAAGAAGACTGGTTAATAAATATGGCTACCGCACCTAACGCTGCTGCCGCTGCAAAGCGCAAGCGCGTCAAAAAGAATGTTACCGACGCCGTGGCTCATATCCACGCATCGTTCAACAACACGATCATTCTGATCACCGACCGTCAGGGCAACACCCTGTCGTGGTCGACTGCTGGCGCTGCCGGTTTCAAGGGCTCGCGCAAGAGCACGCCGTTTGCTGCACAGGTTGCCGCTGAAAAAGCTGCTACCGCTGCTGCTGAACATGGCGTGAAGAACCTCGAAGTTCGCGTCAAGGGCCCTGGCCCAGGTCGTGAATCAGCTGTGCGTTCACTCAACGCAGCTGGCTTCAAAGTTATCAACATCACTGACGTTACCCCGATCCCGCACAACGGCTGCCGTCCGCCTAAGCGCCGTCGCGTCTAAGGGAGAGAAAAATCATGGCACGTTATATTGGCCCCAAGTGCAAACTGTCCCGCCGCGTCGGCACCGATCTTCTTCTGAAGAGCCGTGCTCGTTCGCTTGACAGCAAGTGCAAACTCGACACACCTCCTGGTCAGCACGGCGCGCGTAAGCCACGTCTGTCCGATTACGCTGGTCAGCTGCGCGAAAAGCAGAAGCTGAAGCAGATGTACGGTGTGCTGGAACGTCAGTTCCACAACTACTACGTGAAGGCGACCACCCAGAAGGGTGCAACCGGCTTCAACCTGCTCCTGATGCTGGAACAGCGTCTGGATAACGTGATCTATCGCATGGGCTTCGGCCGCACGCGTTCGGAAGCACGTCAGATGGTCAGCCACGGCGCCGTCGAAGTGAATGGCAAGCGCGTCAACATTGCGTCCTACCAGGTCAAGGTTGGCGACGTTGTGTCGATTCGCGAAAAATCGCGTAACCAGACGCGTATTGCTGAATCCTTCTCGATCGCCACGCAGGCTGGCATGCCGGATTGGATCGACGTTGATGAAAAGGGCCTGAAAGGCACTTTCAAAGCGCTCCCGACCCGCGACCAGATTCTGCCGGACATCAACGAAAGCTTGGTTGTCGAGTTGTACTCCAAGTAATCGGTTTTTATTCGCTTTTGAGGTAATCGTACATGCAGAATTTTGTCGCCGATTTGCTGAAACCCCGTTTGGTGGAAGTCGAAGCCGTTTCCGAACATCGCTCACGCGTTGTATTGGAACCAATGGAACGCGGCTTTGGCCACACGCTGGGCAACGCTCTGCGCCGCATCCTGCTGTCCTCGATCCCTGGCGCGGCTATCACCGAAGTTCAGATCGACGGTGTTGTGCACGAATACAGCGCAATCGAAGGCGTGCAGGAAGATGTCATCGACATCCTGCTGAACATCAAGAACATCGCTATCCGTATGCACTCGCGTGAAGAAGCTACCCTGCGTCTGGAGAAATCCGGCAAGGGCGTAGTCAAAGCTAGCGACATCAAACTCGATCACGACGTTGAAATTGTTAACCCTGATCTGGTGCTCGCGCATCTGACCGGCGGCAAGCTCAACATGACCCTCAAGGTCACCCGCGGTCGTGGTTATGTGCCGGCTGCAAGCCTGACACGTGAAGACGAAAGCCATGCTGTTGGCGCGCTCCGTTTGGACGCTTCCTACAGCCCAGTTCGTCGCGTCAGCTACGCAGTTGAACGCGCTCGCGTTGAACAGCGCACCGACCTCGACAAACTCGTGCTCGACGTTGACACCAACGGCGGCATCGACTCAGCTGAAGCAGTTCGTTTGGCCGCACGCATTCTGCGCGACCAGCTGGCTGTGTTCGTTGATCTGGAAGCTGAAGCCGCAACCACCGTTGCAGCTTCTGGCAAGAAAGAACTGGCGCAGATCCTGTTCCGTCCAATCGACGATCTGGAACTCACCGTTCGTTCGGCCAACTGCCTCAAAGCAGAAAATGTTTACTACATCGGCGACCTCGTGCAGCGCACCGAGATGGAACTGATGAAGACGCCGAACCTCGGCAAGAAGTCACTCAACGAAATCAAGGAAGCGCTCAAGGCGCATGATCTTGAGTTGGGCATGAAGCTAGAAAACTGGTCTTCACCCAAAGCCGCCGCCTAAGAAAGATTGAAGGAATAGAACCATGCGTCACGGAATGTCAGGCCGCGCTTTCGGCCGTAGCCCTAGTCACCGCAAAGCCACCATGCAGGCGGTCACCGTTGCGTTGTTCACGCACGAACTGATTCGCACCACGGTGCCTAAGGCGAAAGAACTGCGCCGTATTGCTGAGCCGCTGATCACGCGCGCTAAGAACGATACGCTCGCCAACCGCCGCCTTGTGTTCGCGCGTTTGCGCGACCGCGATGCAGTGACCAAACTGTTTAATGATATCGGCCCTCGCTTCAACGCACGTCCGGGTGGTTACACCCGCATCCTGCGCTGCGGCTTCCGCCCTGGCGACAACGCTCCGATGGCATACGTCGAGTTGGTTGATCGTTCTGGCGCGGCTCCGGCTGATGCTAAAGCTGAGTAATCTCAGTTTAAAGATGTAAAAAAGGGCGCCTCTGGCGCCCTTTTTTGTTTGCTACAGATTTCTATTCGTAGGGTGCGCAGTGCGCACCCTACGAATACTTTCTCAAGCTGCTTTCAGCTGCTTGTCGAGCCAAACGCCTAGGCCTTGAGCATTGAGCTCCATATCGGCTTCCAACAGCATGCGGCAACGCAGTTCTGGCAGGTCACAATCACGAGCCGCCAATTCATGCAGGGCCTGCTTCATCAGTGCTTCTTTGATCATCAGATGACGATGTGGCGAACGCGCTAGCGTCTGAGCGATCTGTACGTATTGACGGATGCCTTTGCGAAGGCCTTCAGCCAATTGAGTCACGTTGTCGACCACGCCGTAGTGCGTGAGATACATGCGCTGTGGTGAAAACGATAAGTAACGATCAATCGTTTTATCCCAAGCCTGCGGATCAAACTGCACCGGCGTTGTGGTTGGAAATAACCAAGGACCATCCGGACCATCAAACTCGCGATACGACAAACCAAAAGTATCGCCAGTGAAGAAGCCGCGGCTCAGTGAGTCCCAGATGCTGTAATGATGGCCTGCATGACCCGGCGTGTGGATGAACTCCAGCTCGCGGCCATTCAGGTCAAGCTTGAAACCATCTTCCGCGACGATCACGCGTGACTCAGGCACCGCCACCATGTCGCCATACATTTTTTGCACAGCAGCAGCGCCGTAAACAGCCGTCGCGCCTGCCAGCAGCTTTGCAGGATTAATCATGTGCGGCGCGCCGCGTGGATGCATCACCAGCTTGGCGTTGGGCAGCGCTTGCATCAGGGCGCCAGCGCCACCGGCGTGATCGAGATGCACATGCGTCGGCATCACATAAGCCACTTGATCGCGCGGAATGCTTTTTTTGTCGAGCAGTGCCAGCAGTGATGGCACGCTGTGCGCGGTGCCGCATTCGATGATCGCGGCCATGCCTTCATGGCGAATCAAATAACAGGCGGCCATGCCTTGGCGTTGCTGCTCGGTGTCGATGCAGGTAATGCCATGCGGCAGGTTTTTGTAGGCCGGCAGTTTCATCTCAACTCCTAGTGTTCAGTCCTTGAACGTTCCGTGGCGACCCGTGCCGCTGGTGAATCGGGTTGCGCCCTGAACCGTTTCGCCGGACTGCAGGGTTTGTAGGCCCAGGCCAAATTCATGGCGTAGAGCAGCGTTTTCATCCAGACCCCACTGGTCAAAAGCCGAGCGGCGGTCGTTGCGCATACATAATTGGGGGAATGCGGCGATTTCCAAGGCCAGCTTTTCCGCTGAGGCCAATAAAGACCCGGATTCAGCCAGACGGTTCACCAAGCCGAAGGACAGGGCCTCAGGCGCAGCCACGGCGCGGCCGGTCAGAATCATGTCCATGGCCCGGCTCATGCCAATGGCGCGCGGTAGGCGCACCGTGCCGCCATCAATCAGGGGCACGCCAAAGCGGCGACAGAACACGCCGAACTGCGCAGTCTCATCAGCCACACGCAGATCACACCATAAGGCCAACTCCAGGCCGCCTGCGACGCAGAAGCCGGATATCGCAGCAATCACTGGCTTGGACAGTTGCATGCGCGACGGTCCCATTGGCCCGTCGCCCTCAGTGTCAATGCGATTCCCGCGCGCTGGATCGCCAGAGGCCACGGCCTTGAGATCTGCGCCTGCGCAAAAGTGTTTGCCAGCGCCATGAAGAACGGCGACCTTGAGGCTGTCATCCGCATCAAAAGCGCGGAAGGCTTCGGCCAGTGCCTCGGCAGTCGGGCGATCAACGGCATTGCGCGCTTCAGGACGATTGATCGTCACGAAGAACACCGGACCAGCCTTGCGAGTGAGAACGTTGAGAGCCATCAGAGATCAGCGAAGGGGCTATAAATTCGATGGTAAGCTGCACGCCCGCTTTTTGTCTCTACGCCATGCAAAACTCGCCTGATTTAAGTCTGCCCAAACCTACCGAGCTGTCGCCGCAATTGCAGCAGGCGCTCGAAACCGCCAAGCGTGCAGGCGCCACCCAAGCTGAAGCCAGTATTTCGATCAGCCGCGGACTTACCGTCGGCGTTCGCAAAGGTGAAGTTGAGAGTGTTGAGTTTCAACACGACCGCGACATGGGCATCACCGTGTACTTCGGTCAGCGCAAAGGTAACGCCAGCACTGGCGATTTGTCTGACGCGGGCATCGCCAGCGCAGTGGCAGCGGCATGCGCCATTGCCAAAGTGACAGGCGAAGATCCATGCAATGGACTCGCAGATGCCGCGCTGATGGCGCGCGAGTTCCCGGATCTGGATCTTGATCATCATTGGGACATCAACGCAGAAAGCGCAGTTGATCTTGCGCGCGAATGTGAAGCTGCAGCACTCGCGGTTGATTCGCGCATCACGCAAAGCGAAGGCGCGAGTGTCAACACGCATCGCGGCGTTTCGATGATGGCCAACACGCATGGTTTTTTTGGCGGTCGCAGCGGAACGCAACACAGCCTCAGCTGTGCTGTGATCGCAACGCAGGCTGAAGTGATGCAGCGCGACTACTGGTACTCGAATGCACGTCGTGCGAGCGACCTGATGAGTGCGCAAGACATCGGCCGCAAGGCAGGCGAGCGTACTGTCGCGCGTCTTGGCGCACGCAAAATTGAAACGCAGCAAGCATCCGTACTATTTGTACCGGAACTCGCACGCGGATTATTCGGGCATTTCGCTGGCGCGATCTCGGGTGGCTCGTTGTATCGCAAGGCCAGTTTCCTGCTCGATAAGCTGGGACAGCCGGTGTTCTCGCCGTTGGTCACGCTCACGCAAAAGCCTTTCATTCTTCGCGGCGCAGGTAGCAGCGCTTACGACAACGAAGGCGTCGCCACGAGCGAACGCGTGTTGGTTGATCAAGGCGTGCTGCAAGGCTGGCTGCTCGGCAGCTACTCAGCACGCAAGCTGGGTTTGCAGACCACAGGCAATGCAGGCGGTATCTTCAATCTCATCGCTAAAACTGGCGATAAGAATTTTCAGCAACTGGTCAGCGACATGGGCACTGGCCTGATCGTGACCGAGTTGATGGGGCAGGGCGTCAACGGCGTCACCGGCGATTACTCCCGCGGTGCTGCAGGTTTCTGGGTTGAGAACGGCGAGATCGCGTATCCCGTGCAGGAGCTCACCATCGCTGGCAATCTGCTCGACATCTTCAAGGGCATTCAGGCCATTGGCAACGACGTTGATCCGTTTAGCAACACACGCACGGGTTCAATCCTGATTGATCGCATGACGATTGCGGGAAGCTAAAGCGAGCGCTTGAGCATGATCCAAACATTTCCGCTATACGTTGTTGATGTTTTTGCTGAGCAAAAATTTACAGGCAACCCAGCAGGCGTGTGTCCGCTCAGCGAGTGGTTGCCAGATGCAGCGATGCAGTCCATCGCTGCAGAAAACAATCAACCTGAAACAGCGTTTTTCGTTCGCGATGAAACGGGTGCAGCCGATTATCTATTGCGTTGGTTCACGCCGACGCAAGAGATAGAACTCTGTGGTCACGCCACACTCGCGAGCGGTCATGTGTTGCTGAATGAGCTTGGGCATCAATCAAACACGATTCGTTTTCGCACGCTGCAGGCAGGCATTCTCACCCTCGAAAAACGTGGTGATGCACTGTGGTTGGCATTGCCCATGCGCATGCCAGAGCCTTTGGAAGATGTGCCTAATGCCTTGTTGAAAGGCTTGAGCGTGTTGCCAGAGGATTTGCAGCGCATCGGCAATAAATACTTCGCGATTTACGAAGATGCCAAGACCGTTGCCGACCTTGCGCCAGACATGCGTGAGCTGCGCAAGCTGACGGAGATGGGCGTAGTGGTAACTGCGCCTGGCCGAAATGCCGATGAAGATTTCGTATCGCGGTTCTTTGCGCCGGGCATGGGTATTGATGAAGATCCTGCAACGGGTTCTGCACACTGTTTGCTGGTGCCTTATTGGGCTGAGCGCCTAGGTAAAACACGGTTCAATGCCGTGCAACTCTCTATGCGTGGTGCGCGATTCGCTTGCGAGTTGGATGGTGAGCGAGTTTGGATGTCTGGGAAAGTGCAGCCTTATCTCAAAGGCGAGATCGTAATTTAGTCGTCTGCGTTAGATTAGTTCGCCGCCTTGCGGCGTAACTCTTTCGGTTCTGCTCGGATGTTGTGTGTTCCGCGCTGAGGCGCGGGTAACTTTCTTTGATTAACGTCAAAGAAACTCACGAAAGAAAACGTTTCTAAAAGCAAAGCCACTCTTGCTGTTCTCAAGTAAGCAGTTAGCACGATGGCGTGCTCCATCCATCGGCATGTAAAAAGTGTGAGGGGCACTTTTTTATCGCATTGGGAGCAGCAGCCAGAACCACATTCGGGTGCTAAAAGCTGAAAGGCACAAGTGGATTTGCTTTTAGAGGTGCTTTCTTTGGGTTACGTTTCTTTGCACCAGCAAAGAAAGGTAACTCGCGCCATAGCGCGAAACACGCCATCTCAATAAAAACAGGCAGCAGCTACGCCGCAAGGCGGCGCACTGGCCCATCAGTCATGTAGCTTGCTTAAGCGTCCAGATCATCAATCAGATCGCGCATTTCAACCGGATCCAATGAAAGCAGCAATTGCTTCACCTTGCGCTGAAGCTCGCCAATGTTCGATTCAATAATGATGCGCTTGATCTCCAGCACGTTAGCTGGATGCATCGAGAATTCCGTCAGCCCCAAGCCCAACAGCAATCGCGTGTAGCGCGGATCGCCCGCCATTTCACCGCACATTGCAACAGGGATGCCTGCTTGCACGCCCGCTTCAATCGTCATATGAATTAAGCGAAGCACTGCCGGATGCAGTGGGTCGTAGAGATAGTTGACCTCGTCGTCCACGCGATCGATGGCCAGCGTGTACTGGATCAAGTCGTTGGTGCCGATCGAGAAGAAGCGCGAGTGGCGCGCGAGCATCGGTGCTGCGATTGCGGCGGCTGGGACTTCGATCATGGCGCCGATCGGAACCTCATCGGCAACTTTATAGCCTTCGTTAAGCAGTTCTTCGCGAGCGGTTTCGATGAGATGTTGCGATTGGCGGAATTCCTGAAGATTGGAAATCATCGGCAACATGATTTGCACTTTGCCGTGTGCGGAAGCACGCAGCAGTGCGCGAACTTGCACGCGGAACAATTCTGGTTCTTTCAGACAAAGGCGAATTGCGCGCAGGCCCAGTGCTGGATTGTTCGGCGTGGGGCCGTTGCTGCGACCGCTGTCGACTTGTTTGTCTGCGCCAAGGTCCAACGTACGAATCGTGATTGGGCCCTGCACGGCGGCGACGATGCGTGAGTAGGCTTCGTACTGTTCCTCTTCGCTCGGCAAGCCTTTGCGATTCATGTAGAGGAATTCAGTGCGGTAGAGGCCGATGCCTTCGGCACCATTGGCGATGGCTTCGGCGGCGTCTTCCAGTAGCTCGATATTGGCGAGCAGATGAATTTTGACGCCGTCTTGCGAGATCGCTGCCTTGCCTTTGAGCTTGACCAGATCACGACGATATTGCGCCTGGTCTTCCTGCTTGCGCAGATAGAAGTCCAGCGCTTTGGCGTCGGGATCGGCGAGCACGTGACCGGCTTCGCCGTCAACGATGACGGTTTCGTTTTCTCGCAGCAGTTTGCGTGCGTCACGCAAACCAACAATTGCGGGAATGCCAAGGCTGCGCGCAAGAATGGCCGTGTGCGAAAGCGGACCGCCGTATTCGGTGATGAATGCAGCGACGTTTTGCTGCGACAGTAAAATAATATCGGCTGGCGTAATGTCATCCGAGACCATGATGAAAGGCTCGGAGCCTTCGGCCTTCGGCGCGATCTGGCGTTCGCTTTTCAGCAGGATGCGCTGAATACGCGCAACCACATGATCAACGTCATCCTTGCGCGTGCGCAGATAAGGATCATCCATCTGCTCAAACACGGCGACGAGCCCATCACGCTGGCGGCGCAAAGCCGCTTCTGCATTGATGCCGTGTTCGCGAATCAGTGCAACCACCGCTACGGTCAGTGAGCGGTCTTCCATCATCAACAAATGGGTGTCGATGAATGCGGCGATTTCACCCGGCGTGCCGCCTGGAATTTGCTGGCGCACTTCGCGCAGCTGATCACGCGCGCGGCGTTGTGCGCCGTAGAAGCGAGAGACTTCTTGTTCTATTTCGCTTTCGGGCAGCGTGTACTCGGGCACTTCGAGATCGCCGCCGTGCATTTTCTGCACGCGGGCAATCGCGATTCCGCGAGAGACGCCAATGCCTGAGAGCCAGAGACTCATGCTGGCATCAGCCTTCTTCGCCGAAACGATCGGCAATCAACGCTTCAATTTCATCCAGTGCTTGCTGCGCATCATCGCCTTCAGCAATAAGTGTGATCGTGCTGCCTTTGGCGGCGGCCAGCATCATCACGCCCATGATGCTTTTGCCACTGACTTCGCGGCTCTCTTTGCGTACGCGGATGTCAGCGGAGAACTTGCTTGCAAGCGTGACAAGCTTGGCCGCAGCGCGTGCATGCAGGCCAAGTTTATTAATAATTTCGACGGATTTTTCCACGGTCTTGTCCCTTTATTATTCGTTATGACGCGGGCACATCACGATGCCGCGCTGTCCGCCTTCGACGGCGATTTTCGCCAACTCATCGAGGCTTAGTTTTGGGTAATTAAAGATGCGCACCAGCATCGGCAGATTAACGCCAGCAATGACGCGAGCATTGGATTCCGCAGCTAATTTATTGGCGATATTGCTGGGTGTAGAGCCGAATGCATCAGTCAGAATCAGCAAGCCAGCACCACTATCTAGACGCTCAATGGTTTTAGTGCCTTGAGCCAACATGGCTTCAGGCGATTGCACTCGGCGCACTTCCAGCGTGTCGTGCTGCAAGGGCAGTGTGCCGCTCATCATCTCGGTCATGGTGTCGAGTAGATGGCGGCCAAGCTTGCCGTGCGTTACTAGCAACAGCCCTACAGTCATTTCTTTTCCTCAGCATCGCGCAGGCCTTGGTTTTCCCAGCTTTCGCGATGTTTGATGATGATGTGATCAAAGCGTTTGCCGAAATGCTTGGCCAGCTTTTCGACGAGATAGACGCTGCGATGTTTGCCGCCTGTGCAACCGATGGCAATGGTGAGATAAGCGCGATCTTGCTTCTGATATTCCGGCATCCAGCTCTCAAGGAAGGTGCGGATATCGCTGGTCATCTTTTGTACTTGCGGATGTTGTTCCAGCCATTTGGCGACTGCCTCATCGCGGCCTGTCATGCCGCGCAGCGTAGGTTCCCAATGCGGGTTTGGCAGGCAACGCACATCAAACACAAAGTCGGCTTCTGCCGGTGCGCCGTGTTTGAAGCCAAAAGACATCAGTTGCACAGACAATTTTCCAGCGCCGGCGCCTAAGGATTGTTCCAGCACCTTTTCGCGTAACTCATGCAGATTGAGTCGCGAGGTGTCGATGATGGAATCGGCAATTGTGGAGATTGGCTCTAACAGTTTTACTTCTTTTCGAATTGCTTCGAGCAAAGATGTTCTGTTGTCGGATAGCGGATGCTTACGGCGCGTATCGGAATAGCGGTGTAGCAATACCTGTTCATCGGCATTGAGAAACACAACGCGAATGGTCACATCCCGCTCACGCAGGCTGTCGAGATACTTTGGAAACAACGCAATCTCGTCCGGACTCTCACGCGCATCAATGCCTACTGCAAGAAGCTCGTAGCGTTTCTCCATGGTGTGGAGCGTGCGCTCAGCCATGTTCGCGACCAGCGCGAGCGGAAGATTATCGATGCAGTAGTAGCCGAGATCTTCGTACTGTTTCAGCGCCACCGTTTTACCGGCGCCTGAGAGTCCGCTGATGATGACGAGTTGCATGACTTAGTCTGTGTCGGCCTGGTTGTTGGATTCGTGAATGGCTTGTAGCTGGCGCGCCGAAAAATCTTCGTCGGCGCGATAACCCGTTTGTCTTAATTTGAGATCGCGACAAGCGGCTTCGACCAGCACGGCTAGATTATGCCCGAGGCGAATCGGAATGGAGATTTCCGGTACTTCGATGTCGAACAAACGCACGCTGCCGCGGCGACCTTCCAGACGTTCTAGTGGTGCCAACATCTCGTGGTGGAATTCCAAACGGATCACCAAATCCAGTCGATGTGCGCTGAGCATGCTGGCGGCGCCAAACATTTTTTCGACATTGAGAATGCCGAGACTGCGAGCTTCAAGAAAACCGCTGAGTAGCGGCGGACAATGGCCTTGCAGCTCGTCGTTGTCATCACGGTTGAAATCGGTCGCATCGTCAGCAACCAGACGATGACCGCGGGTCAACAACTCAAGTGCCAATTCGCTTTTGCCGACGCCGCTGGGGCCGGATAGCAAAACGCCGAGCCCATACATCTCCATAAACACGCCATGTAGCGTGGTGGAGCTTGTGGTGGTGGCGATGGTGCTCAAGGTTGCGCGTCGCTCGGTGGATGGGAGGCGGCGGCACCAAGCGGGGTGGCCCGCTATGGCCGTTAGTGTTTAAAGAGTGTTATTAAATATCGATTAATTAACTATTAACCGTATTTTTGTAACGAAACTTTAGACCTTGATCGTGGGCGTCGCGCTTACGCGCTGACCTTAATTGCCCGGCTTAAAGCTGTTGAGCAGCGCGAACAGCGAGGCATCGTCGCCAGCTTCGCGGAGTTTCTTGCAGAATACTTCGTCTGAGAACATTTCGGCGATGGCTGCGAGGTGCTTCAAATGGGCTTCGGTCGCGTTCTGCGGAACGAGCAGGCCGAATACGAGATCAACTCCGAGGCCATCGTGTGCATCGTAATCAAGCGGGTGCTTGAGGCGCATGAAAGCGCCAACGCTGCCTTCAACGCCGCCCATGCGGCCGTGTGGAATTGCGACGCCATGACCAAGGCCGGTGCTGCCGAGCTTTTCGCGTGAGGAGAGGCTGGTGAGAATGTCGTTTGCATCAACGCCAGATGCGCCCTTGCTAAGCAGGCGCGCGAGGTCTTCGAGGACCTTCTTTTTGCTGGTGTAGGTGCCGCCGGATACCACACGGTCGGCGCCCAGAATTTCGTTGAGCTTCATCTAAAAAAACTCCTCACAAACTTTGATTTTGGTGAATCAAATGAAATAAAAAAGGCCCGGCCTTGCGACCGGGCCTTTGAGACCTACATCTTACTGTACAGCCATGCGCTTGTGCGCCTCGTGATTGTGGTGGTCACGCAGCTTTTCCTTGTGCTTGCGTGTCTGCTGATCCAGCTTGTCGCTGAGCATGTCGATGGCCGCGTACATGTCTTCTGCCACTGCTGCTGCGTGCAGATTGGCGCCACTGGCGTGGATGGTGGCTTCCGCCTTCTGCTGCAGTTTCTCGACCGTGAGAATGATTTCTGCACTGATCAGGTGATCGAAGTGTCGCTCTACGCGCTTTAGTTTTTCTTTGACGTACTCGCGCAGTGGCGGGGTTAAGTCGAGATGATGGCCGGAGATGTTGAGATTCATCGATGCCTCCTTCTGTGATTCGCCGGCCTTATGCCAGCGATGGTTTACGCTCGTGTGAGGGCGGGATGTGTAGCCCCTCCCTGTATTTAGCGACCGTGCGACGCGCAACTTGAATGCCTTCTTTCAAAAGCAGGTCGGCGATGGTCGAGTCGGAAAGGGGGCTGGTGACATCTTCCCCCGCGATCAGGCGTTTGATCATGGCCTGGATCGCTGTAGCTGAGCACACGCCACCTTGAGTGGTTTGGACGTGGCTGGAAAAGAAATACTTGAGTTCGTACAGCCCACGTGGCGTGAGCATGAACTTATTGGCTGTAGCTCTTGAAACAGTGGACTCATGAATCCCCAGCTGCTCGGACACGTCTCGCAACACCAGCGGACGCATTGCCTCGTCTCCATAATCTAGGAAAGCGCGCTGTTCTTCAACTATGCATTGCGCAACGCGTAAAAGCGTTTCGTTGCGCGCTTCTAAGCTATTGATAAAGTAGCGAGCTTCCTGCAAATGTTGTTTCAGCATGAGCTGATCACGAGAGGTATCTGCCCTCTTAATGAAGCCTTGGTAGTAACTATTGACCCGCAGCTTTGGCGAATGTTCCGGGTTTAACGAAACCCGCCAGCGGCCGTTGTGCTTGCTGACGTGCACATCCGGTGCAATGTAGTTGCTCTCATGAGGCTGAAACGGCCGGCCGGGATGCGGCTGCAGCGTGCGGATCAAAGCCAGCGCTTCAATGATGACGTCGTGCTTGAGGCCGGTGGCTTTGGCAATGATTTGCACATCACGTCGGCCCAGCACTGCGAGATGTTTGGTGATTAATTGCAGTGCGGCATCTAGCCCCGGCGTATCGGGCGCTAACTGTTGCAACTGCAAACGCAGACATTCGCCTAGATCGCGCGCTGCAATGCCGGGCGGATCAAAGTTTTGTACCAGCGCCAACACTGCTTCGATGTGCGTGCGTTTTACCTTCAGCTCTGCGCAAAGGCGCTCACTGATATCGGCCCAATCCTCTAGGTAACCGTCGTCATTAACGGCGTCGACGAGATTGGCGGCGATTTGTAGATCGACATCATTCAGCGGCGCTAGATCTAACTGCTCCATCAAGTGTTCGCGCAGACTCGTCGCGTTGTGTTGATTGGCGCGCTGATAGTCTTCCAGCTCATCGTTGTCGCTACTGCTTTTGCTGCTGGGCGAGAAGTCGTCGTAGACCTCGCTCCAATCGGCGTCTACCGGCATCTCTTCGGAGATCTCGGCGGCACCATCGACTTCCTTGAGCATGGGCTCATCGGCCGAGGATGATTCACCAACGGGCTCGCCTAAGGGGTCGTCTGATGGAAGGTCATCCTCGTCGCGCTCCAACATCACGTTGGCATCTAGGGCCTGCTGGATTTCCTGCTGGAGATCGAGACTCGACAGCTGCAATAGGCGAATCGCCTGTTGCAAGGCTGGGGTCATCGCGAGACTTTGGCCGAGACGGAGGCCGAGGGACTGCTTCATTGGGCCGCAAATTTACTGAACGTGAGGAACGTCACGATTCTATGCTGGCACGAATTTTGATAACAACTCTATTAGGTGTAGGACAAAAGCGCTTTCAACATCGCTTTCTGTCCAATGCACTGTAAGGCATGGATTTTTTGCTGGCATCAAGGACGAAAAATTTAATTCGAGATTCATTCGATTTTATTTTGCAGTGCGATGTGGCCCGCTGCTCACAGCGGTATCGGGCGGGCATGCCATAAAACTTGCTCGGCATAAATGACGCGGCGAATGAGTTTGAGCTCCGCAATTCCGTAAGCGCACCCAGATTGTTGGGATAATGTCCTGACCCCTGAAAATTTGCAGAGGGGGTGCTTTGGGGCAATCTTTACCGCCAGCAAAAATAATTCTGGAGTGATGAATGGCGGATAGCGCTAAAGAGTTTGGGCGGATTTTGGAAGCACCGTTTGTTGCTCACCGTTGGATGGGTGGTGCGCACCTGCAAACTCTTTTTCCAGCACTGCTGCGGCCATTGCCGGCGCTGGAAATTCGCCGTGAGAGATTGGAATTGCCTGACGGCGATTTTGTCGATCTCGGTTGGAGTGGCGCTGCTGCACCCGGCACGCCATTGGCGGTGTTGGTGCATGGGCTCACGGGCAGTTTTGATTCCAAGTATTTGCGTGGCACCGCGCAAAAGCTGAATGCTGCGGGTTGGCGTACTGTGATGTTGCAGTTGCGTGGTGCTGGGCCGGAGCCTAATCGCCTGCTTAAGTCTTATCACCAAGGCGATACGGCGGATCTACGTTATTTGCTGCATCTTCTGCGTGCGCGCGAGCCCGATACTTTTCTCGCTGTGGTGGGCTGGTCTCTTGGCGGGAATATCACGCTCAAGGCGATCGGTGAAGAGGGAGTCCAAGCGCCGGTGAATTGTGCGGCAGCGGCGAGTGTGCCGTTTCGTTTGCGGCCCTGCGTTGATGTTTTGCGACAAGGTTTTTCACGCAACTATCAAAACAAAATGCTGCGCGAACTCAAAGTGCAGATGTGGCGCAAGCACGCCAAAGTCGCACCGCCGCCGCAAATTAATTTGCAGCTCGCAGATGCGGCACAAGATTTTATTGAGTGGGATAACGCCTACACCGCCCCACTCAATGGCTTTGCCGATGCCGAGGATTACTACGCGCGTAGCGAATGCGCGCCGTTTATTCCTTCGATTCGGCGTCCGACACTGATCGTGCATTCTGTCGATGATCCGTTTATGGATCCGACCATCACGCCCGGTGCAGAAGCGTTAGCGCCGCAAGTTTCCTTGGAGCTAACGCCGCGTGGCGGGCACGTTGGCTTCGTCGCTAGTGGGCGCTGGGGCCAGCCGGTTTATTGGCTGGAACATCGCCTCGTTGATTTTCTGCAGGACGAGCTGCAAAAGCGTTAGGACTTTTTCTGAATGAACTCGATTTTGTAACCGTCGGGATCTTCCACAAACGCAATCACCGTGCTGCCATGCTTCATCGGGCCCGCCTCGCGCGTGACTTTGCCGCCGCGTTGTTTGACGCGCTCGCAAGCTGCGTAAGCGTCGTCTACTTCAATCGCAATGTGGCCATAGCCAGTGCCAATTTCGTAGCGATCAACGCCCCAGTTGTAGGTGAGTTCCAGCACAGCGCCGTCGTCTTCGCTTTGGTGGCCGAGGAAAGCGAGGGTGAATTTCCCTTCTGGATAATCCTTGCGACGCAACAGCTTCATATCCAGCACGTTGTTATAAAACCCGATCGCGCGATCCATATCGCCGACGCGCAGCATGGTATGCATGATTCTCATGGAGACTCCGTACTAGTTCAGCGTTACAGCGCTAGAGCCGGGCAGGCGCGTGATCAAATCTGCACCGAGTAATTTAGAAGGCGTGTAAGCGCCACCGGGCACTGTGTTCTTGAGTAAGTATTCGGTGATCGCAAGTGAGCCGGTGATGGTCAGGCTATAGCCATTCGCGGTTTTGATGCGCGCAGTTCTCTTCTCGCCTTTCGCGTTGCTGACTTCGCCCCAGACATAAGTCGTCAGCTTGTCGCGTGTTGCGGTATCCGGGCCTTTCACGGTTTTGCCGATGCGGTTCTTGAGGAAAGCCTGCACCGGTGCAAAGCCGAGCAGCCAACGGATGTTGTTGGCGCGCTTGGCGTTGGCAATCAACTTCGGTGAGCCGGGAATAAAGACTTCGACATTCGGAATGCCGGTGCTGTGATACGCCGTGGAGACATCGCCCCAAGGAATTGTCATCGCCAGCTTTTCGCCATCGCCGAAATCAATTTTGCGAACTTCGTAGGCCAGTGGCACGGAAACGATTTTGCCGTTGCGACGAATCTTGCCTCCTTGTGCTAGCCCTTCGACTGAGGTTTTAGCGGTGCCCGGCGAGAAGCCGGAGCGAGAGTCGAAGCCCAGCGTCAGTTTGGTGGCATCAGGCAGTGCTTGCTTGAGCATGGCTGCGATGCAATCGGTCGGGATCACGTCAAAACCCACGCCCGGGCAAATCACCACACCGGCTTGGCGCGCCGGCACGTTTTGCGCCTGTGCATGTTCAAACACGTTGATCTCGCCCGCGATATCGAGGTAATGCGATTTGGCCTGAATGCAGGCCTCGATCATTGGGGCGCTGGTCGCCGAGAAGGGGCCTGCGCAGTGCAGAACCAGGCCAACGCCACCCAAGTGGCTGCTGATTTCGGTGGGGCTGCCGAGGCCGAATACACGGTATTCGAGGCCCAGTTCTTTGCCTAAGGCTGCGATTTTGGCGGCATTGCGACCGGCCAGAATAGGTGTCATACCACGTGATTTGGCCTCGCGGGCGATCAGTTCGCCGGTGTAGCCGTTGGCACCGTAAATCAGCCAATTCATGGAATTCTCGAGGTCTTAAGGAAAAGGGCGCCCAAGGTAGGGGCGGGCATCCTCTGGGTCAAGATTGGTGAGGCTAAATTCGACGGCTGAATTTATCGGTGTTACTATCGCGTGGCAATTGTTTCAAGCAGTTCTTTACCCGCGGTTTATCTGTGCCCGTTTTCGTAACGGTGCTGTTGTCAGTCCCGGCTAACTTTCTTGATCGTTGCATCCCAGCAGGCGCTTTGCCTGTAACTTTTTGAAAGGATGTCGTTATATGTCAGCAGTAGCTACCGGTACCGTTAAGTGGTTCAACGAAGCTAAAGGCTTCGGTTTCATCACCCCAGAAGCAGGCGGTGAAGATCTTTTCGCGCATTTCCGTGAAATTCAGTCTTCCGGCTTCAAGACCCTCAAGGAAGGCCAGCGCGTTTCGTTCGTCGCTGCTCGCGGTCCTAAGGGCATGCAGGCCACCAAGATTCAGCCTATCTAAGATTTAGTTCTTAGCTTGTGAATCAAAAAAACCCGGCTTTGGCCGGGTTTTTTTATGGACGATGTACTTACTTTTTTGTGCCGCGATGGATTGCCATCGGCCCCGGGGCCTGACACACCGGCATCAGCGTAATTTCATTGATGTTGACGTGCGCTGGACGCGTTGCGGCCCAATGCACAGAGTCCGCAATGTCATCGGCGGAGAGCGGTTGGGTGTCTTGATACACCGATGCCGCTTTGGCCTCGTCGCCTTTCAAACGCACCTGCGAAAACTCAGTGCCGCCCGATAAGCCGGGCGCTACATAAGTCACTCGCACGGACGTACCAAGCAGGTCAGCACGCAGGTTTTTACTGAACTGGCGTACGAAAGCTTTGCTGCCGCCATAAGCGTTGCCGCCTGGGTAAGCGTACTCACCTGCGGTGGAGCCAATATTCACGATATGCCCACGTCCGCGCGCGATCATGCCGGGCAATATTGTGTGCGTGCAGTACATCAAGCCTTTGATGTTGGTGTCGACCATGACGTCCCAGTCATCGACCTCAGCATGTGCTGCGCTAGCGGTGCCCAGCGCAAGACCTGCGTTGTTAACGAGGATGTCGATATCCGAAAACGCTGGGGGCAGTGAGGCGATAGCGCCTTCAACGTCTTCTCGATCGCGCACGTCGAGTGGGATTGCGTGGACCAAATCGCCCAGCTCTTTCTGCAACGCATCGAGGCGATCTACTCGACGTCCGCAAATCACGATGCGGCAGCCGTCTGCAAGAAAACGACGCGTAATCGCTAGGCCAAATCCGGCGGTAGCGCCAGTAACAAAAACCACAGGTGGTGTTGGCATAGAAAACTCCGCAGAACAATTCGACGTTGTAATGGTCACATCAAGACAGACAGTTTAGCGCCGCGTGGGCACATGCGGCTAAACTCGGGCATCGAAAATTGGAGAGCGTAATGTCGTCGGCAAAATTGCAGGGTTGGGTGCGTGTTGTGGCATTTGTGGATCTATTGGCGACGGCGCCATTGGCGATCCCTGAAATTTCTAACGCATACGCTGCTTTGCTGCTGTCGGGCTTTGGCTTGTTGGGCGATGCCTCGGCCTATGTGCCTTTGCCGCTCACCACATCCGTGTTTTGCGTGCTCACCGGCATTCTCGGCATCTTGTGGAATGGCTGTCGATTGATGCGCCCGGATTCTTTCTTGGTGCGCGCCGATATCTGGGGTCGACTGGCCGTGGCTTCAGCGCTGACTTATTTCTTGGTTGTCCACCATGCGCCTGTGGTGCTCTGGCTGTTTGTTGCAACTGAACTGATTGGCGCGCTGGTTGAAAAGCGTGCTTTGTCTAGTCTGCGTGCTGGCGGCTGGGCTTAAGATTTAAACAATAGGGTGCGCATTGCGCGCACCCTATTAATGATTATTTGGCAGAGCCGCGTTTCGGTTTCAGCATCGTGCCGGTGCATTTGGGTTTGCCGCAACGGCATTCCCAGATTTTCTTCAAACGCGGCGTGTGGCGTTCATCCAGCTTGATGCCATAGTCATAAGTCAGCTCTTCACCGGCTTTGATCGGGCGTAGCGACTCAATGACAACGCGATCTTTGATCAGATTGCCGCTTTCATCTTCAATCATGAAAGGCTGGCAGTTGGGCATGCAACTGTGGTTGATCCAACGCGCGTCATTGCCTTCGTTATCGCCGTCGATCACATATTTATCGTTGAGCGTGAACAGAAATGTGTGGCCGCTTTCTGGGCTGCCGGCGCCGTGCTTGTCAGCTTGCTTGTGAGTGATTCTGCGACCGCGATACTCAATGAGCTCTTCACCTTTGGGCAGATTGCGAGCGGCGAATACGCCGTTGCCGTGAATGGCGGAGCGGCGGACGATAATGGACTTGGGCATAGGCTTACGACTCTTGGGGGCGCACATTGTCGCTAAGTAGCGGCGGGAAGCAATGGTTTATTCAGCTAATCGTGTTGGTTCATCTTCCTAATCGGTCATGCAACAATCACGCCCAGTTCAATTGGGGTTTTTACGATGCCGAGAATCAGTGCCAACGGGCTTGAGTTTGAATACGAAACTTTTGGTAATTCCAAAGATCCCGTACTGCTATTAATCATGGGTTTGGGTGGCCAGTTGATTCAGTGGCCAGACGAGTTCTGCAAGGCTTTGGCGCAGGGCGGTTATTACGTCATTCGTTACGACAATCGCGATGTCGGTCTTTCAACGCGCTTGGGTCATCTGGGCAGAGCCAAGCTGATGAGTGCCGGTCTTTTGTCGACGTTCCGTCTGCCAGTAAAAGCGCCGTACAAGCTCGACGATATGGCTGCGGATGCCGTCGGTCTACTCGATGCCTTGTCGATTCAGTCGGCCCACATCGTTGGCATTTCGATGGGCGGCATGATCGGACAGATTGTTGCAGCCAAGCACGCAGCGCGCGTGCGTAGCTTTGTTTCCATCATGTCGAGCAGTGGTCATAAGAGCCTGCCTAGCCCGAGTCTGCGCATACAGTTGCGCTTGGTAAAACGTCCCAAGACCTTGGATCGCGAATCGTTGATTGCCCATGGCATGGAGACTTGGCGCTTGATTGGCAGTCCGGCTTATCCAACGTCGGCAGACGCACTACGCGCAAAGGTCGAAAGCGCGTTTGATCGGGCCAGTTATCCGCAAGGGCTGGGGCGACAGACCTTAGCGATCCTCGCGTCGGGTAGTCGCATGCCTTTGTTGCCAAAGATTAAGGCACCAACATTGGTGATCCATGGCGACAAGGATCCGCTGGTGCCCGTCGCAGCTGCTTATAACCTTGCGCGATACATCCCTGGCGCCAAATTGGAAATCATTAAGGGCATGGGTCACGACTTGCCGCCGCAATTGCTGCCACAGTTGCAGGGCATGATTCTGTCGCATGTAAAAAGTGCTGCGTAAGTCCAGTGCTCTAGGGCAATGCCAAATCTTTAGCTAAGGGAACGGGCTACAGATTGAGCTGTCATTCGTAACTCGTTTTATTGTTGGGGCTGACGTGATGAACCAATCCAGCGTGCTGATCAAACTAACCGCGCTTGTCGCTGTGACGCTCAGCGCCACAGCCTGTACCGGCAGCGTCAATCTGGATGTCACCGATGCGCCAGTCGATGGCGCCAGCAAAGTGGTGGTCGAGGTCAGTGGCGTCACGTTTCAGCCGACCGGCGCGGATGCGTTTACCGTCGACTTCGATACGCCACTCAGCATTGATCTGTTAGCGCTGAGAGATGGTGATACAGAGCCCTTGATCAGTGGCAAGAAAATGCGCGACGGCAAATATGATTCGATGACGCTGTTGGTCAATGCGAGTGGTGATGGCTCAGATTCATACATCACGTTAACGAGCGATCCAACAACCAAAATCCCTTTGGTCTTGGCATCTGAAGATGAAGACGGCTTAACGATTTCGGGCGGCTTCTCGGTAGAGAAAGACGAGACACAGAATTACGTCATCGACTTTGATCTGCGTAAATCCGTACGTGATCCTGCAACCGGCGAAACGGACTATCAACTCAAGCCCGCTTTGCGTTTGGTAAATGCTGATGAAAGTGGCAGCATCAAAGGAACAGTGACAGGAGCGGGCGCGAGTGGCTGCGCGCCAGCGGTGTATGTCTATAAAGGTAGTAGTGCCACGACGGGCGATGAAGGTAGCGCCAATTCCCCGTATGCCAGCACGCGGGTTTATTTGGACGGCGGCACGTACAAATATTTCGCATCGTTTTTGCCGCCCGGCAATTACACCGTTGCGGCAACCTGTTCAGCAGATGAGGATAGCGCTGATGAGGATGGAGATATCACGCTGACCGGCGGGGTGAACAAGAGCGTGCAGACTGGCGTGCAGGCAGTACTCGATTTCGCGCTTTGAGTGATGCGCGAAGCTTCTTCAGTGAACTTGAGACTCTATTGTCTCTTTAGCTGCCTGAATAGCATCGGTAGCGACATCGGTAATCTTGCGACGATGTGCGTTCAGTGCCGTCTCAAAAGCTGGCGGCGGATCTAATGGCTCTGAACGGCCATTGATCAAATCTTCTTCGAATTCCAAAGGCGGAATCAGTAGTTTGTTGTCGGCATCAAAGCCGCCGAAGACGATGAAGTCGACGTCGCGCTCATGCTCAAGCAGACGCATCCAGTGCGTTTCGTCGTTCTTGCGGTTATAGATGCGGAACCATGCGCCCAGCGTCAGATAATCGCGCAGCGGTTTATTGCGTGCGGTTTCGCGTTGCGGGTTTGGCGCAACTTTTTGCGGTGCTGGCGCTTTCTGTTCGAGATAAGCCTCAATCTCGTCATGCAGGGCGCGCAGACTGGAAACCGCTTCTTCGTTGCGTTCGCGCGGCATGCGTTCGAGCACTAGCGCGTCTTCCAGATCGTCACGTACCTGCGAGCGATCGCCGTTGGTCAGCTCTGCTGCGCGAATCAAATCGACGCTGCGAATCACGCGCTCAGCAAGATTCAGTGACTGTGCCCACAGCGGGCTAGCGATGCTGTGACGCAGCAGCGTTAAGCCGAGGAAAGGGCGCAGTGCGCGGTCAATCAGCAGTTCAGCTGTCGCGAGCAATTCACGTGCTTCAGTGACGCGCTGCAATTCTTCATCAACGCGCTGCATGCCGCGCTGAACAATGGTTTTCCGACGCGTAGCCGCTTCTTCGTCCATGTGTCCGAGGAAGGCTTGCACATCGTCTTCGGATACGGGCGTTGGCTTGTCGATGTTTGCACGCACGACAGGCGCATCCGGCGTCAACAGCGGCGCCATGGCTTCTGACAGCGCATTCAAACTTGCTGTTGGATCGTGCGGCGAAGTGCGTGCGCTGCTGGCCGTCGTGGCCAGATCGTGCAGCAAGGTACGCAGCGGATGTTGCGTGTTGCTGATAAAGCTTGGATCAGACAGTGCTGCTTTCAGTACGGGAAAGCGCAGCGTCTCCAGCGTTGGCTTGATTGAATCAGGCAGCGCCGCGTCATTCTGGAAACCATCGAACATGCGACCAATCAGATCGGCGCGCTGTGCAATCGGTTCTTGTAGTTGGTTGGCTTGCGGCTTCTGCACCCAAGCTGACAGACGCTCAGACAGTTCAGACGCCAAGCTCGCATCGGTGTAACCCGCATACGCGGCGTAGCCAGCAGGGAGCGGCAGGCCATACGCGCCAATCGGCGCACGCATCGGCATTGGTCCGCCGGGATAAGCGCCCGGTGGAACGCTGCCGTAATGGTCTGGGCCCATGCCGGCATTTATGCCCATGTTGCCGTTGTATGCAGCGCCGGGATTTGCCCCGCCGAAACCTGCACCGGGTGCGCCAAAGCCTGAGCCCGGAGGCGCAAAAGCCGAGCCCGGAGGCGCAAAGCCCGCGTGATTGCCAGCGCCCATTGCGCCTGCGCCACCGACGCCATTGGCGCCAGAATGGCCATTCGGTGTTGCGAAATAACTTGATGCGTTGCCGTTTGCACTACCAACGCCCGAGAAGGGTGATCCCTGTGGATGCGCAACTGCACCGAGCGCACTGAGCATGCTGCTCATCTGCGATGACTGAGTGTTTGCTTCTGGCGTCTCTTCCCCGGCGGCAGGGCCTTGCATCGTCGACGCAGCTTGGATGCCGTTTTCGTCTAGCGCGCTGAGCAGTCGGTTATAGAGTTCGCCGAGTTGAATCATCACGGTGCGCTCGAACAGCTTGAGCACAACAAGGCGTGATTCAATTTCCATTTCGATGGTGCGCGAGGCTTCAAGGAAGGCTTCGCTAATCGCCAACGGTTCCATTACAAAGCAGGGAACGTATTCATGGCGGTGGTCAGAAGCCCACTCGAGGCGGCGACTCAGTTCGAACAACTGATCGCGGAACAGGCCTTCTGCGCGCGCCGTCATATTGGTGAGCGCGATCGACTCTTCCAGCTCTTCTGTCGGCTGCATCGACAGCTCGCCATCGAATTTGTACTTGCTGGTTTTTTTGCGCTTGCTGGGCTGGTCGAACTGCTGCGAGAACGCTTTGAAGAAGTGCTCGACAACATCGGGTTTACGTACGCGCAAAACGCGCATCAGGCTCATGCAGCGATGCTGCTCTTCGCCGATGGCGCGACGTGCCCAATCAAACAGGGTGTCGTCGGCGCAATCGAACATGGCCTTGATTTGCACATGGAGGACGTCGGTGGTCTGTTGCTTCAAAAGCTTGGCTAAGGGGCCCGGCGCAGATTGCGCTTGGGCCGCAGCAGCCGGCTGCTTCTGAAATAACGAGGTCACACTACCTAACATTGGCGTCCTTGCTCCATCTACCCTATGCCGTTTGCGCATTCCTGCGCTTGAAGCTGCCTGAACAGCTTCCCTTCCCAAGTCGTCTGGTCCGTGCAGTCTGTGCCGCCGGCCCGATGTTTTTTGTGCCTTCTAAAAGTGTGAGGTAAGTCACAGAAGTCATTGAGGGGAAAGATAGCGATCTGATAGGTCCTTGGCAATGTAAATGATCAACTCGTCATTTATCAGGCATAAACGATCTACGGGCGATGTGACCAGCTATGCGGCAGAGCCTTATAACTACAGGCTTTGAGGCCAATTCCTACATTTTATTTACAGCTGATTGCTAGCATCAGGACAACACGGATTTCCGACCTTTTTGGGCGATCTGCGCAAAGCTGCGCACATTAAGTTGGATAATTTAAAACAGGCTGAAGAGTCAGCGCGTGTGTGCTGGCCGACTTCAGCGATTGTTTGTGTCTGTGAAGAATTCAAAAAACGCCGCAAGCGAGTCCCGCTGCCAGTGTTTGCCCTAATTCAACGCAGCGTGTGCGTGTTGCATCGTTCAAGGGGCCTTTAACAATCACGGCGTCGGCCGCTTTGCTCCAGCCGTAGCCAATCGCAATACGTTCAATGGCGCTCACGGCACCTGTACCGTCGTTTTCAGCATTGACGAATATGGCGTAGGGCAAGCCAGTGACTTTGCCTTTCGCGGGGTAATAAGTGCGATCTAAAAAATCTTTCACAGCGCCAGACATGTAGCCAAAATTTTCTGGCGTGCCAATGAGTAGTCCTTGCGCCCACAACAAATCATCAAGGACTGCGTCGAGTGCGCGTAAGCAGCGCAATTCAATGTCCTCAGAAAATTCTGCAACGCCATCGCGCACCGCTTGCATCATCGCTTCGGTGTGCCCTGTTTGGCTGCTGTAAATCAGCAAGAGATTTTTCATGTTCAAAGTGTAGTGCAGACGCGCTGTTCAGTTTAGGTTCAGTTCTTTGCGTGCAAAGTCTGCTCACGTTGAGGCATGCCGGATCCGATTTGGTCCTGCCGCGATGCATCACTTAGGTGGCGGTTCATGAAAATGTTCCGCTGCAAGATTTATCTTATTTTAAAGAGGATTCAACATGAAACCCACGTATCTCCGTGTCGCCCTAGTCGCTGCTGCAGCAATGTCTTTCATGCCGTTTGTTGCTTCGGCTTTTGATTACAACTATGTCGAGGGTGGTTACATGCATCGCGACAATGATTTGTCCGATGAAGGCGGTTTCCGTCTCGCTGGTGCATTTGATATCGCACCAAACGTTGGTGTGTTCGGCGAATACGGCAACGTAAGTTCGTATGACCAATTCACTGCTGGTTTGCAGTTCCATACGGCTATTCAAAATGCGCTGGACTTCACCGCAGGTGCCTCTGTTGAGCACTTCACCGGCAGCGGCGACAGCAACACGGGCTTAGGTCTGCGCGCTGGTGTTCGTTGGGACATCGTGCCTGGCCAGTGGGAATTAAATCCTGAACTGCGCTACATCCGCATTGATGGCGAGAACTTGACCTCGGCACGCCTCGGCGGCATGTATCACATCAACAAGAACTTTGCGGTCAACGCTGCGTTGCAAGGTGGTGATGATGATCGTCTTGAAGCGGGTCTGCGTTACAGCTTCTAAGGTTTAACGTTTCGTTTGTTTGATTGAGGCCAGTCGCATTTGCGACTGGCCTCATTGTTTTGGCGGCCGCAGCGTCATCAAACGGCACATGCGAAAATCGCTGCATGATCCCTTCCGCCAATGCAGCGCCTCTGCCGTCGCGTACTCGCGTGGTGATGGCTGTTGGTTTCGGACAGATGCTGGCTTGGGGTTCCAGCTATTACTTGTTGGCGATTATTGCGCGGCCGATGGCGGCGGGGCTTGGCCTCAATCCTGTGTGGGTTTATGCCTCATTTTCAGCGGCGCTTTTGATCGCTGCGCTACTCGGCCCTTGGGTGGGCGCGCGCATTGATCGCCATGGTGGCGGCAAAGTGTTGCTGGCTTCGAATGCGGTGTTCGCTACAGGCTTAACAACGTTGGCCTTATCGCAGGGGCCAGTGAGCATGATCATCGGCTGGTTGTTGATTGGCGCTGCAATGCCGATGGGTTTGTACGATGCAGCGTTTTCAACGCTGGTCAGTCTTTATCGTCTTGAAGCGCGCCGATCCATTGTTGGCGTCACCTTGATCGGCGGCTTTGCCAGTTCTGTCAGTTGGCCGCTAACCGCTGCGCTGGATGCACATTTTGGCTGGCGCGTGGCTTGTGCTGTTTGGGCTGTGTTGCATCTCACCGTCGGCATGGGCATCCATGCTTTTTTGGTGCCACGTGTTAAGCCAGTGGTGATACATCCGGATGCGACTGAAACGGCTCAGCCTGACGCGGGGCCTTCAAACGCAACGTTGTGGATTCTCGCTGCAACTTTTACCTGCAACGGTTTTATCTTCGCAGCGATGGCAGCGCATCTGCCTCGCGTGTTGCAGTCTGCAGGCTGCACGCCCGCCGCAGCGGTGGCTGCTGCTGCATTGCTTGGTGTTTCACAGGTTGCGGCGCGATTGGCGGACGCGGGATTTTTGCATCGCGTGCACCCATTGATTGCAGGACGCATTGCAGTGTCCTTGCATCCCTTGGGCGCTTTTTTATTGTTGGTGTTTGGCGCGCCAGTCGCCGTCGTTTTCACAGCGCTGCATGGCGCTAGTGTCGGACTGATGACGATTGTTAAGGGAACGTTGCCACTGGCTTTGTTTGGTTCCGCAGGCTTCGGTCGTCGTGCGGGTTTGTTAGAAGCGCCTTCGCGCGTGGTTCAAGCACTTGCGCCGATTGCCTTCGGGCTGATGCTGGATTCATGGGGCGCACATGTGCTGTGGATTTCAGGCGCAATCGGCTGCGTGGGTTTCTGCGGTCTACTAATTTTGCGCACTAAAAACGCGCGCCCGGTGTAGTCCGGGCGCGATCAAGTAGTGTTTTAACGGCGACGCGCTGCTTTCTTTACGGCCTTCTTTACAGCTTTCTTCGCAGCGACTTTTTTCTTTGGCGCAGTTTTTTTCTTGGCGGCCGGTTTGCGACGCGCGGCAGGCGTTTCGCTATTGCTCTTGAGAATGTCGATCAAAGTATCGAGTGCTTTTTCGACCGGGGTGCCTTTAACCGAAGAACGGAAAGCATTGACGCGATCCTCGTGCGAGATCACCCAGTGCCGGGCGGCGCTCGCAGCCTTAGTCCGGAGTGCGTCGATCTGTTTCTTGGTCTGCGCCTTGAGACGCTTGCGGGCATTCTTGATTTGCGATTCAAGCTTGG
>JAZKEM010000262.1:0-23707 GCA_040387055.1 Pseudomonadota bacterium | reverse complement strand
CAATGCCGCGATGCGTGTCCTTGGAGCAAAGGCTGAATGCGCCGCCGTGGATGTAGAGCAACACCGGCATCGGGCGCGCCGCGAACTGCGGGCGGTACACATCCAGGTTATTGAAAGGATGTGGGCCGTAAGACAAATTGCGGATTACTTCGATGTCGTCACGCAACAGGCGAGCGCGTGAAATCTGCTCTGTCATCGCCGTTGCGATGTTTATCGTACGGTTAAGCGCCCGACGTCTGAACGAAGGACGCAGGCTGAAACGTGGATCATCGACCGCTACTGCCATTACATGACTCCCAATTAGTCTGCTGTACGGCTACACCCCATGTGCTACTCGCCGATGTTCCGTCTCAAGCAGAATCTGTCGGCGTATTTTTACTTAGGTCTTAGGCAGCGTGACGCCCTTTTGTCCCTGATATTTACCCCCTCGGTCGGCATAAGAAGTTTCGCAAACTTCATCCGATTCGAGGAACAGGAACTGTGCAACGCCTTCGTTGGCGTAGATCTTCGCAGGCAATGGCGTGGTGTTGGAGAATTCCAAAGTGACGTGGCCTTCCCATTCTGGTTCCAGCGGCGTCACGTTGACGATGATGCCGCAACGCGCGTAAGTGCTCTTGCCCAAGCAGATCGTCAGCACGCTGCGTGGAATCTTGAAATATTCCACGGTGCGAGCGAGTGCGAATGAGTTCGGTGGAATCACGCAGCAGTCGCCGGTGAAGTCGACAAAGCTCTTAGGATCAAATGCTTTCGGATCTACGATGGTCGAGTTGATGTTGGTGAAGATCTTGAACTCGTTGGCGCAACGCACGTCGTAGCCGTAGCTGGAAGTGCCGTAGGACACGATCTTGTGACCGTCTGCAGCAACACGTACCTGACCTGCCTCAAAAGGCGAGATCATGTCGTGTGACGCTGCCATGCGACGAATCCACTTGTCCGATTTAATGCTCATTGTTTGCCTACTCTAGTTTTATAGGCCGCTGCGTTTGCCGCAGGGCTGCTTAATCTTCGCTAATCTCAATCTTAGGGAATGCGACCCCTGAAACGCCATAGGCCAATCTTGCTGTCGCCTTGCGAGCGATGTCGCGGTAGCGCTGTGCTTCATCCGACTCTGGCGCTGCGATGACCGTCGGCGTACCGCCATCGGCCTGCTCACGAATCTTCAGACTCAGTGGCAGTTGTCCCAATTGCTCCACGCCATATTGCGTGGCTAATTTTTCGCCGCCGCCTTCACCGAAGATCGCTTCGTGATGTCCGCAGTTGGAACAGGCGTGATAGCTCATGTTCTCGACCACGCCGAGCACGCTGACTTCGACGCGCTGGAACATGGCCAGACCTTTGCGGGCATCGAGCAGCGCAATGTCTTGCGGCGTTGTCACAATCACTGCGCCGCTGATCGGCACGCGCTGTGAGAGTGTGAGTTGGATGTCGCCAGTGCCAGGCGGCAGATCAACGACCAGATAGTCGAGGTCTTCCCAATCAGTTTCATTGAGCAGTTGGCTCAGCGCCTGTGTTGCCATCGGGCCGCGCCAGATGCTCGGCTGCTCCTCGTCAATCAGGAAACCAATGCTCATCACCTGAATGCCATGCGCCGCAACCGGGTGCATGCGCTTGCCATCGGATGAAGTCGGGCGCGTCTTGCCAACACCCAACATGCGCGGCTGGCTCGGGCCGTAGATGTCTGCGTCTAACACGCCAACGCGTGCGCCTTCCAGAAACAACGCGAGCGCCAAATTGGCCGCAACGGTGGATTTGCCGACGCCGCCCTTACCGCTGGCGACTGCAATGATGTTGCGGATATTCGGCAGCGGTTGCAGATTTTTCTGCACCGCGTGGGATTTGATCGCCCAGCTAATTTTTATCTCGGCGTCACTATCCACCGTCGACTTCAGGTGATTGCGAATGTTCTCGATCATCGTCGCGCGATAACCGTTGGCGGGAAACCCGAGTTCGATTTCCACGCGTGGCTTGCCCAGCCACTTAATATCTACGTTCTTCACCGCTCCGGCGGCGACAAGGCCACGGCCGATCAGCGGGTCCACATAGCTGTCCAGCGCGGCCATCAGGGAATCTTGGTTCAGCGACATCAGTTGTTCAGCTCCATGCAAGCCCGTATTGTCCCGCATGGCGTCACCCTTGAACACCCTTGCGCTTTACGAAAAAACCAGCCCCATGACCGGACCTGCAAGCTTCTTTTGGCACGATTACGAGACCTTTGGCGCTGATCCGGCCCGGGATCGGCCCTCCCAGTTCGCCGGACGGCGGACCGATTCGGAGCTGAACCCCATCGGCGAACCCCTGATGGTCTACTGCCAGCCCGCCCTAGACGTGCTGCCGCACCCTGATGCCTGCCTGATCACCGGCATCACGCCCCAACAGGCCCAGGCCAAGGGTGTGCCCGAACCCGAATTCGCCCGCCAGATCCTCGAAGCCTTCAGCCAGCCTGGCACCTGCGCCGCCGGCTACAACTCGATTCGCTTCGACGACGAAGTCTCGCGCAACCTGTTCTACCGCAACTTTTACGATCCCTATCAGCGCGAGTGGTTTGGCGGCAATTCCCGCTGGGACCTGCTCGACGTGATGCGTCTCTGGCACGCGCTGCGCCCCGAAGGCCTGGACTGGCCCAAGCGCGAAGACGGCGCCACCAGCTTCAAGCTCGGCCACCTCAGCGCCACCAACGGCATCGTCCACGAACACGCGCATGACGCGCTGTCCGACGTCGACGCCACGATTGGTCTGGCACGCGCCCTGCGCAAAGCGCAGCCGCGCCTGTTCGAACACGCACTCAAACTGCGTGACAAGAAATTCGCCGCAACGCTGTTTAATCTGCGCGAGCTAACGCCGGTGCTACACGTCTCCTCGAAAATCTCCGCCGCACGCGGCTGCATCGCCGTGATCGCGCCGCTGGCAATGCATCCGACCAATAACAATCAGGTCATCACCTACGATCTCAGTATTGATCCCACCGAATTATTGGAGCTGGACGAAGACGAGTTGCATGACCGCGTCTTCACTTCTGAAGCTGATTTGCCTGAAGGCATGACGCGCATTCCGCTCAAAGGTGTGCACCTCAACAAGAGTCCGATGCTGGCACCGCTATCAACGCTCAATCCGGAGCAAGCTGAGCGTTGGGGTATTGATCTGAAGCGCTGTGAGGAACATCGCGCCATTCTTCTGCGTGTACGCGAAGCACTCGCCGAAAAAGTCCGCACCGTGTTCTCCGCACCGGAATATGACGAACGCGATCCTGAACTTTCGATCTATGGCGGCTTTCTCCCCGACGCCGATAAACCGCGTCTGCAGCGCGTGCGTGATGCTGCACCAGAAACGCTGACGCAGTTCCAAGGCATGTTCAGTGATGCGCGCTACAACGAACTCCTGTTCCGTTATCGCGCACGCCACTATCCGAAGACGCTGAGTGCGGATGAGCAGGTGCAATGGCATGAATTCGTCACGCGCAAACTCGATTTTGATACAGGCTTAGCGTCGCTGACGATGGAGCAATATCAGGATCTGCTGACGGAATATCAGTCGCAAGAACGTGATCCGGCACGGCGCGAGATTCTGGATGCGCTGGCGGCATGGCCGCAGGAATCGGGGCTGCTGGATTTTCTAAAGAGCTAATCGTCCTCAAGCGCAAACGAAGCCTAGTGCAGAACTCCCCACGACTCGCACCAGCCACCATATGGTTTTGCGATGGCAGATACCGACTCCTGCACAAATTTAACCAACTCGTAACTTAGCTTGGCCTCAACGAAAAATCGGACATCCCCAGCGCTATCGCCTTCTGGGGGATTTATCTCAACAACGGGATACGTCGCTTTTAGCTGATCGATGAATTGCTGCGATGGCGGCCATTTTTCGAAGTCGATGTTGAAATCAATGGCATGCTCCACATCGAACTCGAAGCCGCTTGCTTCGAGCTGCCGCATCACATCGCCATCCGCATCATCAGGCCAATAGCTTTTCATCAGATCCAGCTACCGTTTAATTTCCGCCGACTTAATCACCGTCATCTTCCTAACCTGCATGTCATGCAGCGTATGCGGAATGCCCCCAACGCCATAACCGGAATGACGTAAGCCTGCAAAGGGCATCCAGTCCACACGGAATGCAGTGTAATCGTTGACCATCACGGCTGAAGCATCGAGGCGTTCGCTACAGCGCAATGCCGTGTCGATATCACGAGTGAACACTGCTGCCTGAAATGCGAACGGCAAGCGATTGGCCTCAACGATCGCGGAGTCGATTTCATCAAAGGTGTAAACACATACGACTGGGCCAAAGACTTCATTCGTAGAAACTTTCGCGTCAGGCGCAGGATTGAGCAGCACCGTCGGTGCGTAGCTGTTATTGGGTAATCGTCGACCACCACAGAGAAGTTCTGCGCCGCCTGCGAGTGCTTCATTAACCCAGTTTTCGATGCGATCAACTTCCTTCGGATCAATCAGCGGACCCACTTCTGTCTCAGCCAAAGTGGGATCGCCAACCTTGAGTTTCTTTGCAGCCTCAGCCAACTGTTCGGAAAATTCTTTGACGAGTTTGCGTGCGACGAAGACGCGCTGTACCGACACACAGACTTGTCCCGCGTGATAGAAGCCGCCTTTGGCAAGCAGTGGCACGGCCTGCGCGAGATCAGCATCTGCGGCAACAATTACCGGTGCGACACCACCGTGTTCCAAAGCGCAGCGTGCGCCAGGTGCGAGCTGTGAGCGCAGGTTCCAGCCCACTTTGGCGCTACCAATAAAACTCAGGAACGCAACACGCGTATCCGCAGCGAGCTTGGATGACAGTTCATTGTTCTCCGGCATCAGCGGCTGGCACCACTCTGCAGGCAAGCCAGCTTCACGCAGAATTTCGACAAAGCGCATGCACATCAGCGGCGTGGTGCGTGCGGGTTTGACGATCACGGGGCAACCGGCTGCGAGCGCAGGGCCGACCTGATGCACGATTAGATTGAAAGGATGATTGAAGGCGCTGATCGCGACGACCACACCAATCGGCTCAAGCTGGGTGAATGCAATGCGATTGGCGCTGGACGCGGTTACGCCCATTGGGATGACTTCGCCTGCATCGGCACGCAGGGTTTCGACGCAAATTTTCAGGCAGTCGATGGCGCGGGCGATTTCGACTTTGGAATCGAGCAGTGGTTTGCCGCCTTCACGGGCGGATTCCACAGCGAGCCAGTCGGCACGCTCGCGAATCAGTGCCTGCGCCTTTTCCAAAATCTCGATGCGCTTGGCGCGCGGCAACCAGCCATCGCGGTTGCGGAATAGTGCATAAGCAGTTTCGAGTGCCTGTTCGATCGCAGCACCATCAGCCAGAGCCACTTCACCAATCGGGCTGCGGTCCCAAGGTGCGACAACGGTCAATCGTCCGGCGGTGCTTTTTGCGCCCGGAATCATTAGTTCGAATTTATGCATGCTTAAGCCCCATGGTTATGGGCCAAGCATAAAAGAAGAAGCCGCCTTGCGGCGGCTTCTTTTCAAATCATGCAGCTTTAATTCTTTTCACTATGCAGCCAGCGCGAGACCAAACCTGCGAGCACTGCGCCGGCAATCGGCGCAAGCCAGAACAGCCAGAGCTGCTGAATCGCCCAGCCACCGACAAACACTGCCTGACTGGTGCTACGCGCTGGATTGACCGAGGTGTTGGTGACGGGAATGCTGATCAAGTGAATTAGGGTGAGGCCCAAACCAATGGCGATGGGCGCAAAACCTTTTGGTGCGCGTTCAGACGTGGCGCCAAGGATGATGGTGAGGAACATGAAAGTCATGACGACTTCGGCGACCAAACCCGCTTCCATCGAGTAGCCACCTGGCGAGTGTTCGCCAAAACCATTGGCGGCGAAGCCCGAGGCCACTAAATCAAAGCCCGGCTTGCCGCTGGCAATGCACGCCAGTACTGCGGCGCCAGCGATACCACCGGCCACCTGCGCGATGATGTATGGCACCAGATCGCTAGTCGGGAATCGACCACCCGCCCAGAGACCAAACGACACGGCCGGATTCAAATGACAGCCAGAAACGTGGCCAATGGCATAAGCCATCGTCAGCACCGTAAGACCAAAAGCCAGCGAGACGCCAGCGAAGCCAATGCCGAGCCCGGGAAAAGCCGCAGCCAGCACTGCACTACCGCAACCACCAAGAACCAACCAGAAGGTACCAATAAATTCAGCGCCCATACGCTTGCTGATAGGCATATGTAAAAACTCCTCAAATTCGTGATTAGGGACAAAACGTATAGCGAGGCCACAGGACAGAAGGGAAATGGCGGCCTACGTGTCATAATTTACGTACATTAATATCCCCAACCCATAGATATGACACGCCGCATTCTCGTCACCAACGCTCTCCCTTACGCCAATGGCCCGCTTCACCTCGGCCATATGGTGGGCTATGTCCAAGGCGACATCTGGGTACGCTACCAGCGCATGCAGGGGCACGAAGTGCACTATGTCTGCGCCGATGACGCGCACGGCACAGCAATCATGCTGGCGGCTGAAAAGGCTGGCGTGACGCCAGAAGCCTTCATCGACGGCATCCGCGTGCAGCACGCGCAGGACTTTGCTGATTTTCATGTTGACTTCGACCATTACCACTCGACCCACTCGGAAGAGAATCGCGAGCTGTCCGAGTCGATCTATAAAGCGCTGAAGGGCGCTGGTGTGATTGCCAGTCGAGAAATCCAGCAGCTCTACGATCCGGTCAAGAACATGTTTCTGCCGGATCGCTACATCAAGGGCGAATGTCCGAAGTGCGGCACCGCCGATCAGTACGGCGACAACTGCGAAAACTGTGGCGCGGCGTACTCACCTACTGACTTGAAGAACCCGCACTCGGTTGTCTCCGGCGCCACGCCGGTGATGAAGGACTCCGAGCATTATTTCTTTGAACTCGGAAAATTCCAGAGCTTCTTGGAAAGCTGGCTGGATGGTGATGTCGCTCATCCTGCCGTCAAAGCCAAGCTCAAGGAATGGTTTGCTGCGGGGCTGAAGGATTGGGATATCTCGCGTGATGCGCCCTACTTCGGCTTTGCGATTCCCGATGCACCGGGCAAGTTCTTCTACGTCTGGCTCGACGCGCCAATTGGTTACATGGCCAGCTTCACCGCGCTGTGCGCGAAGAGCCAACTGAACTTCGATGATTTCTGGAAAGCTGGTAGCAATGCCGAGCTGCATCACTTCATCGGCAAGGACATCGTCAATTTTCACGGCCTGTTCTGGCCGGCGATGCTGAAAGGCTCCGGCTACCGCACGCCGACCAAACTGCACGTCAACGGTTACCTCACCGTCAACGGCGCCAAGATGAGCAAGAGCCGCGGCACCTTCATCAAGGCCCGCACTTATCTCAATCATCTGACGCCGGAATACTTGCGCTATTACTTCGCCGCCAAGGTTGGCGCGGGCGTGGATGATCTTGATCTCAATCTTGAAGATTTCGCTGCGCGCATCAATAGCGATCTGGTTGGTAAGTACGTCAACATTGCTTCGCGCTGTGCAGGCTTCATTGAGAAACAGTTCGGCGGCAAGCTCGCTGAGTCGCTCACTGCCGAGCAGCTCGCAGAACTCGCAACGCACAGCAGCGCACTGAAAGACATCATTGCCGAAGCTTACGAGCGCGGCGATTATTCTGAAGTGGCCACACGCGTGATGCGTGCTGCTGATGCTGCGAATGAATCCGTGCAGCGCGTTGCACCATGGAAGCTCGCGAAAGATCCTGAACAACAGTTGGCGCTGCATCAATACTGCACGCTGTATCTCAACATCTTCCGTGCGTACACGATCTATCTGAAGCCAGTGTTGCCTGCGTTGGCACAACAGGTTGAACAGTTCTTCAATGTTGACGCACTGCGTTGGAATGATGTTGATGCGCCGCTGCTTGGCCACGCCATCCGTCCTTACGCCGCACTCGTAACCCGCATCGAAAAGAAGTCCACCGACGCCATCGTCGCCGAAGAACTGGCCAGTGCGCCGCAAGAGAAAAAAACCGTGACTACTGAAGCTCCAGCAAAACCTGCCGCAGCACCACAGCCTTCAGCCGCTGATGGCGCGCATATTTCCATCGATGACTTCAGCAAGGTTGATCTGCGCATTGCACGCATCGCTAATGCTGAACACGTTGAGGGCGCCGACAAACTCTTGCGCCTGACGCTGGACCTCGGCGAACTCGGCCAGCGCCAAGTATTCGCAGGCATCAAATCTGCCTACGCACCAGAAACGTTGGTTGGCCGCTTAACCGTGATGATCGCCAACCTCGCGCCACGCAAAATGAAGTTCGGCATGAGCGAAGGCATGGTGCTGGCAGCCAGCGGCGACGCTGGTGGCCCATTCATTCTGTCGCCAGACAGCGGCGCACAACCCGGCATGAAGGTGAAGTAAGCGCGAGTTATTTGCGCTTGCCTCACATTGTCTTGCGATGACTGCGCTCACCACCCTCGCCGATCAGATCAATCAGCTGCTGCCGCAAACGCAGTGCACCAAGTGCGGCTATCAAGGCTGCAAGCCTTATGCAGAAGCAATTGCGAGCGGCGCAGCCGAAATCAACCAATGTCCGCCTGGCGGAGAGTTAGGCATTCAGCATCTCGCCGCGCTACTGAACAAACCGATGCTATCGCTGAATCCCGGCAACGGCATTGCGCAGACACAACGCCTCACCGCAGTCATTGATGAAGCCGTGTGCATTGGTTGCACGCTGTGCATACAAGCTTGTCCGGTCGACGCCATTGTCGGCGCCAACCAGTTGATGCACACCGTGATCACGACAGCTTGCACCGGTTGCGACCTGTGCCTGCCGCCCTGCCCAGTGGATTGCATCACGATTGAACCGCTATCCGAAGCGTTGCCAGATTGGACACAACGTCGTATCGAAGCCGATGCACTGCGTACACGTTACGAAACACGCGAGCTGCGCTTGCAGCGTGATATCGAAGACAAAGCTCAAGCTCGTGAACTGAAGAAAGCCGCGATGATTGCGCGCGCCCAATCTGCCGACCCTAGCGAAGCACCACGCGTGCAAACAAACGCCGCTTACGATCCGGTCGCTGCTGCGCTCGCACGTGTGCAAGCCAAGCGCGCTGCGGCGGATGCTGCTGACGTTCCGCAGAAGAAGCACTAAGTACATGAATCCCGCCAAGCGCCACGAAATTTTTTCGCGCCTGCGTGCGGCCAATCCGCATCCAACGACAGAGTTGCGCTTTAATTCGCCGTTCGAATTACTCGTGGCCGTCGTGTTGTCTGCACAAGCGACTGACGTTGGCGTGAACAAAGCCACCGCCAAACTTTATCCGGTTGCGAATACGCCTGAAGCCATCTTTGCCTTGGGCGAAGCTGAATTGAAGGAATACATTAAGACAATTGGCTTGTATCAAACCAAAGCCAAGAATGTGATTGGCCTGTGCAAAATGCTGATTGAATTGCACGACAGCCAAGTACCACATGATCGCGACGCGCTTGAAGCGCTGCCCGGTGTTGGTCGCAAAACTGCCAATGTGGTTTTGAACACCGCATTTGGCGAACCAACGATGGCCGTCGACACGCACATCTTCCGTCTCGCCAATCGCACCGGTATTGCGCCCGGCAAAGATGTGCGCGCAGTCGAAGATAAACTGGTGAAAACCATCCCGTCAGAATTCATGCGCGATGCACATCACTGGCTGATTCTGCACGGCCGTTACACTTGCATCGCCCGCAAACCCAAATGCCCGGAATGTTTGATTCGCGATCTTTGCGAGTTCAAACAAAAAACTATTTAAAGGATCGCTCTCCATGTTGCCGCCAACCAATTACACTCGCCGACGCCCCGTACTGCCCATTCTGTTATTCAGCGCCGGGCTTGGCCTCTGCATGTATTTCGGCCAAGAGTGGTATCAGTTGCCGAAATATTCCGAGAGCGATATTGACGCTTCAACCGAACTCAATCTGAAGCTGGACCTGCAAAACCGCGGCCCCAATCTGCAGCCCGCCAGCAAAGATGAACTTGAAACCATGCGCGCAAGAGTTCGCTTTGAGATCACCAGTTCAATCAAAGCCGAGCGCGACAAAATTACTCAGCGCTTCAGCATCGGTTTAGTTGCACTGGTGCTGGGTTTTGGTCAGCTGGTGATGGAATGGCTAATGCGCCGCGGCAAAAGTTAATCGGCCAACCCTTTCGCATAAATACAAGCACTTGCGATGAGCCATACATTCATCGCTTTGAGCTAGTAGTTCCCTTATTATCCGCACCACGTCCCCGTAGCTCAGCTGGATAGAGCGGTCCCCTCCTAAGGGACAGGCCACTGGTTCGACTCCGGTCGGGGACACCAAATGCTCTCCCCGGCGTCACCGGCTCGCGTTATGCTTCACCTCTTATGCGCGACCCTTCTGAAGCCACTGCTGAATCTGCAAAAATCGTGCGCCTCCGCGCACGTGCAGACGACAAATTCCAACTCCAATCTGACTGGCCACCGGCTGGCGACCAGCCGGCTGCGATCGAGAAACTGGTGCAAGGCCTTAAAGATGGCTTAACGCATCAAACACTGCTGGGCGTGACGGGTTCGGGTAAGACTTACACCATCGCCAACATGATTCAGCAGGTGCAACGCCCTGCCCTGATTCTGGCGCCGAACAAAACGCTGGCGGCGCAGCTGTACGGTGAGTTCAAGGAATTTTTTCCGAACAACTCGGTGGAATACTTCGTTTCCTACTTCGACTATTACCAGCCAGAAGCCTACGTTCCGTCGACCGATACCTTCATCGACAAGGACAGCGCGGTCAACGAGCACATTGAACAGATGCGCTTGTCCGCCACTAAGGCACTGATGGAGCGACGCGACGCAATCATCATCGCTTCCGTCTCCGCGATCTACGGCCTGGGCGATCCTGAAAGTTATTTCAAGATGATGCTGCACCTGAACAAGGGTGACCGCATTGGTCAGCGCGACATCATTCACCGCCTCACGTCCATGCAGTACAGCCGCAACGATGTTGCGCTGGAGCGCGGCACCTATCGTGTGCGTGGCGAGATCATCGACATTCATCCGGCAGAAGCAGAAGACGAAGCCGTACGCATCGAACTATTCGACGATGAAGTCGAAACGCTGAGCTATTTCGATCCGCTCACCGGCGAGATTCGCCGCAAAGTGCCGCGATTAACGGTTTACCCAAAATCGCACTACGTCACGCCGCGCGAAAAAACACTGGGCATGCTCAGCGAGATTCGTCACGATCTTCAAGATCGCCTCGAATACTTCAAGAAGAACGACAAGTTGTTGGAAATGCAGCGCCTCGATCAGCGTACGAACTTTGATCTGGAAATGATTCAGGAGCTGGGCTACTGCTCCGGCATCGAAAACTATTCGCGCTATCTTTCGGGGCGTCCGCCCGGCGAACCACCGCCGTGCTTGCTGGATTATTTGCCACCTGACGCGATTACGATCATCGACGAATCACACGTCACCACGCCGCAGCTCGGTGCCATGTACAAAGGTGATCGCGCACGCAAAGAAACCTTGGTGCAGTACGGATTCCGTTTGCCTTCGGCAATGGACAACCGACCGTTGCGCTTCGATGAATTCGAGCGCATCTGTCCACAGGTCGTTTTCGTTTCGGCAACACCCGGACCATATGAAGGCGAAAAGTCCTCGCAAATTGTTGAGCAGGTGGTCCGCCCAACAGGCTTGGTCGACCCGCAAGTCGAAGTGCGTCCCGCGCTGAGTCAGGTTGATGATGTGCTCGGCGAAATACGTTTGCGCGTTGAGAAAAAAGAACGCGTACTGGTCACCACACTAACCAAGCGCATGTCAGAAGACCTGACCGATTACCTCGGCGAGCACGGCATCAAAGTGCGTTACTTGCACTCGGATGTGGATACCGTTGAACGCGCCGAGATCATTCGCGATCTGCGTCTCGGCAAGTTTGATGTGCTGATCGGCATCAACCTGCTACGCGAAGGTCTCGATCTGCCGGAAGTGTCCTTGGTTGCGATTCTCGATGCTGACAAGGAAGGCTTTTTGCGCTCCGAGCGCTCGCTGATCCAAACCATCGGCCGCGCCGCGCGTCACATCAATGGCCGGGCGATTCTGTATGCCGACAAAATCACCAAGTCGATGCGCACCGCGATGGATGAAACGGATCGCCGGCGTGCCAAGCAAGAGGCCTATAACGAGGCCAACGGCATCACGCCTAAGGGCGTGCAAAAGCGCATCGCTGATGTCATGCGCCTCGGCTACGAAGACAGCACCGGCAGCGCTTTGGCACTGGCCGCCGAATCCGCTGCGGAATACAACGTGAACACGCCAGAAAAGCTCAGCCGAGTCATCGCCAAATTGGATAAAGAGATGAAACAGCTTGCGCAAAATCTGGAATTTGAAGCCGCCGCGCAGAAACGCGATGAGATTCGAAAACTGCGTGATCGCATGCTGGTGCTCGCGGCTTAAGGCGTAGAGCGCATACACCTATCGCAGAGTGGGATATTGGCCCAGATTTGTTGCCAATTTTTCCCGATTTCTCTTGCATCCTCACCCCTCCACAGCTATTCTGCGCGCCCTGTTGCTCAGGCAATAGGCGCGTAGCTCAGCTGGTTAGAGCACCACCTTGACATGGTGGGGGTCGTTGGTTCGAGTCCAATCGCGCCTACCAATTAGTGAATGTTGTATCAGAAGCCCTCGACTTGTTCGGGGGTTTTCTCGTTTTGGGCTCGGACTCTTACCAAGACCCCATGGTCGATTGCACCAACTAAATGTTTTTGCTGTGGGCTCTCGCGCATCCGGCAATTGCTCCTGCATTGCTCTGCTTCAGGCATCCATGCCCTCACCATACGCCCACCCACATACCGTAAATCCCTTTACATAAAAAAAGGCCTGCCGAATGGCAGGCCTTTTCTCGTCATCTCTCGATTACTGTAACGACACGCAGGCCATGTGAACGCGCAGATTACTGATCGCGCTGACCGTACCGCCGTAGTTAATCTGCACCCCGTCAAACGGCTTGGTCGCCGTCAGTGCGGCATAACCGCTGGAGCCATTGCCGAGCAAGCCAAGCAGTTGCAGGGTCAGCAGCGTGCCGGAAGGCGTGATGTCCTGAACGTTGCCGTTGAGTGTCGTCGCAATCGAAACGTTGCTAAGCACGTCGGCTGTCAGCAGTGAACTCGGCACGGTCAGGCCGACATAGACGTTACGACCCACCGGATAAACCGCTGCGGTGGCGCTCGTGTTGCGGACGTTGATGGTCGTGGCGCCAGGCGTCAGCACGCCAACCGGCAGACTCATCGTGGCAAAGTTATCGAAGTTGAAGGGGAATGCCGATGGCGGCGTCGGCGTCGACGTCGGCTCATCGGTCACATTTGGAAGCCCGCTCACCGAACAACCCAAGCAGAGGCCGCTCGTGGATGGCGTGGTCGCCGCATAAGACGGCGCAGCAGTATCGACCAGCAAAGCCATTGAAGGGTCCATTACTGTGCCGCCCGTGCCCGGGCACAAATTCGCTGTCGGCGACATCACCAGTACCGACACCGTGCTGACAGCCGCTGGATTGGTAGGGCCGCTGCAGGTAATGGTGTAGTTGTAGAAGCCAGGGACATCGCTGGCCTTGGCTACAACATCATCGCCACTGATATCAGTCGCAGTGTCTTTCCAGCCCGAAGTCCCTGGTTCATTGCTGGTCGGCACGCAGGACGTCGCGTTGCTGGCGTTCCAACTGAAGTACAGATCGCCACCCGGCGTAACCTGCGTCGCTGGCGTGGTGCTGCCCGACGTCGTGCTCACAAACAATCCGGCGGCGGTCGGCGACTGACCCTTGACGGGCAAGAAGCTCGGCGCCGGTGAGGTCACCGTCACTACCACTGGCACTGCGGTGGCAGTGCCACCTGGTCCAGTGCAGCTAAGCGTGTAGGTGTAGCTGCCCGCAGACGTCATCGGCGTCGAATTTGCCGTACCCGTCACTACTGTCGAGCCTGCATTAGGTGTCGGCTGCGTTGCCCAGACACCCGTAGCGTTGCCGCCAGTGGTGGTGCAAGACGTTACATTACTAGTGCTATAGCTCAGCGTGGTGGTTGCGGCGGGGCCTGCTTCCAGCATTACGGGATTAGCACTCAACGTTACCGTCGGCGCCGGAATAGTGCCTTGCACCATCACAACCTGCGACTGCGTCGAAGTACCGGAAGCATTGCTGCAGCTCAGTTCCAAGGTGTAGCTGACCGGTGTAGCGGTGTTATTCGCTGGCAAGGTCACCGAAGTACCGCCGGATGGGCTGCTGGTTGGCTGACTACCGCTCCAACCAGTGACCGCAGGATTGCTCGACGCGGTGCACGCAGTGGCGTTCGATGTTGCCCAAGTCAGCGAAGTCGTACCGCCGCTAGCCGGAAGGCTGGCAGGAGAAGCAGTGAACGCGGTGGTGAACTGCGGGCCACCGGTGCTGCTCGGATTCACTACAAGGCTCACTGGCACCGTCGTGGTCCCACTTGGACCGGTGCAAGTCAGCACGTACTGATACGTGCCCGGTGCGTTGTAGACGCTGCTGGGAACGGAGTAGCTGCCAGAAGTTGGCTTGGTGCCAGTCCAGCTTGTGTCCTCCATCGGACCAGAGGTGGCCGTGCATGATGTGGCGTCGTCTGAGGCGGTCCACACGAGCGTCGGCTGCGTGCCCTGCGTCGCAGGATTCGGCTGTGCCGAGAATGAAACGCTAGGACCATTGCTGGTGACCGTCACCTGCACCACCTGCGCAACACTGTTGCCGCTCGCATTGGTACAGCTCAGCGCGAACGAATAATTGCCTGGGCTGTTGAACGGCCCTTGCACGAGGTTGTTCTGACTGGTCGGCTGCGAGCTTGGCGCCCAAGTACCACCGGTAGCCATACAGCTGGTGGCGTTGGAAGACACCCAGCTCAAGTACACAACGCTACCGACCTTGACGGCTGTCGAGTTGTTACCGGTTGGGGTGGTCGAATTCGATATCGCGAACGTCAGGCCCGGCACAGCGCCGGCACTACCATTACCGTTAGTCACCAACAATTGCGCTGTCTGCGAAGCAGTGCCGCCAAGGCCGGTACAGGTCAAAGCGTAGTTGTAAGTACCCGGTGACAGTGAGTTGGCAGTGCTGAAGGTTGCGGCTGCCGTGCTGCTATTAAAGTCGTTGACCGGCTGAGCCGATCCGTTCCATCCGTCTGCAGCCTGATTCGAAGTCGCAGCGCACGATGAAGCATTGGCCGTGGTCCACTCGATTAACGACGAGGTTCCCTGCGCAACGCTGGAAGGATTTGACGAAATCAGCAACAACGGCTTCGCCGAATCTGCGGTGCTGCTGACAGTAACCGGAACATTGCTAGTGGTCGTGCCGCCGGGGCCTGAGCAGGTCAACGTAAACACATAGCTACCGGCATCCGGCAAGGTCAGCCATGTACCCGCAGTGGAACTGGTGACCGGCTTGCTACCAGACCAACCACTGACCGCCGGATTACTCGAAGCGGTGCAACCCGTCGGATTGCCGGTGGTGGTCCAGTTCAAGCTGACGGTTTCTCCCGGCTTGGCAGTGGCGGAGCTCGACGTCAGATTGACGCCAATGGTTGAGGGCACGTTGCCGACGGTGAGGGTTGCGGTCTGACTCAACACGCCGCCCGTGGAACTGGTACAGGTCAGCACGTAGGTATAGTTGCCCGGCGTGCTGTAAGGCCCGACTTGTACACCTGCTGATGGACTCGTGGTCGGCTGATTGCCTCTCCAAGTGTCATTGGCAGCACCACCGGATGCAGTGCAATTGCTGGCACCCTGCACCGACCAGTTCAACGTTGCTGGCGTGCCGATGCTTACGGTTGACGGACTAACCGTCAACGGCGCGGGATCGCCGTTGGCGTTTTGCGCCACCGGCACCACGACAGTCACCGTTGTGCCTCCGCCCTTGTCTGCATGGCTGCAAGCAGCAATGTTAGATCCCAGAATTGCGACCGCAAGCAAGCCGCAAGCTTTCTTCATAATGTGCATATTCGTTCTCGATATGTGCTTGTGTGGTGTGGCCACCGGCGCTACTGGCCGGAACCCGAAAGAATGACCATCTCGACACGACGGTTGACCTGACGTCCGGCTTCGGTGTCGTTAGAGGTCAGCGGCCGTGTTTTGCCGTAGCCCTTTGCGCTCAAGCGCGCAGCGCTGATGCCATGCGCCACCAGATAGTTTTTGACGGCCTCTGCACGCTCACGCGAAATCTTGAGATTGCTCGCAGCAGAACCGACGTTGTCGGTATGGCCAGCGATTTCGAGTTGGACTTTCGACTGACCGCTGAGGAAGCTAACCGCTTCATCAAGCGACGCATCAGAGCTGGACCGCAGATTTGCAGAATTGAAATCGAACTCGATGTTCTGCAGCGTCACGGTCTGCTTTTCGATCGCACAACCGTTAACGTCAACCTTGACGCCGCGCAGGGTGTTGGGGCACCGATCCCAATTATCCGTCACGCCATCACCATCGGAATCCGCAGGCGGCGCTACTGGCGCAGGCGCTGCAACTGGCATTGGCACTGGCACCGGTTGAGGCGCTGCCTGTACCACTTGCACCGGCACTCGCACTTCTCGAACGATTACGCGTTGTTCTGGCATTCCGCCCAACGAAATTTCCAACGCTAAACCCACACGCCAATCGTTACGACCACCGTCGAACTGATCATGGATATAACGTGCTTCGCCACGCAGGCGCGTAGTCGGGTTACCAAAGATTGGATTGGTGAAGCCGAGCCCAGCGTCGTAGTACAAACTGGTTTTTTTGTCAGACTTCGGAAGAACATCGTCGTAGACCGCACCGACGCCACCGAGCACAAAAGGATTGAAACGATCCTGACGGCCAAAATTCCAGACCGCATCAAGACCACCGCCACGCTGATAGAAATCTGAGTTGCCCAGCGTCGCTTGGTTTAGGGTGCCGGTATCAAGATTGGCGGTGAAAAGACTCGCTTCCAGTGACAACCCTTGCCAGATCGGAATACCAGCTCCAACGGTCCAACCTTCACCGCGATTGGTGGTACTGCGCTTAGTATCCGGATGCAGGTAAAACCCGCCGATATAAAAACTGGGTTGTCTTTTGTATGTGTCCGTATCAGCACTCGAATTATCGCCATAGGCTCGATCCGCCAAGGCAGATCCCGACAGTGCCAATCCGCAAAGTACGGTCACAGCTCTTATTGTTGTCACTGTTTGCATTTCACTTTCCTGAAAAATTGATGATGGCGGGCCTTGCTCATCGCTCTGACTTTCATGCCAACGCAATCGCGTAGCGTGATCATCGAAATACGTGGTACCGCCGCCTGCTCACGACGATTTGTCGAACCAATCCATCAAGTTTTAATGCTCGTGAATTTGACGCCTGCACAACCGCAAAAATGTTTCTTCAATCTCTGCAGCATTCGCATGCACGCATGGCTAGACGTCGCAATCATTGCATCGAAAAAAACTTTTTTAGCTCGATAGGCATTCTTATCCACGCACTATTGAATCGATGTCAGCGTGGACATGAAACGCTTGAGTAAAAAAGGAATCTTCAGGCGATTTAACCTAGAGAAAGCGTGACGCTGATCTCAATTTTCGACACCTCCAACTACTGGAGCCGCGAGATTGCGCGTGCTGATCTTGGAAAGTTTTAAAGCGCAGAAAAGCACTCCGAGACTTCATCAGCTCGGACACTTAAATATCTATGTATGGACTATTGAGTAAGAGCGCCTCACTCACTGCTCAGCAAATCGGCAGACTGTTTATAAGAAATGAGAGCGCGCTACTTCGGTATTCGATAACGCTGTGATGTCTACACGCACCTAGCCGTCGCGCCACTCATTAAATACAGTGACCGCGACTCACTGAGCAGCACCGGCCGACTCAGCGTTCAAGGCAAAGTCAAAGCCGTAAATCCGGCCGATCAGGCTCCGTCCTAACAAACTGACTGAGCAAAGCCGTCTTGCAGACCCAAGAAGTGGGGCAAGCAGGCTTTTTCCACTCCCAAGCCCTCAGGTCTTGAGTGAAAACGTGCTTTTCTTGGCCTGAGTGTGACTTATCTCGCTGAAAAACAATGCGAAAAGGCTTGAGTAACGCAGGCAGGGCCTTTACAATCGCGCCCCCGATCCCCTCTTCGCCTATGCGTTTTGGGTTCTTTCGTGGAAACGGCTTGAACTGGAGGGCCTTAGCATCGCTGGCGAAAAAGAAGATCGGCGTAATGGTGAGATCACCACGTCGAGAGTAAGAGTTATCGGGTCTGACGGCTCGCAGGTCGGCATCATGCTGACGCGAGACGCCATTGCCAAGGCTGAAGAAGAAGGCCTTGAACTGGTTGAGATTTCGCCGAACGCGGAACCTCCTGTCTGCAAGATCATGGATTACGGCAAGTACCTTTATCAGAAAGATAAAGCGCAGCATGCCGCCAAGCGCAAGCAGAAGCAGATTCAGGTCAAGGAAATCAAATTCCGACCGACCACTGATGAAGGCGATTACCAGACCAAGCTGCGTCAGCTTCGTGGATTCCTCGAAGACGGCGACAAGGTCAAAATCACGGTCCGCTATCGCGGCCGCGAGCTGGCTCACCAGGAACTGGGTCAGCAACAGATGGAACGAGTCCGTAATGACTTGGAAGATCTGGGTTCTGTAGAACAGTGGCCAAAGATGGAAGGTAAGCAGTCCATCATGGTCATGGGTCCTAAGAAGAAATAAGTTTTTTCTCCTTGCCGCTCGCGGCGAGGAACAAAAAGAAGTCCTATCAAATGTTTTGATAGGCCCGGCAAGCTCCCAGACGGGATGTGAAACCGGCAACACTGAAGATGGAGGCAATCATGCCTAAACTGAAAACTGTAAAAAGCGCGGCGAAACGCTTTTCCAAGACTGGAAAAGGCGGCTTCAAGCGCGGCCACTCCCACAAGCGCCACATCCTGACCAAAAAGTCGGGCAAGCGTATCCGTCAGCTTCGCGGTGAAGCACCAGTGCACGCCAGTGACGTGCGCGAAGTGCGTCAGATGCTGCCTTACGCTTAATCGGGAGAATATTAAATGGCAAGAGTTAAACGTGGTGTAACGGCGCACGCGCGCCACAAGAAGATGCTGAAGAAGGCGAAGGGCTACTACGGCGCCCGTTCGCGTCAGTTCCGCTCCGCTAAGCAGCAGGTCATCAAGTCGGGTCAGTACGCATTCCGCGATCGTCGCGTGAAAAAGCGTGAGTTCCGCGCTCTGTGGATCATTCGTATCGGTGCAGGTCTGGAAGAACACGGCGTTTCGTACAGCCGCTTCATCCATGGTCTGACGCTGGCTGGCATCACCCTGGATCGCAAAGTGCTCGCTGACATGGCTATCCATGACAAGCCTGCTTTTGCAAAGATCGCAGAACAGGTCAAGGCCAAGCTCGCCGCTTAATCGCGACCTGTCGTAACAGAAGTATCCAAGGGGAGCGGCGACCAGCCCTCCCCTTTTTTTGTTTTCCAAACCTGGCATCTTCAATGTCCGAACAATTGGATGAACTGAAACTCAACGCCCTTGCAGAAATCGAAGCGGCGGGCGATGCCCGCGCACTCGAACAACTGCGTGTCGACTTCCTCGGCAAGAAAGGTCGTGTCACCGAACTGCTTAAGTCACTCGGCGGCATGGCTCCTGAGGAGCGCAAGATTTATGGCGAACGCATCAATCGCGTTAAAGAAGCCGTAGCCGAAGCCCTTGAGGTGCGTAACACCAAACTGGCCGAAGGCGCTTTAACGCAGCAGCTCGCTGCAGAGCGCATCGACGTCACGCTGTCCGGTCGCGGCGAAACACTCGGCGGCCTGCATCCGGTCACGCGTACGATTCAGCGCATTGAACGTCTGTTTGGCGAACTCGGGTTCACCACCGTTGAAGGCCCGGAAATCGAAGACGATTTCCACAACTTCGGCGCACTCAATATTCCAGAACTGCATCCCGCACGCGGCATGCACGACACCTTTTATGTGAAGAACGGTGGCATGGTGCTGCGCACGCACACCAGCCCGGTGCAGATTCGCACGATGGCAAAGATGGTGAAGGAAGGCCGCAATCCGCCGATCCGCATCATCTGCCCCGGTCGCGTGTATCGCTCCGATTCCGATCGCACGCATAGCCCGATGTTTCATCAGATTGAAGGCTTGTACGTAGGCGAGAACGTTTCGTTTGCTGACTTGCAGCACGATCTCAAGACTTTCCTCTCGCGCTTCTTTGAGCGCGAAGCTGAAGTGCGTTTCCGTCCGTCTTACTTCCCGTTCACCGAGCCTTCGTCCGAAGTCGATATCAAGGACGAAAAAGGTCGCTGGCTGGAAGTGCTCGGCTGCGGCATGGTGCATCCGAAGGTGTTCGAAGCGGTCGGCATTGATCCTGAACGCTACACCGGCTATGCCTTTGGCCTCGGCGTAGAACGTTTCGCGATGCTGCGCTATGGCGTGGATGATCTGCGCAACTTCTTTAATAACGATCTGCGCTTCTTAGAGCAGTTTCAATAATTATTAAGTCACCTCGCCTCAGATAGAGCGCGAGAGCATTTCTATTGGATTAGAAATATGAAACTTAGCTACAACTGGTTACGCGAGTGGGTGAATCCGTCGGTATCGGCGGAAGACCTGACCTCGCGCATCACCCTCGCTGGCCTTGAGTCAGACGCGGAACCGATGGCGGGTGAAATTCCGACTGGCGTTGTCGTCGGCCGCATCATCAAGGCAGAGCGTCATCCGCAAGCAGATCGTTTGCAGGTGTGCGAAGTCGATGTTGGCACGGGCACCAATCTGCAGATTGTTTGCGGTGCTGCCAATGCACGTCCGAATCTCAATGTGCCTTGCGCTACCGTTGGCGCAAAACTGCCGGGTGGCTTGGAAATTACGCAGGCAAAACTTCGCGGCGTCGATTCTTCCGGCATGCTCTGCTCGGCCAAAGAACTCGGCATGTCCGAAAAATCCGAAGGCCTGCTGGAACTCGACAACGAAGCTAAACCCGGCACACCGATTGAGCAGTACCTCAGCTTTGCTGACGACATTCTCAATCTTGAACTGACGCCTAACCGTGGCGACTGCCTCTCCGTGCAAGGTCTCGCACGCGAAGTGGGCGCGCTCTATGGTTTGCAGCTCAAGCGTCCGAACATTCCGAACGCTGTTGTCGAGGGCCACGCACAGATCAAGGTTGAGATCGAAGATCTCGAAAGCTGCCCGACCTACACCGGTCGCGTCATCACCAAAATCAATCCGAAAGCACGCACACCGGACTGGATGCGTGAACGCCTGCGCCGCTCCAACATTCGCGTCATTCATCCGATTGTCGACATCACCAACTATGTGTTGCTTGAACTCGGCCAACCGATGCACGCCTTTGACTGCGAAAAAGTCAGCGGTGGCCTGCATGTACGCAAAGCTAAAGCGGGCGAAACGCTGACGCTGCTTAATGAACAAACCGTAACGTTGAACAACGGTGAGTTGCTGATCGCTGATGATCGCGCACCGTTGGCATTGGCTGGCGTGATGGGCGGCGCTGAGTCCGGCGTTACTGCTGGCACCACCACCATCTTCTTCGAAAGCGCCTGCTTTGCCTCGCACGCGGTCGCACTCACCGGCCGTCGCCACAAACTGAACTCGGATTCGCTATATCGCTTCGAGCGCGGCGTGGATCCGGGCTTGCAGAAACTTGCACTAGAACGCGCCACGCAGCTGACGCTGCAGATTTGCGGCGGCCAAGTGCACCCGATCAGCCAAGCCGGCCGCCAGCAAGCGGAAACAACCATTCGCCTGCGTCATTCGCGCCTCAAGCAACTGTTGGGCGTCGATATTCCGGCAAAGGAAGTTGAAGCCCTGCTCGCTCGTCTCGGCATTACGCTGCGCAACGAGATCAATAACAGCTGGCTGGCCCGTATCCCGAGCCATCGCTATGACCTGCGCATTGAGCACGATTTGATCGAAGAAGTTGCACGCATGTACGGCTACGACCGCATCGTTGCCAAACCTTATGCCGCGCAACTTGCACCGACACGCTTGCCTGAAGAACAGCGCCCCCTGGCTCGCATTAAAGATCAGCTGGTCTCGCGTGGCTGGCAGGAAGCCATCACGCTGTCCTTTGTTGATCCGCGCATCCAGTCGGTGCTGACGCCGAATATTGCTTCGATTCCGCTCGACAACCCTATCGCTGAAACCTTGGCGGTCATGCGCACCACGCTGTGGAGCGGTCTGATCCCGGTCTGGCTACATAATCACCAGCGTCAGCAGAAACGTGTACGCATCTTTGAAAGCGGCGTTTGCTTCGAAGAGCACGAAGGCCGCATCGTCGAAACTGCACGCATCGGCGGCCTCGCCGCTGGCAGCGCACGCCCAGAACAATGGGGCACCACCGTTCGTGGCGTGGATTTCTACGACGTGAAAGCAGATGTTGTCGCCCTGCTCGGCGGCGCTGCAGATGAATATCGCTTTGAAGCTGCAGAGCACAGCGCGCTACATCCTGGCCGCAGCGCTCGCATTTTTCGCGCAGAACAAGCGGTCGGCTGGATCGGCGAGCTGCATCCGCTCGCAGTTAAGCAATTAGATTTGCCAGAAGCCCCATATGTCTTCGAACTGGACTGGAATGCCGTCCAGAACGTTGCTCCGCCAAAGACAAAATCACTATCGGAATTCCCTTCGTCACGTAGGGATTTGGCCATCGTGGTCGATGAAAACATTTCGGCAAGCCAGATTGTTGATGTTGTGAAGCAGTCTGGTGGCAATTCATTGCAGAAAGTTTTTGTGTTCGATATATACCGTGGAAAAGGCCTAAAAGATGGATGCAAAAGCGTCGCTTTGGGCTTGATTTTCAATGATTATTCCCGCACCCTAACCCTTGAAGAAATTGATCGCTCAGTGACTGACATAACGCAGTCCCTAGACCATAAGCTCAAGGCCTCGATCAGGACCTAGGCATCAGGAAAGAGGAACCACAACGTGGCGTTAACAAAGGCTGAGCTAGCCGAAGCGCTCTTTGAGGAACTCGGGCTGAATAAGCGCGAGGCGAAGGAATTCGTCGATATGTTTTTCGAAGATATTCGCGAAAGACTCGAAGCAGGTGCCGAAGTGAAGTTGTCTGGTTTCGGTAATTTCGAACTCCGTTCAAAGAATCAACGCCCTGGACGCAATCCTAAGACTGGCGAAGAAATTCCTATTTCCGCTCGGCGCGTTGTTACGTTCCGTCCCGGCCAGAAACTGCGTCTAAGAGTAGAAATCGATGCGGGCCGCTGAACAACACAAATTAGCTGAACTGCCGGAAATTCCGCGTAAACGCTATTTCGCCATTGGCGAAGTCAGTGAGCTGTGCGACGTTAAACCGCATGTTCTGCGCTACTGGGAGCAAGAGTTTCCCCAGTTGAAACCAGCCAAACGCCGCGGCAACCGTCGTTACTACCAGCAAGATGATGTGCTGATGGTGCGCCGCATCCGTAGCTTGCTGTATGAACAGGGCTTCACCATTGGCGGTGCGCGTCAGCGCCTGCGCGAAACACCTAAAGCGGTTGGCGCTGTTGTGCCGCTGGCTCCAGTGCAGACCGTAGAAGCAGTCGCCAAGACCAGCAGCACGCCACGTGGTGGCGTACGCCGTGCCAACGAGATCAAGAATCTGCGTTCAGACCTCGAATCGCTGCTCAGCCTGTTTCCCAAAAATTAATCTTCTTTTCACCCGGGCGCGCATCCGTTAACATGCGCGCCCTTGTTTTTGTCGCCTTGTCGGGGCGTAGCGCAGCCTGGTAGCGCACCTCCTTGGGGTGGAGGTGGTCGGAGG
>JAZKEM010000261.1:0-6821 GCA_040387055.1 Pseudomonadota bacterium | reverse complement strand
AGCACTGGGCAAAGTACTCGGCCTGCAGTTTCAACGCGTACAGTTCACTAGCGATCTGCTGCCAGCCGATATTCTTGGCGTGTCGATTTTTGAGCAGAACAATGGCCGTTTTCGTTTCCATCCGGGGCCAATTTTTTCGCAGCTCGTACTTGCCGACGAAGTGAATCGCGCCAGCCCCAAAACGCAGTCAGCGCTTTTGGAAGCCATGGAGGAACGCCAAGTCACTGCCGAAGGCGAAACCCGTCCATTGCCAGAACCTTTCTTTGTTATTGCGACGCAGAACCCCTCGCATCAGATTGGTACTTTCCCATTACCTGAATCACAACTTGATCGCTTCCTGATGCGTATTTCGCTGGGATATCCAACAGCTGAAGCCGAACGCGCATTGCTGATGGATCGTGAGCGTCGTGATCTTTTGGCAGAGACTGCTCCCGCACTCACACCCGCACAATTGTTAGACCTGCAAGCGCAGGTGAAAGCTGTGCGCACCACGCCAGCACTGCTCGATTATTTGTTGGCACTGATCCACCACACACGCAGCCACGCAGGCCTGCGCCAAGGTCTGTCACCACGTGCAGGTCTATCACTGCGACGCGCAGCGCAGGCTTGGGCCTTGATTGAAGGCCGCACCGGCGTAATTCCTGAAGACGTACAAGCCGTGTTCGCCGCCGTCGTCAATCATCGTTTGATCTCAGCATCAGAACGCGAAGCGGGTGCGCCGACTGCAGAAGATATTTTGTCGCGCGTCAAAATTCCTTAATCGCAACTCACCAATAAAATGCGTTTCTGGCTTGTCGCCAAGATCATGCTGCACCCACTGCGCTTCGTGCAGGAGCGCATTGATGCTTGGGTGCTGGCGCGTGTCAAACGTCAACCCGGCCCCATCGATATTCCGCGCACTCGCGTTTACATCGTGCCGACTCGCTTTGGCTATGGTTTTGCAATCATGGCTTTAGTGATGTTGATGGGCGCGATGAACTACAGCAACAGCATGGCCTTTGCACTGACATTTTTGCTCGCCGGCCTCGGCCTGATCTGCATGCACCACACGCATGCCAACATGCTCAATCTGCGTATGCACGCAGGTAAAACACGTCCGGTGTTTGCAGGTGAAATTGCTCACTATGAAATTCATGTTGAAAACCTAGCCAAGAAGCCACGCTATGCCATCGGCTTGGCTTGGCCCAAAGAAGAAGCGAACGCGACAATTGCTGATGCACCGGAACAAGGTATAGCTGTAATGATCTTGACGCGGCCTACACTGAAGCGCGGCTGGCAGGCTGCCAGCGTCTTCAGCTTGTTTACAGAATTTCCGCTGGGACTATTCCATGCGTGGACTTGGGCCGACTTGGACATGAACTGTCTGGTCTATCCAAGTCCTGCTCCACCTGGCATGGAACTACCCGCAGTTGCTGGCGTTGGTGGACATGCCAGCGGTGGCCGCAGTGGTCAAGATGAATTCGCTGGCCTGCGAAATTATCAACACGGTGACACGGCAAGATCGATTCATTGGAAAAGTTTGCCGAAGCTGCAGTCGCCGATGGTCAAACAATTTACCGAGACCCTGGATCGCGAACTTTGGTTGGATTGGAATGCACTCTCTCATCTCGATACCGAAGCGAGATTATCTCAACTCACGCGTTGGGTACTCGAGGTTGAAGAACTAGGCTTGGCATACGGCCTCCGCTTACCCGGCATTGTTCTAGAGCCCGCGCGTGGTGAAACCCACCAACATCAATGCCTGAAGCGCCTAGCGCTGTATGACATCGCATGATTGATTACCTCACCCAGACAACATTGCTTCGCCTGCTGGCCGTACTGGTTCTGGTGCTCGCGCCACACGTTGTACATCTGCCGCTGTGGGAGAACCTACTGCTTGCCGCCATCATTGTCTGGCGTGCGCTGATCTCAGTGCGTCAGTGGCGATTACCTGCACCGTGGATACGCAACGTCATATCCATTGTCTGTTTCGCGGCGGTCTATTTCAATTTCAATAGCATCTCTGGCCTCACTGCAGGCACTGCTCTGCTCAGCGTTATGGCAGTTCTCAAACTGCTTGAGATGCGCGCACGCCGTGATGTGATGGTGCTTGTGCTGCTGATGTACTTCATCCTCACCACCCATTTCCTGTTCTCACAAGAACTGTGGACGATCGCGTATTTATTACTCAGTGCAGTCTGCATTACCGCACTGCTAATGGATTGCAATCACGCAGGCGAATCATTGCCAACGCGCGTGCTGCTGCGTGCTGGTGCCATCATGGTGGCGCAAGCCTTGCCACTGATGCTGATTTTCTTCGTGCTGTTTCCACGTATTCCCGGGCCGCTATGGAGCTTACCCACAGACAGCGGCGCTGGCCGCACAGGCCTATCTGACAAAATGTCTCCCGGTGATATCGCTTCGCTGATGCAGACTGATGAAGTGGTGTTCCGTGTACGCTTCCCCGGCGAAGTACCTACGCCGCAACAGCGTTATTGGCGCGGCCCGGTATTTGATCAATTTGATGGACGCGGCTGGCAGTCTTCAAATCTGGCAACACAAACTCGTAGTGTCACCACGGCCCCTATTGGCGAAACACTTTCATACGAATTAACCATGGAAGCGAGCGGCTCACGCTTGATGCTCGCACTCGATACGCCAGCGCCAAAACAATTGCCGCGCGATAGCGCCTTGAATTACAGCAACGTTCTGATTGCAGCCGGCCCGATCAACGAACGCCGAGTCTACAAAGGCACGGCCTATACCCAGTATGTGTTGCAGCCGACACTGAGTGATCTCGAAAGAGCGCATTTCCTGCAGATCCCCGAAGGCTACAACCCGCGTACTCGCAGGTTAGCTCAGCAATGGCGTGCCAGCGGAATTGATGATGCAGAAATCGTCAACAAAGCTTTGCTGATGTTTCGCAGCGAGAAATTCTTTTACACCCTGCAGCCGCCCAAATTGGGCCGCGACAGCATTGACGAATTTATTTTCAACACCAAGCAAGGTTTTTGCGAGCACTATTCCAGCAGCTTCACCTTCTTGATGCGTGCTGCCGGTATTCCTGCACGAGTGATCACTGGCTACCAAGGTGGCGAACAAAATCCGCTCAGTGATTACTACGTGGTCCGACAGTACGATGCTCACGCCTGGAGTGAAGTCTGGCTCGCCGAGAAAGGCTGGGTACGTGTAGACCCGACTGGCGCTGTAGCACCACAACGCGTCGAGCGCGGCTTCACGTCATCAATATCGCTCGCCAATGGTCTACCCGGATTTATTGTCCGGCAACAAAGTAATCCACTCCGCTTTGCTTTCAATATGCGCTGGGATTTGATCAACCAAAAATGGAACGCTTGGGTGCTCGCTTACGGCCCTGATCTGCAAGCCGACTTCTTGCGCAATTTTGGCATTGAGGATTGGAGCCAAATGATCTTGGTGATGACGGTGTTGCTTGTATTAGGAACACTCGTCGTCAGCCTACTCCTGATGCGTCAGTTCGCGACCGTAATTCCGCGCGATCATGCGCTACGGCTTTGGCAGCGTGCGCTAAAAAAGCTCGCCAAGGTGGGCATCACCCAAGGTCCGGATGAAGGCCCGCGCGATTTCGTCAATAGAATCACTCGCGACCATCCTGCATACGGGGACGGCATGCAGCGTGTATTGCAGGCTTATTTGAAAACGCGGTATTTAGAGGAAGCGGATCAGGCCGCGGAGCGCGAGCTCAACAATGCGGTCGCTGCATTTAAGCCACGACGATAGATCGGGCTGAAGTTTTTAATTACAGGGAAGAACAAGTATGGAAATTCCACCGCAGATTCCACGCTGGGGAAATTTATTCACAAGCTGGATCGGCAAGAGCGTTCTGCATCTGTCTGGCTGGCGCTTAGACGTAAAGCTGCCTAATCGCCCCAAGATGGTGCTGATCTACGCACCACACACTTCCAACTGGGATTTCGTTTTTGGCCTTGCCGCGATTCTTGCGCTGCAAGTGCGCGTGCATTGGTTTGGAAAGCACACCATCTTTCGCCCGCCATTTCGCAACTTGTTGATCAAACTTGGCGGCATTCCAATTGATCGCAGTGCCGCTGTTGGCGTCGTACAGCAAACAACTCAACAGTTCGCAGAAAAAGAGCAACTGCTGATTGGACTTGCCCCTGAAGGCACCCGCTCACTGGCGCCCAAGTGGAAAAGCGGTTTTTACCAAATCGCACATGCCGCTGGAGTGCCAATCCAGATCTCATATCTCGACTACAAAAAGAAAATCGTAAGCCTAGGACCTCTGATCGAAACCAGCGGCGATTACGCCGCTGATCTCGAAAAGATTCAAAGCTTCTACCGTGGCATTAATCCCTGCATCCCAGAAAAGTTCGCAGCACAGGGTTAAGCCGCAATAGCACCTGCACCGTGCCCGGAGTGCAAGAAGCGTAGTACTTCAGCGCGGTGATGGGTGTAGCGAGCATCTTCTGCCAATTGCAGACGATTACGTGGACGCGGCAGATCTACGCTGAGGATTTGTCCCACCGTTGCTGCCGGGCCGTTACTCATCATCACAATGCGATCGGATAGCAACACCGCTTCATCAACATCGTGTGTAACCATCACCACGGTGCTCTTCAAACGTGCTTGGATCTCCATCAGAGAATCCTGCAGATTCGCACGCGTCAGTGCATCGAGTGCGCCGAAGGGTTCATCCATCAACAAAACCTTGGGCTCCATCGCCAGCGCACGAGCAATGCCCACGCGCTGCTTCATGCCGCCTGAGATTTCATTAGGACGTTTGTCACGCGCATGTGTGAGACCCACTAGCGCTAGCGCTTCATCTGTTCGCTCACGCATCTGCGCTTTAGTCTGACGGCCTGAGAAAACTTTTTCGACAGCCAGATAAACATTTCCATAACAAGTGAGCCAAGGCAGCAAGGAGTGGTTCTGAAACACCACTGCACGCTCAGGACTTGGGCCACTGATCTCACGCCCACCGAGCAGCGCACCGCCGCTGCTCGCAGGAACGAGGCCTGCGATGAGATTCAACACTGTCGACTTACCGCAACCAGAGTGGCCAATGATTGAAACGAACTCACCCTGCTCCACTTCGATACTGACATTCTGCACCGCACGATAAATGCCCTTGCGAGTCTTGAACTCGATGGTAGCGTGATCCACTTCTAGATAAGCAGTCATTGATCGCTCCTTAGCGTTGGCGATAGTCAAAACGATTGGCGATGGCGGTCATGCCCTGTTCCATCAGGAGGCCCACTACACCGATTACAACAATCGCGATGAGGATGTGTTCCATATTGAGATTGTTCCACTCATCCCATAACCAGAAGCCAATACCGACGCCACCAGTGAGCATTTCGCTGGCGACAATCGCAAGCCAGGCAATACCCAATGCGAGCTTTGCACCAGTAAGGACGTAAGGGATGCTTGCTGGCAACAAGATGCGCGTAAACACTTTCCACTCAGACAACTGCAGTACGCGCGCGACATTCAAGTAATCCTGCGGAACACTCGCCACACCCAAAGCCGTATTGATAATCATCGGCCAGACACTGCAAATGAATATGCAAAAGATTGCCGCTGGATTGGCTGCTTGAAAAATTGCCAAGCCAATTGGCAACCACGCCAACGGCGACACAGGACGCAAAAGACTGATGATTGGACTTGCCGCTTTGCTCAACGATGCAAAACGCCCAAGTGCAAAACCCAAAGGAATACCAATCAGCGCAGCAAGACCAAAACCCTTTGCGACGCGTTCCAGTGATGCCAGAAGGTTCCAACCAACACCTTGATCGTTCGGTCCACGTTGATAAAAGGGATCGGCGAAGACTTCCACTGCGGAGTGAAATGTCTTGTCGGGACCGGGCAAATATGCAGAGTTCTGTGCCGCAAAATACCAAAGCGCAAGCAATGCAAAAATACCCAAGACTCTCGGCAAAACTGCCGACAAAATTGCTCGAACAGCGTCCGTCCAGGGTGTTCTTGCATGGGGTTCAGGTGGAGGTGTTGCGACAACCGATTTCGCCACCGGCTTGGGCTCCATCGGTGCCGCTACACCTTTAACTAACATTAGATTCGCTGCCATCGCCGCACTCCTGTTCACACCTTGATCTTGAAACTGCTGACGTATTCCTTCGCCTTACTTGGATCAAACACCACGCCGTCGAACAGCGTCTCTGTCTTCATCGGGTTGCTAGGCACAGCGATGTTCATCGACTTGGCAACTTCGGTGTAGATCGAAACTTGATTGACCTGCTTGGCAACAGCGGTGTAATCGATGTCTTGCTTGAGCAGACCCCAACGACGCAGCTGCGTTAAGAACCAGACGCCGTGCGAGTAATACGGGAAGTTGACCTGACCATCGTCGTAGAACTTCATGTAGTCAGGATCTTTCCAAGTCTTGCCCAGACCATTTTCGTAGTTGCCGAGCATGCGGCCCAAGATCACTGGAGACGGCGCATTCACATAAGACTTGCCACCGATGATTTCAGCCACCTTGGTGCGATTAGCCATTACATCAATGTACTGAGAAGCTTCAAGAATGGCGCGCATCATTGCGCGAGTGGTGTTCGGATACTTGTCGACGAATTCCTTGGTGGTGCCCAGAACTTTTTCAGGGTGGTCTTTCCAGATCGCCTGTGTCGTCGTTGCAGTAAAGCCAATCTTGTCGAAGATGGCGCGAGCATTCCAAGGCTCACCAACGCAGAAGCCATCCATGTTTCCGACACGCATATTCGAAACCATTTGCGGCGGCGGAATGGTGATGTTCTTGATATCAGTGAATGGATTAATTCCGTTCGCACCCAACCAGTAATACAGCCACATGGCATGCGTACCCGTTGGGA
>JAZKEM010000260.1:0-2787 GCA_040387055.1 Pseudomonadota bacterium | reverse complement strand
CGGCCTGATATTCGCGACGCAGACGCGCAACGAGTTCGCCAGCGCCGACAATATCCTTGACCGCGCCTACGCCCTGACCTGCGCTCCAGATGTCTTTCCATGCCTTGGGGCCAGCCTGCTTGCTGCCGTCGCCCGCGCCGAAGTCCATCTTGCTTGGATCAGCCTGTACCAGATTGTTCGGATCGAGACCGGCATTGACGATGCTCGGCTTCAGATAGTTGCCGTTCACACCGCTGAAGCTGTTGGTGTAGACGATGTCGTCAGCGCCGCTGTCGACCACCATCTGCTTGTAACCCTGTGGCGCGTTGGCTTCAGTCGTGGCGATGAAGGCGGAGCCGATGTAGGCGACGTCTGCGCCCATGGCTTGTGCAGCCAGAACAGCGCCACCGTGAGCGATACAACCTGACAGTGCCAGCGGGCCATCAAACCATTCGCGGATTTCCTGAACCAGTGCAAATGGTGACATCGTGCCGGCATGGCCGCCTGCGCCGTTGGCAACAGCGATCAGGCCGTCAGCGCCTTTCTCAACGGCCTTGCGTGCGAAGAAGTTGTTGATGATGTCGTGAAAAACCACACCGCCGTAGCTGTGGATAGCTTCGTTGACATCTGTGCGTGCGCCGAGCGAGGTGATGATCACTGGCACTTTGTATTTCACGCACATATCAAGATCGTGCTGCAGGCGATCATTGGACTTGTGCACAATCTGGTTTACCGCGAATGGCGCAGAAGGCGATTCTGGATGTGCAGCATCCCATTCAGCCAGTTCGGTGGTGATGCGCTTGAGCCAGACTTCCAGCTCCGCCGCAGGGCGTGCGTTGAGTGCAGGGAAGGAGCCAACAATGCCGGCCTTGCACTGTGCAATCACCAGATCGGGATTGGACACAATGAACATCGGCGATGCGATGACGGGAATCGAAAGCTTACGAAGATTTGCGGGTAGAGACATGAGAAGGCTCACTCAATGGAAAAGTTTGTGCGCGGAGTCTATTCCATCCTGTTCCCTCTGGCTCCGTTGATCTTTTGCGCCAAATATGTGCACATTTTTTGCGCAGAGGTACGTGCTTCTACTCAAGAATGTTTAGCTTTTCACCGCTATCCGGTGTAGAAGGAATCTTCACAACAGGAGAGTGCGCATGAGCAAAGGTATGGACAGCAAGAAGAGTGACAAGAAGAAGCCAGCGAAGACGATGAAAGAAAAGAAGGCGGCTAAGGCTGAAAAGAAAGCCAAGCGCTAAATCAGCTTGGCTGATCTGGGCTGATGCGAAACGGCTGTACGGTCGTTTCGCATCAGCCCATTTTTATGGGCGGTTACGGCCAAGCTGATCGTGGCTTGAGACCCAGTCACCGGCAAGTACTGCGCTGCTCAGTGATGTTTCGCCCGCCAGCACTACGCCTGCGCAAATCTCAGCAAATTTATCCGCTTTGCCTTTGCCATAGCAGCCGAGCATGTCTAGACATTCCTTCTGCGTTGCCAGACCCGTGCCGCCGCCATAGGTGGCAACGATCAGCGATGTCAGCGTGATCGACCAGTAGTAGTCGCCGTTATCGAGCAACTGCGAATAGGTTGTCGCCGCGTGTGACTCCGCGATGTTCGCGACGTCTTGTCCTGTCGCAATAAACATTGCAGTGAGGCCATTGGCAGCGTGCGCGCCGTTGTTGGCGCTGCCCACCATGAATGCCCCGGCTTGAGAGATCTGACGCATACGGAACAGATCCTGCGTACTCACGCCCATCAAACTTTTCAGCACATCATTTTTGATCACTGCTTCAGCAACCACGCGCTTGCCGCGTGTGAGCAGGGTGTTGATCTGCGAATGCTTTTTGTCGGTGTCGATGTTGCCGGAGAGTACAAAGCGTGGTTTATCCGGATGCGTGCGGACAATCCATTCGCAGGCCGCGAGCGTTGCCTTGCTGACCATGTTCTGTCCGGCGGCATCTCCAGTGCTGTAGTTGAAGCGCAGATAGCGCAGAGGGCCAATTGCGTATTGGCCGATGTGGTCTAACTTGCCGACGCTGGTGGTAGTTTCTGCAGCGGCCTTGATCGCATCAAAGTTTTGCGTGACCCATTCGCCGAATGCGCGAGCGGTCATCGCATCGTCAAAGATAAATACAGGTGAACGCTGCATGAACTGTTCGACGACAGTTGTTTTCACGCCACCGCACTCGCTGAGCAAACGCATGCCGCGGTTGTAGCTCGCGATCAACGTGCCTTCGCTGGTCGCCATCGGAATATAAAAATCACCGCGCGCATGCTCACCGTTGATGCGCAGCGGGCCAGCGAGACCTAGTGGAACCTGTGCAACGCCTGTGAAGTTCTCAATGTTGCCGGGCAGCATTGATGGATCAAATGAATAGCTGCCGACATGTTCAAGCTTTGCGCCAGTTTGTTCGCGCACAAACTCGCGGCGCGCAGCAGCGGCGTCACGCGTGTAGTCGTTTTCTTTGTTGCGTGGAATCTTGGCGCGCGGTTTGGATTCGCTGCTCATGGTTTCTTCCCATTTATTCTTAGATGACTAAGGGAAGTTGCCGCAAAGACCAAAATAGAACATTGGCCGGAAAAACCTAAGGTGAAGTCGCCAAAGCCGTCGAAGATGGCAAACGCTTAATGCTGGGCTTGCTTGCCCGGTGAGCAGCCGTTGCATGTGCTGCTGCCGCAGTTGGCAGTGGCCTTTGCATTTTCGGGGCCGGGCCCCAGATGCAGCCATTCACGCAGATTTGGCAGATAGCGACGCGCAACCGAAACCGAGCAGGCGCCAACAACAGCGCCAACCAGAATAATTTCGAATG
>JAZKEM010000259.1:26594-37103 GCA_040387055.1 Pseudomonadota bacterium | reverse complement strand
TTTCGTTTATTGGTGGGCCCGCTCGGACTTGAACCGAGGACCAAGGGATTATGAGCCAAAACTGGAAGCGGTTCTGATCTTATTAATCAGCCACTTGCGGCGCTTGCCCTTTTAGTGTGCCAGTTCAAACGTTGCTCATATGATTTCAATAAGAACTCAATTAAGCCCAATTTCGTCACAGGACTTTGAGGCCATACCTGTCACAAGATCAAGATTATGCAATAGAGATTTCTCCAATCCACGTATCGCTTCTTCAATTTCCTCGAACTCGGGTGTGCCTGCAAAAGTTATATCCCGTAATTGGGTTAAAACATGCATTAGCAGAGGGTTCAGAACATGATCGAAATCTTGAATCTCGCGCCATTGAGCATTCAAATATTGTAGTACTTTGATCCTCCCTAATGGGGTCCACAGTTCAGTAAGCGGGGACCCCGGAGCTTGGTGAATTAATTCATTTCGCTTTCGTACAATTTCAGCTAGGTGTGCAGGGAAATCATATCCATCGCACTGCACGCTGTTTGTTAAGCCTCCAGCCAGTTGGCCCAGCGTCTTGCCTTGCATATCTGTATAGCGAATCCAAGGTGATTTTGGCGACTGCTCTTTTGGATTGACTAAGAAAGGCACTAAAAGTTTTAGGCGACTTTCCAAAAAACTGAGGCAAAGAATGTTTCGGCCTATTGCCTGCAATATTCTTTCTACGGGAACATTGGCTGGATGAATTTCGGTAGCTGACATTTGACCTATAGCTCTAGTGGTTTACCTAAAAGAGCGCGGATCTGCGGTCCATTCGGAAGCTCTTTAGTATTTAGCCTAATAAGTTGTAGTCCCGCGGCATTGAGTGCGGCTTCTTTATCGGCGTCGCTTTTTGATCGGTGCTTTGAGTCGTGAGATGAGCCGTCTAGCTCAATTACGGCTTCAATGCTCATGTCGGGCCTGCAAATAACAAAGTCGGCGACTTTCTTATAAATTTTATTGCGTGCCCACTGAGATTCTTTTCCGCCACGCACTGTGATCATTTGTGACATTGCGACTTGAGCCAGCACTAGATTGTCAGGCAGTGCTTCTGTCAGACGGTAGAAAACGATCTGCTCATTTTTATCCATTAGCTTCTTTGCAGAAACTGGCCAAGACTTGGAGATCACTTGAGTGTTGCTACGCTTTATTACGAGCAGTAGCCCAAAGACGACGATAAGAATCACGATAATCGTAAGCAGGCCCATTCCTTGATTCTCCCTTTCGTTTCAATGCTTTTATGAGACTAGGCGGAATTCTATGAATGCCTGCCTTTCGTCACACATTAGGCATTAGGATCTGCGAAGTCTATGAAAAGGTTGATGGCACTGCTGATTTGCGAGAAGAGGCAGGACAAACTTCTGGCGAACAGCTGCAAATTTTTTGCAATCAACAAAGTATTAGTTTTGTTAGCGAAAATTGGAAGCAAGCAGCTTCCGGTACAGCCACCAGCAGACTAAAAAATAAGGTACTGCGGTAACTGCTAGAAGTGCATATTCAACTGCCGGATGCCAACAAACGCCAAAATCAGACTGTGCACTTTGCATTACAGGAGGAAGAAAGACTCCGAGCAAGAGAATGGCAACCGTTATGGCGATCATCCACAAAGACAGGGCTCTAACCTGAAAGCGCTGGTTGTATAGATCGTGTACGCGCAATGACTCGTGCAACGCTGGCAGCACATTTTTTTCGTAGGCCATAATTTTGTCGAAGTAGTCGGATACGATCTTGCCGTAATCGATTGAGTGGGCAATGTGGGGTAAATGGAACGTCGTCCAGAGACGATCTTGCTCCTCCTTGGATTGCGTCGGCAGTCTGGCCATGTTTTCTTCAAAAGCGGCGCGCTGTTCTTTATGTTTGTTCTGCTGTTCAGCAAGAGTGCACCGCTGTGCAAGTTCCATAATCGATCTATTGCTTGTTTCCCAGCACCAGCGCAGAAAGCTAATGCGACGCTCAACTTCGCGTAGCCTCTCGTTATCGAAAGGTACGCGCTTTTTTTCTTCGAGCTTCTCTGTTATGCCGTGAAAATGTCCCATCGATCGCCCAGTCAAGGGGTATGAAACGAACACATAGTGAAGGACATTACAAAGAGATCTACAGGATAAGATGAGCTGCTCATCTGAAAGCGGGCTGCGCTCGAAGCTCCCTTTCGGAATGCCATATTTTTCTTCATAGTCTAATGTTGAAAAATGCGACTTCGCTTCATGCAGAATCTGCTTTGCCTTTCCATCCCAGTCTAGTTCTCCGTTTTCCAGAAGAAGGTCGACTGGTGAGCTGATGTAGCTGTTTGGAGTGCTGAAGGTTTCAACCTCTCTTAAAACTCTTTCCAATTGGTCCTTTGTCTCTTGCACTTGTTGATAGGCGTAGAGAGCGAATGCTGAAAAGAATGCGCCTCCGAACCCAATCACTGTTGTGTGGATAGCTGGCAGCGAATCGAGGATCGGAGATGGCATGGCTGTGCTTGTTCAGGGGACAGCGGCCAGCATAAATCTTTATTTAAAAGGGCGTGGCTCTTCTGGTGAGCTACTACTGGTTCATGATGATTCCTTTTCATAAACAGTCGTTCTGTCATGGCTCAGATCATCGTTAACTCCAAAGATCCCATCGTGCCGCTTCATGTGGTCGAGAAGCTTCTCAAAACGGCTGTGCCCGACTGGGAGTGGTTCTTCTTCTCTCCGACACTTCAGCCAATGCTGGCGTCTCTTCATAGCCCTATGAATAGAGTGATTAAGAATCTGGCAATACAGGGCTATCCACGATTGTACGAAGACGAAAGAAAAATCGTTGCCTCTTGTCTTCTTGGTGTTTGTACTTTGGATCAGATTCGGGAGTTCTCGACAGAATTTGAAGGGGCGACATTGGAGGAGCGTGGCGAGGCTCTAGATGAATTTTCGTCGGAGTTATCACAGATGGGAGATGTATCTGTTTTCTTTATGAACCGACGACAACTTATCGTTCTACGTCGAGAGTTCCGCGCTTTGCCCTTGGAGCAACAGCGGCTAGCAATACAACAAGCTCGCTACTTCTGGAGCGGCATGATCGCTACGTATCACCAAGTGCTCTCACTGGTTTTTCACGGTGAAAAGATGACAACGCTGATTGCGAAGGCGAAGCTGGGTGACGATCAGTCTCTGCTTAAAGCTGTCCAGATCGATAGTAGGGTTCTCTATGAGATTCCATATTTCGCAAAGCGGTATGAGCGCTCTCAGCTTGAGCCGAACTCTAGCTTGCGTATGTCCTTGGGGTATCGAACTTTCGGCGCCCCTCAGCACGGACGTATTCGTCATCGTACCGCTTGGTTGACGTTGGCCATTCTCGACTGGCTTGGATGGTTGAGGCACCTTTCTTATCCTGAGCTTCTTCGACTCTTCGATGCATCGGGTATCGGATCGGCAACACGTGAAATAACTGACGAAACTAGTATGGGAAAGATCGTTAGGATGTATTGGGAACGACACACGTTGGCGCCGATGTCAACGCAGTAACTTCTTAAATCGGTGCGTGGGCCTAATCCCAGTGTGTTCTTAGTGTGGTGTCCGTTGCAGGTGGCGATTCTCGCAAGCCTGCCGAACAACGGATACCTATATGCCACATCAAGAAGCAACATCGCCCGCAACGACAAGCGGAGCGCTAGCGACGCCGGAGGAGCGGGCGGGTGCGTCGCCCTGTAACACAGCACCCGCAACATGCAGGATTCTGCGTTATGGAATCGATAGCCTGTATTTGTCGTTCAAGGGCGAGTTATCAGAAGAGGGATCAACCCTACTCGAAACTACTCGCGCCGCTGCACGGGCCGACAATGAAGCCGGACAAATCCTAGCCCAGATCTCTGTCTGCGATCACCAGTTCCAAGCCAGTGCATCCGGTGGAAAACTCTATAAGTACGCATTGAACGATTACGCTTTCCGTATTCAAATTCGGAGCAAGCAGGCTCGTCATATCCCTTTCGCTGCTGTCCAGATTCGTAGTGATTTTCTGCAAGCTGTCGGCGTAGAGCAAGCCGTTTCTCAGCTGCGATTGATCTTGAGTAGCTTCGGCATGCTAACGGATGCTCCTACAGTGAGCCGCATTGATCTTTTCGCTGACTTCCTCGCTCCCTTAAAAGTCGATGAGATCGAAACTCGCGCATGGGTCACGCGTGCAAAACGAAAAAGTCTCTACTGGATGGGCAGTATCCCCACGGGTTGGAGTATTGGAGAGGGAGCAATGATGGCTCGCCTCTACGACAAAACCGAAGAGGTCAAAACCAGCGGCAAACATTGGTTGCTTGATCTCTATGACGGCATGGGCTGGAACGGCATTGATCCGGTGTTCCGTCTCGAATTCCAATATCGCAATGATGTGTTGCGTGAACTCGATACCTACACCTATCCCGCAATCCTTGATGGGCTAGGGGGTTTATGGCGCTATGCCGCAGGTGCTTGGTTACGGTTAACGATTCCAGACGATAACGACAGCACGCGTAGTCGTTGGCCCATCCATCCACTATGGAGTGAGTTGCAGGCCGTCCCTTGGGAAACTCCATTAGAAGTTTCTCGTGTACCTGTGATGCTAGGCCGTGTTCCCTCGGAAGACTTCTTGTGCCGTAATTATTTCTCCGCGCTCACTGCTTATATGGGCGCACGGAGCCTCACTGATCCGCTCCATGCGGCTCAACAGCTCTTTGAGCACACGCGTTCGTACTACGAAGATCAAGCTGACTACATCGGTTGCAACTTCAATGATCGCGCTATCAATCGAGCAGCGAAGAAGGCGATGGGTTATGGCGTGGTTTATCCCGTGATTGCGCAAGCAGCACAACGCCAGCAGGACGCGGCGCTCATTGCGGCCTATCGCAAGAAGTCGGGGAGGTAGTCATGTCATGCAAACGCTCGACCTGCATGAAGCAGCCACCTTTTTGCACATGTCACCCGCCGTGCTGCGCCAGAAAGCCCACCAAGGCCAAGTTAAAGCGGCGAAACCGGGCAAATGTTGGGTATTCCTCGAAAGTGACCTTGTCGCTTACCTTGGAAGTCTCTACTCTCAATCCCGGCAAGCGCCGTTAAGTGGCTCCAACGTAGGAGGATCTACATGGGAGTCTACAAACGCGGTGATGTCTGGTGGATCGACTTCACCACACCGAACGGATGTCGAGTACGAGAATCTTCTGGGACTGAAGACCAATCAAAAGCGAAAGAACTGCATGACCGGTTAAAGGTTCGTGCTTGGGAAGCGCAAAGATTGGGAATCAAGCCGGATCGTTCTTGGCGAGAAGCATCAGTGCGGTGGTTGAAGGAAAAAAGTTACAAGCGAAGTCATCAAAGAGATGTGGAAAAGTTGAGATGGCTCGATCAGTTCTTTGGTCACTTGATGTTGAGTCATGTGACAAGAGATTTGATCGATAAGATTGGTGAAAAGAAGGCTGCGGAATCGAGCCTTTCAAATGCCAATCGCTATCTCGCTTTGATCCGTTCAATTTTGCGAAGAGCTAAAGACGATTGGGAATGGTTGGATCACATTCCAAAAGTTCGGCTCTATCCGGAATCGAAACGGCGAGTGCGTTGGATCACGAAAGATGAAGCAGGACGCTTGCTGGATGCGCTTCCAGTTCATCTTAGGGATATGGCGCAGTTCGCACTCTCGACGGGGCTCCGTCAGCGTAACGTGTCGTTGCTGAGGTGGAACCAGCTCGACATGGTGCGCAGGGTAGCTTGGATTCATCCAGATGAGGCAAAGGCCGGTAAGGCCATATCAGTTCCATTGAATCAGGATGCGTTGGATGTGTTGCGTCGTCGTCTCGGTTTAAACGAAGACTTCGTTTTCACATTCAAGGGAAGGCCGAATCAGGTCTGTTCCACTCGGGCATGGAAACTTGCTCTAGCGAAGACAGGCATTAAGGACTTCCGCTGGCATGATCTGCGTCATACGTGGGCGTCCTGGCATGTGCAGAGTGGTACGAGTCTTCAGGAGCTGATGGAGCTTGGAGGCTGGTCGAGTTACGAGATGGTGATGCGGTATGCACATCTAGCCGCTGATCATCTTCGTGTTGCAGCGTGCCGCTTGGATGGCACGTTTACGTCACAGCCGTCTCTGCGACTGGTGGCGTAGGACTCGTAAGTCCTTGGTCGAAATGGTGGGCCCGCTCGGACTTGAACCGAGGACCAAGGGATTATGAGTCCCCTGCTCTAACCAACTGAGCTACAGGCCCGTTGAGTGTTTCCGCGCGTGCGGCGCTCTTGGGTGGCGAAGTATATATAGAGCGTTGAGTCGCGTGGTCATTTTTGATTGTGATTTTTCTGAATTTGCCTAGGGCGATTGTTTTCTAATGTCGCCCATTTATTTTATTAGACAATAAATAAAAACATTCTGAATGATGGCTGATGTTGTGCTCACTGATCTTGTTCAATCATTGTTCATATACAAAATGTTATTTTCTCGCGGTATCTATCAAACACGGAGTGTTGGCGATGAACGCGATTTCGAAGAAACCTTTGGCGGTTGTGCTCGGTGCGGCTTTTGCTTTGAGCGGCGCAACGGCGCAGGCCTCGATGTTTCAGACAGCTGATCTCGGTGCGGGTTATATGGTGGCTGCGGCCGATGCAGCACCTGCAGACGCTGCTGCGCCTGCCGCTCCAGCGCAGAAATCTGAGAAGAAATCTCATGAGCTCAAGTGTGGTGAGCAGAAGCCTGCCAAGGGCAAGGCTGCCGACAAGAATGCAGAGCATAAGTGTGGCGAAGGCAAATGCGGTGAAGGCAAGTGCGGCCAGCTTAAGAAGAAGTAAGCGGAATGTTTTTTAAAAAGCCTCGGCATTGCCGGGGCTTTTTTATTTGGCGCGACGGAAATGTCCGGGGCCATGACCGTGTATGCGTTTAAAACTGCGACGGAACGCGGCTTCGGTTTGATAGCCAAATTTTTCTGCGATCGCGAGCATGGATAAGCTGGAGTCTTGTACAAGCTTGAGCGCTTCCATCATGCGCCACTGCGTCAGATAGTTAATTGGGCTCGTGCCCAATACAGCGCTGAACAATTCTGAAAATGCGGTGCGTGACATGCAGGCTTCTGCAGCGAGTTCGGCCACTGTCCAATCTTGTCCGGGATTCAAATGCATTACAGACAGTGCGCGCCGCAGTTTTGGATCTGCTAACGCCGCTAATAGACCGCGACGATGTGTGGTGCTGCTGAGATGATGACGCACGGTCATCACGAATAATGAATCCGCCAACTTATCGAGCACTGCGCGACTGCCAAAGCTGTTGCTGCGCGCTTCTTCGCACATGATTTGTGCGATGCGTTGAAATGCGGTGCCCGCTTCGCTTGCGCGCACAATCACGCAGTCAGGCAAAGAGTCGAGAATCGGATTTCTTGGGCCGATGATGAAATCAAACTGGCCACAGAGCATCGTGGTATAGCCATCACCGCTAAGGTGGTGCGCGGCGCCGTGTGGAAACACCACCAGATCTCCGGCAACTAGCGTCTGCGGCCCATCAAGGCCAGTCATCTTGAGGATGCACTGACCTTCGCCGATTAGGTGAAATATGCAGGCTTTAACGGCCGCTTCGGCTTCTTGCCAGCGATCACAATATTGAGCGTTATCAGTGACCTTTGCGTGCAGCTGGTAGGCCGTCAGTGCGGCGTCTAGGATTCGGTCTTCCGTACTTTCGAGCATAAAACCCGGACGCGGGCACGCAGTTAAGATGATCTCCAGAGCCTAACATTCACCTCATGTAAAAACACGGAAACGTCATGAAACTGTTGCTCAAGATGCAAGGATGCTTAGACGCAACGCGTCAGTTGGATTTTCTGGCGCCTTTAGCGCTGCGTTTGTATCTGGCGCCCATTTTCTTTGTCGCCGGCATGAACAAAGCAATGAACTTTCCGGACACGGTGCAATGGTTCGGCGATGCAATGTATGGATTGGGCTTGCCGTTTCCAACATTAATGGCAGGGCTCGCAACCGGTGCTGAATTGCTTGGCGCTGCTGCGCTGGTGCTTGGTTTGGGCGTGCGTTGGATCGCGTTGCCGCTGATGTTCACGATGCTCGTCGCGATTGTGACGGTGCATTTGCCGAATGGCTGGTTGGCGATATCCGAAGGGATGGGGCCATTTGCTACAGAGCGCACGATGAGTGCCATTGAGCGTCTGCAAGAGATTAAAGAAATTCTGATGGAGCACGGTGACTATGATCGCCTGACTGATCATGGCTCTCTGGTGATCCTCAACAACGGCATCGAGTTCGCTGCAACTTACCTGATCATGCTGCTGTCACTATTTTTCACAGGTGCCGGCCGCTATGTCAGCGCCGATTATTGGATTAAACGGCACATCACCGCTCAACAATGATGCATCCAAGCCCACGCCCGGCGCGTATTGCCTAGTGTGTGGTTGTCCTCAAGCTATGTGTTAAACCAAGGGTCCGTTTCGGACTCATATTTAAGGAGAAGATTCATGCAGACCATCAATACCCGTAAGCCTTTGATCGTTGCCATCGGCGCCGCTTTTGCGCTCACCGGCGCTGTTGCCAACGCATCCGTGTTCCAGACCAGCGCGCTGAGCAGCGGCTATATGGTTGCGGCTGCTGACGCCAAAGCTGGCGAAGCTAAGTGCGGCGAAAAGAAAGCTGGCGAAGCCAAGTGCGGCGAAAAGAAAGCCGAAGGTAAATGCGGCGAGAAGAAGGCCGACGGCAAATGCGGCGCCAAGAAAGCTGACGGCAAGTGCGGCGAAGGCAAGTGCGGCGCCAACAAGAAGTAAGAACCTTCTGCATTTTCATCGCGGCGCTGGCATAGTTCACCCATGGCTAATGTCACAACAGCGGTGCAAGGTGCAGGCTTAGGTCTGCGGCGGGCCCTCACGGGCCCGCTTGCAGAAGCTACGCGCGGCGAGATCGGCTTTCTTGAAGCCACGCCAGAAAACTGGATGGATATTGGCGGCAGCTACGCCAAGACATTTCGCTCATTCACCGAGCGCTTTCCGTTTGTCACACATGGACTTTCACTTTCGATTGGCAGCCCTGCGCCACTCGATGAAGATTTTGTCCGGCGCCTGAAGAAGTTTCTCGATCTTCACGGCATCCGCGACTACACCGAGCATCTCACTTACTGCTCGGATGATGGACACCTCTACGATTTAATGCCGATTCCATTTACGGAAGAGGCCGTCGATTACGTCGCCAAGCGCGTACAACGCGTGCAAGATATTTTGGAACGGCGCATCGCTTTGGAAAACGCCAGCTATTACGCCGCACCGGCGCAAGAGATGGGCGAACTCGAATTTATCCGCGCAGTTCTGGAGCGATCCGACTGCGATTTACTGCTGGATGTGAACAACATTTACGTCAACAGCATTAATCACCGCTATGACCCCGTAAAGTTTCTGGATGGCCTGCCTGGTGAGCGCGTGCGCTATATCCATGTAGCGGGTCATTACGATGAAGCAGAAGATCTGCGCGTCGATACACACGGTTCTGATGTGATTGATCCGGTGTGGGCCTTGCTTGATCGTGCTTACGAAAAGTTTGGTGTGATCCCAACGTTGTTGGAGCGTGACTTCAACATTCCGCCTCTCGATGAATTGATGGTGGAAGTGCGCCACATCAACGCCATGCAGGCGCGACATCAGAAACGATTGCTCGCTGCTCATGGATAAGCACGCAACACGGCCCCGCTTCCAGCGGGCGCAATATCAATTCGCCGCGCATCTTCGCAATCCGGAGCACAAGGCCGCGCCGCCTGATGTTGAAGATCGCCGTATGCAGATTTATCGCGATCTGTTTTACAACAACGTAGAAGATTTTCTTGCCAACGCTTTTCCGGTTCTGCGCAAGATTTCCACAGATGATGTTTGGCATGCGCGCGTGCGTGATTTTTATTCGAGACATGAAAGTCACGATCCTTTGTTTCATCGCGTCGCTGCGGAGTTCTTGAGCTTTCTTGAGAATGGCCGTGGCGAGCATGCAGATGATCCACCGTTCATTCGCGAGCTTTGTCATTACGAATGGGTAGAGTTGGCGTTGTCAGTTTCAGAGCTAGAGCTAACACCAGAGCTTGCCAATCCCAATGGTGATTTGCTTGCAGGCAGGCCTTTAGTTTCGCCGCTGGCTTGGACGCTGTCTTATGAGTGGCCTGTGCATCGCATTAGTCCCGACTCGATTCCTGAAGGCCCGGGCGAGCAACCGACGTATCTCATCGTTAATCGCAATCGTCAGGATGAGGTGCGGTTTATGGAAATCAATGCAGTCACGGCGCGCTTGATGCAGTTGCTGGAAGAGGATGTGACGTCTAGCGGCGCTCAACTGCTGACTCAAATCGCGACTGAGCTAGGCCATCCTCAACCGCAAGTCGTGGTGGATGCGGGCGCGGATATTCTTCGTGACTTGCGTGAGCGAGATATTTTGCTCGGCACTCGCAGATAAAAATCTTTTGTAGGGTGGGTGAAACGAAGTGCAACCCACCGATGCCGCGAAAAGACGGTGGGTTTCGTTTCACTCCACCCACCCTACGAACTACGATCAGACCTACATA
>JAZKEM010000259.1:0-26584 GCA_040387055.1 Pseudomonadota bacterium | reverse complement strand
GCGCTTTGTCGGGTGCGCTGCGCGCACCGCGACGTTAGCTTGGCGAAACAGCCGGTGCGCACAGCGCACCCTACGATATGATCTTGGGTCAGCTTCCAAGGATGAAAGAGTTGAACAGCCGCCGCGCCACAATCGCCAGCCTCCTGCTTATCACATCGCTTTTCACAAGCCATGCGGTTTTCGCGCAGACGGACATTGCGACGGCTCCCAAAATCGGCGACGTCGTCGATCGTCTCAACGGCATCCCTGTTTATTTCAACGGCGCAATCGGCCACAGCAACGGCCGCAACATCACGGTTGATGGCTACAACCTAGGCTTGCGCTATCAATGTGTGGAGTTTGTTAAGCGTTATTACTACCAGCGCTTAAAACATCGCATGCCGAATGCCTCTGGCAACGCGGTGCAGTATTTCGACGCCAAGGTTGCAGATGGTGCGCTCAATAAAAGTCGTGGTCTGTTGCAGTATCAAAACGGGTCGCCGACGGCGCCACAGCTAGAAGACATTCTGGTGTTCGGGCCACGACCCGGAAACCCGTATGGGCATATCGTCATTGTTTCGGCGGTCAGCGAAAGCTCCTTGGAGTTCATTCAGCAAAACCCTGGAGCGGGTGGCCGAAGTCGGCAGACCTTGGCCTTAAGGCGTAGCGAAAGCGGCGTCACCGTCAATCACCCCAGAGTTTTAGGCTGGCTGCGATTGCTGGGGCGTAAACCTGTGCCCGTGCCTCAGATTCCGGCTCCTGTCCCAGCGCCGCAGCCTGAGGTGATCACTCCGACCCCGCCGCCACAAGAAATCCCTGTCTCTCAGCCAGCCTCTGAGGAAGTCGAAATCCCTACGCAAGACACGATCCCCGAGCCAGAGAGCGTGCCTGTGCCCGCCGAGCCACCGGTTTATTTGCCCGAATCGCCCGAAGCCCCGAGCGCGAAAGCCCCATAGCGGCTAAAATCGCGCCCCTTCAGGGCTGTTGAAACCATGACCGAAGCTGCAAATCAGGCCGCGCTCAGGCGCACATTCGCCATCATTTCCCATCCGGACGCTGGTAAAACCACGCTGACGGAGAAGCTCTTGCTGTTCGGAGGAGCGATCCAGCTCGCCGGTACGGTCAAGGGCCGCAAGGCTACGCGCCACGCCACGTCCGACTGGATGGCGCTGGAACAGCAGCGCGGTATCTCGATCACGACGTCGGTGATGCAGTTCCCGTACAACGGCAAAATCGTCAACCTGCTCGATACGCCGGGTCACGAAGACTTCTCCGAAGATACTTACCGCACACTCACCGCTGTCGACAGCGCGCTGATGGTTATCGACGCCGCTAAAGGCGTTGAGCCGCGCACGATCAAGCTGATGGAAGTGACGCGCTTGCGCGACACGCCGATTGTTACCTTCATCAACAAGCTGGATCGCGAAAGCCGTCCGCCGTTGGAACTGCTCGACGAAATCGAGCGCATTCTCAACATTCGTTGCACGCCGATCACCTGGCCAATTGGTATGGGTCGCGCGTTCAAGGGCGTGTATCACCTGCTGGAAGATCGCTTCTACATTTACTCCGGCGATAAGCATCGCGTTTCTGAAATTGAAACGATTGATGGTTTGCGCGCCGAAGGTTTGCATGAACGCTTTGGTCCGGATTACCAAACGCTGCTCGACGAAATTGATCTGGTGTCGATGGCGGGCGATGGCTTTGATCTCGACGCTTATCGTGCAGCCAAATTGACGCCGGTGTTCTTCGGCTCAGGTATCAACAATTTTGGTGTGCGTGAATTGCTGAATGGATTCACCGAATGGTCGCCGCCGCCGCAGCCGCGCAATGCCGAGTTCAACGGCATTGATCGCGAGGTTTATCCAGACCACGAGAAATTCACCGGCTTCGTCTTCAAGATCCAGGCGAACATGGATCCGAAGCATCGTGACCGCGTCGCCTTCCTGCGTGTCTGCTCGGGTAGTTATCGCAAGGGCATGTTGCTGCACTCGGTGCGCCTCAACGGCCCCGTGCGTATCTCCAACGCGCTGACCTTCATGGCGGCGGACCGTGAAAATGTTGAACAGGCCTGGCCCGGCGACATCATTGGTTTGCATAACCACGGCACGATCTCCATCGGCGACTCGTTCTCCGAAGGCGAGATGCTGCACTTCACCGGCATTCCCAACTTCGCGCCGGATCTGTTCCGTCGCGTCGTGCTGAAAGATCCGCTGAAGGCCAAGCAGCTCAACAAGGGTCTCGACCAGTTGTGCGAAGAGGGCGCCACGCAGGTGTATCGCCCGATGACCAACAACGACATCATTCTCGGCGCCGTCGGTGTGCTTCAGTTTGAAGTGGTGCAGTACCGTCTCAAGGACGAATACAGCGTTGACTGCGTGTTTGAGCCGGTGCAGGTTCATAACGCACGCTGGGTGCATTGCGACGATCAGAAGAAGCTGCGCGAGTTCATCGACAAGAACGAACTGCGTCTGGCCAAGGATCACTACGGCACCATGGTTTACCTCGCATCGAGCAGCGTGAACCTGAACATGACGCAAGAGCGTCATCCAGAAGTACGCTTCTCCGATACACGCGAGCAGCGATAGGTCATGAGTGAGGATCGTGGTCCTATAAAAGCCTACGATCCTTACGCTGCGCTTCGTTACCCTGAGTTTCGTCATCTCATAACCGGCACTTTTCTGACTAGCGCTGCGCTGCTGATTCAGATGGTGGTGCTGGGTTACGAGCTGTATAAGATGACGCACGATCCACTCGTGCTCGGTTTGATTGGTCTTGCAGAGGCTGTTCCATTTATCGGCCTCGCACTCTTTGGCGGCTATCTTGCCGATCGCCGCGACAAGCGCACGCTGATGCAGCAATCATTGCTGGTCATCATTGCAGGCTCGGCAATTCTGGCTTGGGCAACATTGCCCTCAACACGCGCGCAGCTTTCGCAAACCACGATGCTGCTCATCATCTACGGCGTGATTGCGCTACTCGGTTTGGCACGCGGAATTTATTCGCCAGCCGCTTCTTCACTCAAAGCTTTTCTAGTGCCGCGAGAAATCTACGGGAACTCGTCTACTTGGAGCAGCACGTTCTGGCAGGCGGGCGCGATTGTTGGCCCTGCATCCGCCGGGTTCCTCTATGCGGGCTTTGGGTTTACAGCAACGATGGTGATTGTCGTTGTTATGCTCGTGCTTAACTTTGTATTGATCTCGCTCATCGCCAAAAAGCCCATACCCGTTGCGCCGCCGCACGAGAGTATCTGGGTGAGTCTGCGTGAAGGGCTCGATTACGTTTTCAGTAACAAAATTATTCTGTACGCCATCTCGCTCGACATGTTCAGCGTTTTGTTCGGTGGCGTTGTCGCCATCTTGCCGATCTTCGCTGAAGACATTTTGCACGTTGGCGCCGAAGGCTTGGGCCTAATGCGTGCTGCGCCTGCAGTGGGCGCAATGCTCACGGTGATTTACTGCACGTACAACCCGCCGTTGAATCAGGCATGGCGCAATCTGTTGTTGGCGGTGCTGGGGTTCGGTGTGGCGACTTTGGTGTTTGCGCTATCCAAAAACTTTTGGCTGTCTGTGCTGGCCTTATTCATGACCGGCGCGTTCGACAGTGTCAGCGTTGTGATTCGCCAGACCATCATGCAAGTGATGCCGCCTGATCATCTGCGCGGCCGTGTGGTCGCAGTGAATAGCATCTTCATCAGTTCGTCGAACGAACTCGGCGCATTTGAATCAGGCGTTGCAGCACGCTTGCTCGGCGTGGTGCCTTCTGTTGTCTTCGGTGGCATCGCCACCTTGGGTACGGTGGCGTATATATGGCGTCGCTCTAAAGATTTATTTGCGGTTCGCCTTAGCTAGCCACTCACCAGCGTGACGGATCGTGGCAATGCACTCCGGTGCCGTCTGAAACACAGGCCATGCGTGCCAGAGCCCGGTGTGAATCTCCAGTGTTACATCAACATTCTGTTTGCGCGCTTTCTCTGTAAATTGGCGACTGTCGTCGAGTAGAACCTCGCGTGAGCCGACATGCACAAGTGTTGGCGGCAGCTCGTGCAGATCCGCAAACAATGGCGACAGCAGCGGATGTTCGCGTGGTGTGTCGCCAGCGTAGAAACGCGCAAAGTGTTTCTCAAGCAATGCGCGATTGAGGAACGGATCGCGCTGACCCTGTGAGGTATGCGTGCGGCTCTTCAAGCTGAGATCAAGCCAGGGTGATAACAGATACATGCGGGTCGGCAATGGCTGCTGACTCTCTCTCAAAGTGACGCAAAGCGAAACGCAAAGTCCGCCGCCTGCGGATTCACCCGCGAGAATAAATTCGTGCTTGGGATGCTTTTTAACCAGCGCATTCCAAAAATTCACGACGTCATCAACTGCTGCAGGAAAGGGATGCTCCGGCGCTAGACGATAGTCCGGCATCCAGATTTCTCCAGCACCAGCACGTTGTCCCAATCGAGCTGCGAATGCGCGATGCGTCATTGGGCTGCCAACGACATAACCGCCGCCGTGGAGATAAACCAAAATTCGCTGGCGATTCGCAGAAACGTGAGTGTTGGTCAGACGCGCTGCGGTGACGCCACCAGCACTGCTGCGCTCCATGCGGATATTGCGTGGCATGCGTATGCGCGAGCCTGCGAACTCGGTGACGCGCCGCATCAGCCGCGTGTTGTCGCCTCGACGTAAAAGAAAGTTCTTCTGCACGCGGAAGAACAGCATGGTCAGGCGGGCACGGATACTCGGCATATTGAGAACAGGTTCTTAGACTTTGAGATGCATCCAGCCCTCGCGCTGCCATGCGCGAGTGAAGATGACGGTTTGCGCTAAGCGATAAACGCCCATCGCGATCCAGATCGACATTAGGCCCATCGAATAAACAGGGCCCAGTAGATACGCTACGGGCAGAAACACTAGCCACTGCAGGCCGACGGCAACGATCATCACCAGGCGGCTCGCGCCAACGCCGAGTAGTGCTTGCATCATGATCAGGCCCAGCGCGTCGAGCAGGATATTGATGCCGACCATTTGCAGCGGCAGGCGGCCAATCTCAATCAGTGCCGCGTCGCCATGTACAAACAACGACAGCACTGGCGATGGGAACAGCAACATGATTGCGGCCAGTGGAACAAACAGCCACAAGCTCACGCGATACACATCCCAAGCCCAACGCTTGGCATCTGCTGCATCGCCACGGCCTAGCGCTTGGCCACATAAGGTTGCCGCCGCAATGCCAAAGCCGATGCCAGGTAGTACGGCTGTGAGTGAGATCGTCACCAACACGTTCGATACCGCGAGCTCTGCCGTGCCGATTTTGCCAATGATCCAGAACATGGCGGTGAAGCCGCCAGCGAACAGGAGTTGTTGTATTGCAGAAGGCAGGCCGAGTTTGAGCAGGCTGCGGAATTCCACGCCGGTAGGCAGACGCTCCAGAAAGCCATTCGGTTTTGCGTGCTTGCGTGCCATCCAAAAATAAATGGCAGTGCCGACCATGATCGCCATCGTTGTGCCGATACCTGCGCCTTTCACGCCCATCGCGGGCAGGCCGAACAGTCCGTGAATCAGGCTGTAACTGAAGATGACGTTGAGAATGTGCATGTCGATCAGCGTGATCATGTAAATACGCGTCATCTTCATCGCGCTCCAATAACCTCGGAACGAGAAGTTCATGCCAATGGCGGCAACTGCCACTAAACGCCACTGCAAATATTCTGTGCCTTGGCTGACGACTGCAGGATCGTTATTCATTGCGCTGAAAACCATCGGCGCGAGAAGAATGAAGATCACCGTCAAAGGAATGCCGATCATCAAGGACAGCAATAAGCCGCCATTGAGTGACACCGCAGTTTCACCAATGCGACCTTCGCCAGCGCGCCGCGCTGCAATTGCTTGCACTGCAGGTGAGATGCCGGTGATGGCCGCTACCGCCATGAAGTTGAGGAAGTTGGCGAGGCCGGTTGCTGCGAGTGCAGACGGGCCGAGTGAACCCACCATCCATGCGTCTGCGAGATTCAGCAGATTCTGCGAAACCATGCCGCCAATAATCGGCAGCGCTAGTTTCAGCACCTCGCGGTTGCGATTGGGGGTCATGGTTATATGGATATTGCCCGAAGTTCGTTAGCGATCTTCGCATGCTTGCCTAGACTGCGGCGAGTAAATAGATGGGAATCTTTGGGGGCAGGTATGCGTAGCAAGCTAGGGTTGGCAACGGTGGTTTGGGGTATGGCGCTGACAGGCTCGGTACAGGCCGCGCCGACCTTGCTGTCACCCGAGTGGGCGGCTCAGGTCTGTGCTGCGTGGAACCAAGATTCCGTGCTGACCAAGGAACTGGTTAAGTCCAAGTGGGCCAGCAACGATGGTGGCCATGGCTACAAGGCCATCCAGATTTATCGCAATGATTGCGAGAACAGCGCGTGGGTAGAGCTACAGATCGCGCAAAAGGGCGAGCTTGCGCAGTGCATCTACGGTGGCAAGATCAAAACAGCCAAGCTCACTTCCGGCATTGATTACGTGATGAATGCGTCGACCCAAAACTGGGTCGAGATGGGCAAGGGCGAATACGGCCCGATGAAGGCGATGATGACAACGCGCCTGCGTTTTAAAGGGCCGATGATTGAAGCGATGAACAATATGGCGCCGTTTGAAAGTTTCTTGCTGCTCGTCGGAAAAGTTGAAGCAGATACATCAACGTGCCCTGCTTCAGCGCAGGCTAAATCAGGTTTGCCTGGACTTTAATTGCAGCTGTAGGCTGGGTTGGTTTTATCAACCCAGCTTTTGTTCCCAGTTATTTGGCTTCCGCTGGCTTGCTGTTGTCGTCCTCAACATGCCAACCGCCGCCCAGTGCCTTGATCAAAGCCACACTTGCCGCGAGGCGTGAATTCAGAATCGTCAGCGCGCTACGTTGATTGCTGTACGCCGTATTCTGCGCGCTCACGACATTGAGATAGCTGACCGTGCCAGCCTTGTACTGATTGGTGGCAATCGTTGCTGATTGTTGCGCGGCAATCACAGCTTCGTTCTGTACCTGTGCTTGTTGTTCCAACAGATGCAACGCAACCAGATTGTCTTCAACTTCCTGGAAAGCACCCAACACGGTTTGACGATACGCCGCTACGTTTTGATCGTAGGCGGCAATCGCTTGATCGGTTTGTGCCCTGCGTGCGCCGCCACTGAATAGCGTCATCGCGGCGGATGGCCCCACCGACCAGAAGCGGCTCGGCAAGCTGATCCAATCTGAAAAGCTAGAGCTTTGGAAACCGCCGCTGGCAGAGATCGTCAGCGAGGGGAAATACGCAGCCTTGGCGACACCAATTTGTGCATTGGCAGAAGCCATGCGACGTTCTGCAGACGCGATGTCTGGTCGGCGCTCTAACAACGTTGATGGCACGCCAGGCGGTGTAGCCGGAGGAATCACGGCCAACAACGCAGCCGGTGCAATCGAGAACTCTGCAGGCGTCTTGCCAACTAGCACTGCAAGCGCGTGTTCAAGTTGTGCACGTTGAATGCTCACATCAATCGCTTGGGCCTGTGCAGATTTGAGCTGCGCCTGCGCTTGCACCACATCGGATTTTGCAGCAACGCCGACGTTGTACTGATTCTGTGTGAGTTGCATCGAGCGCTCAAAACCAGAAACGGTTTCATCGAGCAGACGCTTCTGTTCATCGGTAACACGCAGCTGGAAATAAGTTTGTGCGAGTTGCGCCTGCGTGCTGAGGCGCACGGAGGCGAGATCAGCAGCACTGGCTTTAGCGTTTGCGGCGCTGGCTTCTACGCTGCGGCGCACGCGGCCCCAAAGATCGAGTTCCCATGAAGCATCAGCCGACAAGGAATAGCGATTGCCGATCACAGCCGTAGATCCACCGCCATCGCCTGAGCGTTGCGCTGATCCACCAACAGATACTTCCGGCAAAAAGCCTGCGCGGGTTTGGCGCAGCAGTGCTGTGGCTTGACGATACTGCGCTTCAGCCTGTGCCAGCGTTTGGTTGGAGATGTTGACCTGCTGCTCTAAATCATTGAGCTGCTGATCCTGAAAAACTTCCCACCATGGACCGCGATGTGCTTCGTCGCTGGGCGTGGCGCTGAGCCAATCGCCAGCTTCTTTGTATGCAGGCGCAATCGGCGCGTCTGGTTTCTTATAGTCAGGACCAATCGCGCAGGCCGTCAGCGAAGATGCGAGCAGGCCGAGCAGAAGTGGTTTGAGGTTGGCGTGTTTCATAAGGCCTCGCATTACAGCGCAGCATCCTGCGCGCTGTTTGAATAATGATTGCCACGACGCTGCGCCCAGATGCGCGAGCACCAGTGGCGAAAACGATCGAGATAAAGGTAAACCACGGGTGTGGTGTAGAGCGTCAGCACTTGGCTAAAGATCAAGCCGCCGACAATGGAGATGCCCAGCGGTTTGCGCAGTTCAGCGCCAACGCCAGTGCCCAGTGCGAGCGGCAGAGCGCCTAGCAATGCAGCCATCGTCGTCATCATGATCGGGCGGAAACGTTTGAGGCAGGCTTCGAAGATCGCTTGCTCAGGGGCGAGATTGCGTGTGCGTTCGGCGTCGAGTGCAAAGTCGATCATCATGATCGCGTTTTTCTTGACGATACCGATCAATAGAATCACACCAATCATGGCGATGATGTTGAACTCGCTCTTGCAGGCCAGCAGCGCAAGAATGGCGCCGACGCCAGCGGAAGGTAGTGTCGACAAAATCGTCAGCGGATGAATGTAGCTCTCATACAAAACGCCGAGCACGATATACACCGCGATAAATGCGGCGAGAATCAACCAAGGCTGGCTCTCTAAAGATTTTTGAAACGCTTTCGCCGTTCCTTGGAAACTACCGTGTACTGACGTTGGCACGCCAATGTTGTCCATCGTGTGTTTAATTTCAGCAACCGCGTCACTCAGTGCAACGCCTTCGGGCAAGTTGAATGACAGTGTCGATGCGGCGAACTCACCTTGGTGATTGACCGACAGCGAGCCATTGGCAGGCTGGAAGCTGGCAAAAGCCATCAGCGGCGCCATGGTGCCATCGCTGGTGCGAACGTAAACACCTTTGAGTGATTCTGGACTCTGTAAATACTGCGGCGAGACTTCCATCACCACGTGGTATTGGTTTAGCGCGTTGTAGATTGTGGCGACTTGGCGCTGGCCAAAAGAATCATTCAGCGCGTTGTTGATATCGCGCGTGGTAATGCCCAAGCGCGTTGCCGTGGGCCGATCAATCGTCAGCATGGTCTCAAGGCCACCTTGCTGCTGATCACTATCGACGTCGGTGACAATCGTTGAATCTTGTAATGCCTCAGCAAGTTTTGGTGTCCACTTGCGCAACTCATCAAGGCTGTCGCTTTGCAGCGTGTATTGGTACTGCGAATTTCCCATGCGGCCGCCGACGCGAATGTCTTGCGCGGCTTGCAGAAACACGCTGGCGCCTGCGACGGTAGCGAACTGAGGCCGCAGTCTTGCAATTACTTGATCAGCAGAGACTTTGCGTTCACTAAGCGGTTTGAGTGAAATAAAAATGTTGCCGCCATTGCGCTGACCGCCACCGGTGAAGCCGACGACATCGGCGACCGCCGGATCTTTCTGAATGATGCCGATGAATTCGGAAAGCTTGCCGCGCATTGCTTGAAACGAAATGCTTTGATCGCCGCGGATGCCGCCCATGATGCGACCCGTATCCTGCTGCGGGAAAAATCCCTTAGGTACGAGTGTGTAGAGATACACATTGAGGCAGACGGTTGCCAGCAACAGCACCATCATGAAGCGCCCGTGGCGCAAGGCCCAGCGCAGTGTGTCCTCGTAGAACGACAGCATCGCAACGAATACGCGTTCGCTGGCGCGGTAGAAACGACCGTGCTCATATTCCTTCGGCGACTGCAGCCAACGCGAGCACAGCATCGGCGTGGTGGTCAGCGCAACGATCAATGAAATGCCAATGGCGATGGACAAGACCACCGCGAACTCACGGAACAGACGGCCGACAATTCCGCCCATCAACAAGATCGGGATAAATACCGCGACCAGCGACAAGCTCATCGACAGCACCGTAAAGCCGACTTCTTTCGCGCCGAGCAGTGCAGCTTGCATGCGTGACATGCCAGCTTCCATATGCCGTGACGTGTTTTCCAAAACCACAATCGCATCGTCGACCACAAAGCCTGTGGCAACGGTGAGGGCCATCAGCGACAAATTATCGAGGCTGTAACCGCAGAGATACATCACCGAAAATGTGCCGATCAAAGAAACCGGCACTGCGACTGCAGGGATCAGCGTGGCGCGTACATTCCGCAAAAAAACGAACACCACCAGAATCACGAGTCCGACAGAAATCGCCAAAGTGCGTTCAACGTCGTGCAGCGATGCTTTGATCGTCGCCGTACGTTCCATCGCCACATTAAGACTAATGCCGCCGGGGATCGAAGCACGTAGCGCTGGCAACAGTGCTTTAACGTTCTCTACGGTTTCAATGATGTTGGCGCCGGGCTGGCGGGACAGAATGACGAGAACCGATGGCACGCCGTTGGCAAAACCCTGGTTGCGCAGGTCTTCAACCGAGTCAGTCACTTCCGCGACATCTGATACACGAACGGCGCTGCCGTTCTGATAGCGAATGATCAGTGAGCGATAGTCGCTGGCTTTGCGTGACTGTTCGTTGGTGTAGAGCTGCCAGTGTCGATCACCTTCTTCAACCGAACCTTTGGGACGATTGGCATTGGTAGTGGAGATCGCACTACGTACTTGATCAAGGCCAATGCCGTATTTATTGAGCGAGGTCGGATTCAGTTCAACGCGTACAGCGGGCAAGGAGCTACCACCGACTTGAACCTGACCAATGCCTGACACCTGCGAAAGTTTCTGCGCAAGGATGGTGGAGGCAGCGTCGTAAATCTGGCCCTGACTAAATGTTTTTGAAGTCAGCGTCAGAATCATCACCGGCGCGTCTGCCGGATTTACTTTGCGATACGTCGGGCGATTCGGCATGCCCGTTGGCAACTGGCTTTGTGCGGCATTAATTGCGGCCTGTACATCACGCGCAGCGCCATCGATATCGCGGTTGAGTTCAAACTGCAGCGTGATGCGCGTTGAGTTCTGCGAACTTGACGAGGTCATTTCACTGACGCCCGCAATGCGGCCCAGTTGGCGCTCTAGCGGGGTTGCGACACTGCTCGCCATCGTCTCTGGACTTGCGCCCGGAAATGAGGCCTGAACCGAGATCGTCGGAAAATCTACTTGCGGCAATGGCGCTACAGGCAGCATGCGGAAGGCAAGCGCGCCCGCTAATGCAATTGCTGCCGTCAGTAGCGTTGTTGCTACTGGGCGCTTAATGAAGGGCGCCGAGATATTCACGGAGGCAAATCACCTAGGCCGACATGATTTTCTTGCGAAGTCTTACTGCCGTAACGCTTCGCGAGACGATCAAACGCGAGATAAATAACTGGCGTGGTGAACAGCGTCAGTACCTGGCTGACAATCAGTCCGCCAACAATGCTGACGCCTAGCGGGTGACGCAGTTCAGAGCCAACGCCGGTGCCGAGCATCAGTGGCAATGCGCCGAGTAGTGCGGCTAGCGTCGTCATCAAGATAGGACGGAAGCGCAGCAAGCAAGCTTGGAAAATGGCGTCGCGTGCGGACTTGCCTTCGTTGCGTTCAGCATCAAGCGCGAAGTCGATCATCATGATCGCGTTTTTCTTGACGATACCAATTAGCAAAATAATGCCGATGATCGCGACGATGCCTAAGTCATTGCCAAACATAATAAGTGCCAGCAATGCGCCAACGCCTGCAGAGGGCAGCGTCGACAGAATCGTGATCGGATGAATAAAGCTCTCGTACAACACGCCGAGCACGATATACATGGTGACAATCGCAGCAAGAATCAGCAGCAGCGTGTTGCTGAGAGAAGCTTGGAAGGCCAATGCCGCGCCTTGGAAATTGGTCTGCATGCTGCCGGGCATTTCCAGCGCTGCTTCAGCGTCTTTAATCGCTTTAACAGCATCGCCGAGTGAAGCGCCCGGTGCGAGATTGAACGACACCGTAGTCGACGGGAACTGGCTGAGGTGATTGATCACCAACGGCGCGGCGCGCTCGGTGATGGTCGTAATCGCGCTGAGTGGAATCTGCTGGCCATCAGAAGCTGCGACGTAAAGTTCATTAACAGCTAATGGACCTTCACGCTGACCTTTTGCTGCTTCCAATACCACGCGGTATTGATTGGCTTGCGTGAAAATGGTCGACACCAAGCGTTGGCCGTACGCGCTGTAGAGCACGCTATCCACTGCGGCGGGTGTAATGCCTAGGCGGCCTGCGGCGTCGCGATCAATCTTGATGTAAGCGGCGAGACCGTTCTGCTGCAAGTCGCTGGCGACGTCTGCCAACTGCGGTAACTCTGATAAACGTTCCAGTAACTTTGGCACCCAGAGTGCGAGCGTGTCTGGGTTTGGATCTTCAACCGTGAACTGATACTGCGTGCGGCTGACGCGATTCTCGATGGTGAGATCTTGCACCGGCTGGAGATACAGTGTGATGCCTGCAACAGATTCCGCTTCTTGCTGAAGACGACGCATCACTTCTGGCGCGCCATCACGTTGATCGTGCGGCTTGAGACTGATCAGCATGCGGCCGCTGTTCAATGTGCTGTTCGCACCGTCGACGCCGATGAACGATGACAGCGCATCAACGTCTGGATCTTTAAGAATGACTTCCGCCAATGCTTGCTGACGTTTAGCCATTGCTGCGTAAGAGATCGATTGCGGTGCTTCGGTGATCGCCTGAATTTGTCCGGTGTCTTGTAGCGGGAAGAAACCTTTAGGAATGGCGATGTAGAGCAGCGCGGTGAGTGCCAGCGTGCCAACAGCGACCCACAGTGTTGCGGTCTGGCGATCAAGAACCCAAGTCAACCAGCGGCTGTAGTGTTCAATCATGCCGTCGATCACTGCCCCCGCTTTTTTGTAGAAGCGGCCTTGTTGCGCTTCTGGCGTGTGATGCAGTAATCGAGCGCAGAGCATCGGCACCAGCGTCAGCGAAACAACCGCGGAGATCACAATGGTGACGGCGAGCGTGATCGCAAACTCACGGAACAAACGACCCACAACATCGCCCATAAACAATAGCGGGATCAATACGGCGATGAGTGAAACGGTCAAGGACACAATTGTGAATCCGATCTGGCCAGCGCCTTTGAGCGCAGCCTGCATCGGTGTGTCGCCTTTCTCGATGTAACGCGAAATGTTTTCAATCATCACGATGGCATCGTCGACGACGAAACCGGTCGCAATCGTTAGTGCCATCAAGGTGAGATTGTTTAGCGAAAAACCGGCCAGATACATCACCGCAAACGTGCCGACCAGCGATAGTGGTACTGACAAGCTCGGAATGATGGTGGCGGGCACGCTGCGCAGAAATACGAAAATCACGGCAATGACCAAGCCTACGGCCAACAGCAATTCAATCTGCACGTCATGCACGGATGCGCGGATGGTGGTGGTGCGATCAGAAATCAGACTGACATCGACTGAGCTCGGCAAGCTGTCACGCAAGCCGGGCAATAAAGCTTTGATGCGATCAACCACTTCAATGACATTGGCGCCGGGCTGGCGCTGAATATTCAAAATCACCGCGGGCGTTTTATTCATCCAAGCGCCGAGACGGATGTTCTCAGCATCGGAGATCACATCTGCAACATCCGACAAATGAATCGGCGCGCCATTGCGGTAGGCGATGACGATGTTCTTATATTCCTCTGGTGATTTGAGCTGATCGTTAGCGTCAATCGTGTAAGCGCGTGTTGGGCCATCAAAGCTGCCCTTGGCACCATTCACATTGGCATTGCCGATAGACGTGCGCAGGTCATCGATATTGAGACCATAAGACGCCAGCGCTTTAGCATTGGCTTGCACACGCACTGCGGGACGTTGGCCGCCGCTGATGGTGACGAGACCCACACCGCTGAGCTGAGATATTTTTTGTGCGAGACGGGTGTCGGCAATATCTTCGACTTCGGTGAGCGGCAAGGTTTTGGAGGTGAGGCCCAACGTCAGAATCGCCGTGTCTGCGGGATTCACCTTGCTATAAATCGGTGGCGCCGGCAGATCAGATGGCAGCAGATTTCCTGCAGCATTCATTGCTGCTTGCACTTCTTGCTCTGCAATATCTAGGCTCAACTCCAGATTGAACTGCAGCGTGATGACCGAGGCGCCAGCGGAACTGGTCGACGACATCTGATTGAGGCCCGGCATTTGGCCGAGCTGACGTTCCAGCGGTGCAGTGACGGATGAGGTCATCACTTCCGGGCTGGCACCGGGGTAGAGCGTGACGACTTGTATCGTTGGGTAATCGACTTCTGGCAATGCAGAAAGCGGCAGCAATCGATAGGCGAGCGCGCCCGCAATCAAGATGGCAGCCATCATCAGCGTCGTAGCGACGGGACGAAGGATGAAGGGACGTGAAGGATTCATGAGTAGAGTCGGCTAGAGATGAGGGCGAGCGCGAAAGGCGCGGCCATCATTCAGCAGCAGGACGTTTGCGGCGTGGCTTGTCCCCGTTGCCACCTTCGTGTCTCTTCTTTTTGCCGTCGGAAGCAGCGGCGCCATCAGCAGGCTTTGCGTTAGGCAGTGCAACCTTTGCGCCTTCACGCAATTTGTCGACGCCATCAATAACGACCTGCTCGCCAATTTTCAGGCCGCTGACTATTTCAGTGTTATCGCCTTCAACTGCGCCTACTTTGATTTTGCGCACGCTCACCGTTGAATCAGGCTGTAGCACGTAGACATAAGTGCCAACTGCACTTGCACCCTGTTGAATCGCCGCGCTCGGAATCAGCGTGACGCCGTGCTTGGTGGTTAACAACATGCGCACGTTGACGAATTGATTGGGGAATAACTTTTCCGCTTTGTTCGCAAAAGTCGATTTGAGTTTGACCGAGCCTGTGGTTGGATCAATTTGATTGTCGATGGTGACCAGCGAGCCTGTATCGAGCAAAGCGGTTTGGGCACGATCGTAAGCTTCGACCGGCAACTGGGTGCCTGCGCGGATTTGTTCAAGAACACTTTGCAAACTGTCTTCTGGCAACGAGAACTGAACGTTGATTGGCTTGAGCTGTGTGATCACAACAATGCCATTGGCATCGCCTGCGCTGACGATATTGCCTGGATCAACCTGACGCAGGCCCACGCGGCCGCTGACTGGTGCGGTGACGCGTGAGTAAACCAATTGCAATTTGGCATCGTCGACTGCAGCTTGATCGGTTTTAACCGTGCCTTCGTACTGCTTGACCAATGATGCTTGCTGATCGACTTGTTGCTTGGCGATGGAGTCCTGAGTGTAGAGCGTGTTGTAACGCTCCAGATCAAGACGCGCAGCTTCGAGCTGTGCTTGATCGCGGGCGTGCTGGCCTTGTGCTTGCGAGAGTTGAACTTGAAAAGGGCGCGGATCAATTTCTGCGAGCAGGTCGCCTGCTTTCACTTCCTGTCCCTCCTTGAACAGGATGCGCATCAGCTGACCATCAACACGTGGCTTTACCGTAACGGTTGCCAATGGTGTCACCGTGCCAAGACCAAAGAGATACAGATTGACATCGCCACTGCGCGCGGCCGCGACGTTTACTGTCATCGCTTTGCCGGCCATGCCGGCTTTGCGACCACCAGCTGCCTGAGCAGGCTGGTTCTTGGCGGACCAAATAATCCACCCAATGCTGGCGATAACCACCACGCCAACAAGCCACCACCATTTGCTACGGCGTTTGCGTGGAGCGCCAGTGGCGCGCTGATAAGAGTTGGCTTGGTCCGGTCCTGCGCTCATCTGGGGAAATCCTAATCAGTAAACGAATTGCAGGATTTTGCTCAGATGTAGACGACTGAACGCAGGCCCGCACTTTAGGGCTCTAGATTAATGTAAAGAGCGTGCAAAGCCGCGTTATCAATGAGTTAAGTTATGTACAGGATGTACGGTACCTCTGCGGTCGCATGGATGCGAAAGAGCAGAGGTGTTCGTGCTGAAGTGAAATATCTAAAAGGCTACGTCGAAGCAGTTACTTCTCTTCAACCGTATTAATAATCGCCCCAGCCATCTGAAACGGCTTATTTCCTAAGGCCTTCGCAAGCTGTGCAGGCAGATGTTTTTTATCCATCTGAATAATCGAGACCTGCGCAAAGCCCGAGCCATTGGGTGACTGACCCGACCACGACTCCGCAACCGGCCCACCATCTTTGCTGCGTGCAGGGCGGATGCCCATGGCGGTGAGCTTTTCGCTCTGTGGCACCAGTGCGTGAGCGCCGTCATCGAGCGAAGCAGTCGAAGCCTGCAGATCAATCCAAGTATTGAAATCGTGTTTGAGCAGCGGCTGCGCTAGGAAGTTAACCACCGGATTTTCCAGTGCGCGTTGTGCCAATGCGGTGGTGCGTTGAGTAATGCTCAGCGATTTGCCGCTGCGACCATTGCCTATCGCCTTGGTGTCGCTCTTGTTGTTCGTCGCGGTGAGTGCCGGGCGCAGCGAAGCAAAGTTGGTTTGCACATGCGCACGCAAGCGCACGCGTTCGCCATCGCCATGTGGCTCGGTGACCAGCTGCACATTGACGCGCCATAGCGGCGCGTTGGCGCCCTCAACCGGCACTTCGGCGGCAAAAGAGAGTTCTTCGCGATCCTTCATCGGCAAATCGTCATCAGAGGCGCGGACGCCGATGACCTCAAGACCTTTGCGGATGCGGTTTAAAATACCCATGAGATAAGACCAAAGCTGCTTTTACAAAAATGACAGACGAATGTTACCGCTTTATCGTCACCGGCCGCGTGCAAGGGGTCTATTTCCGACAGTCCACCGCAGAGCAAGCACGCCAGTTGGGCTTGAACGGCTGGGTTCGTAATTTGCCCGATGGCCGCGTCGAGGGCCTTGTTAGCGGTCCGCGGGTCACATTAGAAACCTTGAAAGCTTGGCTGAGACACGGGCCGACAATGGCGCGGGTTGATGGCTTGCAGTGGATTATCAGCGACACCCAGCCCGATGTTGTTGGATTTGAAGTGCGTCGTTGAAGCTAATGGTGAGTAATTTTATCTGCCAGTAATTGCGTCGCCAATTCTTGGCGATTGTTGGCGTTGAAGTGCGCGTAAATCTGACGGCTGTGATAAATCGCAGTGTTGATACTGATGCCGCAGCGATCGGCAATTTCACGATGCTGCGCTCCGCGCGCTAGCCAGTAACAAATTTCAGTTTGTCGAGGCGGCAGTCGGGTCCGATGCACCGCTTCAATCAAGCGCAAAGCAACCGGTACTTCATGCGTCACGGTAATGCCGTAGGCAATGACATGATTGCCGGTAGAGATTTGATCGCCGACATTTTCCGGCGTTGCATCGAGGATGTACGCTCTGAAGTTAAATCGCCCCCAGGGACTGTTCTTATCCAGAACCGGTGGCGGTCCTGCATGATCCGGATGATTGATCTTGCGTATTGAACGCAGAATCTGCAGCAACTCCTCCGGCAATGCGCCTTTCTGACGCCATTGTTCACCAAATGCGAGTGTCATCAGTCGTTCGGCGTTCGGTGATAAATGACGCAGACGCATATCGCTACCAACAACGAGCAGGGCGCTGTCTTTGTGATCGTATTCCAGTGTTGCTGTGGGGGTGCGGGGCTCCAGTACTTGAGCGATCCAATGTTGCATGCGCGCCATAGGCTGCAATTCGGCGCGAGTGACTAACTGGTTGTGATGTTTGCGAGAATCACGCCCCATGATCAATCGGCCTAGCGCTTGGCCGTTACGTAAGCGTGGCAGCAAGCGACCGCCATCGTCGCCTCCAGCGGGGCGCAGTGCTTCATTATGAAACGCGTGGCGCAAATATTCCGAACGTGAAATCCGCATGGATTCTGTCATCGGAGTGGGGCCAAATTCATAGAGCAGAGAGTTGAGCCGCGGGCGCATCACCTCTTCCTCGAGTTGCAGAAAATTGGGGTGCGCGATCATAGGTGTCAAAACCTTGTCCGCATTTTGTTCGTCAATAAAAACGTGATAGTTGCCATCGGCTGTCGTGTGATCGTAAATGCCGACGTTGAACGAGAACAATCCATGCAGTTCGTTCATAAGCAGCGGCACCAACTGCGGGCCGCTGATGTCTAGCGTTGCCAATTGTCTTATGCGTGCCGAAGCGCGTGCAGCTGACTTGAAATTTGGCATCGATCTTTTGTGAATCTAGTTGTCGTGGCCGACTAGAGGGATTGAAGCGTGGCGCAACTCAATGTTGCGTCGAACTCGTCGCTAATAACTGCAATGCCAATTCTTTTCGATTGCTGACGTTAAATCGCGAGTAGATCTGCTGGCTGTGATAAATCGCGGTGTTGATGCTGATGCCGTTGCGGTCTGCGATGTCTTGATGCGTGTAGCCACTCGCGAGCCAATAACAAACTTCAGCTTGTCGTTGCGGTAGATCAGTTTTTCGCACGGCAGAAATCAATCGCAATGCTTTCGGCACTTCATGAGTCACGGTAATGCCGTAGGCGCTGATATGTGACTTGCTTGAAATGTGTTCGGAAACATTTCCAGCCGTTGCATCCAATAGATGTGCTCTGAAACTGAAGCGTCCCCAAGGGCTGATTTTGTCTAGCACCGGCGGAGCAGCCTGATGTTCTGATTGGTTCAGTTGGCGCAGTCCGCGCAGAACTTGTACGAGCGCTTCAGGCAAGGTGCCTTGGCGTCTCCATCGGCCACCAAAGGCGAGCGATACGAGGCGTTCTGCATTGGGAGATAAGTGCTGCAAGCGCATGTCGTTTCCAACAACGAGCAAGGCGATATCGTTCGTATCGTATTCAAGCGTCGGCGTCAGTTCGCGTGGCTGCAGTGCGTGCGATATCCAATGTTGCACACGTGCCATTGCTTGCAAATCTGTACGCGTGATGAGTCGATCGTGATGCTTGCGTGAGTCGCGGCCAATCAAGATTCGGCCAACGGGTCGGCCATCGCGTAGGCGCGGCAACATTCTCACGCCATCATCACCGCCCGCGAGGCGCAATGCTTCGTTGTAGTAAGGGTGCTGCAGAAATTCCGAGCGCGAGATGCGTAGGGCTTCGGACATCGGCGTGGGGCCGAATTCGCAGAGCACAGACTCGCTTTCGGGGCGCACTACTTCATTTTCGAGTTGGAAAAAATAAGGATCAACGCTCATCGGCGTTAAAACCTGATTCGCATTCTGTTCGTCTACAAAATAGTGATAGCTGCCATCCGCTGCAGTGTGGTTATAGATGCCTACTTCAAATGGCAGCAGCGCATGTAGCTCTTGCAGCAGCAGCGGCGCGAGTTGCGGGCCGCTGATATCCAGTGCTGCTAATTGCCGAATACGCGCGGATGCACGCGTCGCGGCTTTGAGACTCGACATTACATTCCCCAAATTACTAATGGCATTTCTGCCGGGGGTTCTTCCTTGAGTTAGCCCATTTATCGAGTTGGGCTTGCTTGTATTAGTAGCGTTTACAAGGACTTTAAGCAATCCCTATAAGCCCTTATGGGGCGCAAATATCGATGCAGGGCTATCTCTATGACGCGGCCGCAGGGCAGGGGAGCGGATATGCACCACCCCTTGGCCGTAATTAACAACACTTTCAGGGAGATGGTCATGACGAATCAGCAAGTAATAAAAACAAAGAGTTCGCGCGACGCTGCGCCAACATTTCGGCGCCATCTGGTCGCTGCTGCCGTTGCGATGAGCTTTGTCACGCCCGTGGCATTTGCCGGTGCTACGGATGGTGCGATGGTCCCTGCTGATCCCGGCGCTGTTGCGGTGGGGCCGGCGGCAATCGCATCGGGTGTCAATTCAGTTGCGGTAGGGTCGTATGCGACAGCGCTTGAGGAAGGTGGCGTTGCCATTGGTAGCGGGCCAACTTCAATGGGCGGCGCGCAGGTTGATCCTGCTATTTCCAATGGCAAGGGCAATGTCGCCATTGGTGGTGGATATGAGGAATTTGGCTTAATCAAAAAAGGCGCGATTGCGAATGGCACTCAAGGCGCTATCGCCATCGGCGCCGCTAGTAATTCTTCTGGACAATCTTCCACTGCGGTTGGCGCGCAGTCCCTAGCTACAGGGGCGTATTCCATTGCCGGGGGCGTGCAGAGTCAAGCAACAGGCAATTTCTCTACGGCGCAGGGTTTCAGCAGTGAAGCCAGCGCGCAATCGACCACTGCTGTGGGCAGGGACAGTCTGGCCAACGATGATTTCAGCACTGCCTTTGGTTCCTTCACAAAGGCGACGGGTCTATCAAGCACGGCTGTTGGCGGTGGCGAGTCTGGCTCAGGCCTGGGTGGTGCGGCAGAAGCTGGAGCTATAGCCAGTGGCGATCACGCTACTGCTGTGGGTGTTGCCAGTCAGGCCATCGGCACCTCATCAACTGCTATAGGCGATGGCGCAAAGACCAGCGGCGATTATTCCTTTGCAGCGGGTTATCAGGCGACCGTGGGTTTTGGCTCTAGCTCCTCAACGGCTATTGGTCATCAAGCAAAAGCAGATGGCAGTGGCAGCAACGCTTTGGGTGCTGGTAGTGAAGCGACCTCACAGTATTCAACAGCCGTGGGTAATGCCGCGAAAGCTACCAATGAATTTGCCAGTGCATTTGGTGATCGCTCTGAAGCTTCGGGCTTCGGATCAACGGCAGCAGGTGATCTGGCGAAGGCGTCAAACACTGATGCCAGTGCATTTGGCTCGGCGAGTGTGGCCAGTGGTTTGTCGTCCACGGCCGTAGGTAACGATGCACAGGCCACTAGGGCCTATTCAAGTGCATTTGGTTTTAACAGTCTCGCAAGCGGCGATTCCGCCACCGCGATTGGCGACAATGCCCAAGCAACAGACCTTAATGCGAGTGCAGTGGGCCGCTTCGCCAAGGCCACAAATTTCAATGCCAGTGCATTCGGTGTGGGCAGTGAAGCCACAGGATCTCAATCAACAGCGATAGGCGTGAGTGCCTTAGCTTCCAAGGAAGCATCATCTGCGTTTGGTAACAACAGCACAGCAAGCGGCGTTGCGAGCACAGCGCTGGGCGGCGGAGCTTTTATTGGCGGACTTTATGTCAATGGCGCGACCGCGAGTGCAGATCGCGCGACTGCGGTGGGCACTGAAAGTGTGGCGAGTGGTTTGTCGTCGATTGCGGCCGGTGACCATGCTAACGCGAGCCATCAGGAAGCCACTGCATTAGGCGCTAACTCAAGCGCAACCAATGACTATGCCACTGCGCTGGGTTCCAGCAGCACGGCCAGCGCTTTGAACTCAACCGCAGTGGGCCGTTCCGCATTGGCCTCGGATGTGCAATCCAGTGCGTTCGGCTATGGCAGTAGCGCAAGCGGCGCGCAGTCAACCGCCATCGGCACCAACACCCTGGCAAACGGTGGCGCGGCCACGGCGATCGGTAGCGGCGCTGAGGCTGGGTCGCGAGCCACTGCGTTAGGCAACCAGAGCACAGCTTCTGGCAGCTCCTCCGTTGCCATCGGTGACTTTGCAGAATCAGCCGGAAGCCGTTCGATATCAATGGGTATTAACAGTGCTGCAACACAGCTGTCTTCGGTAGCTGTGGGCGATGGCGCTCAAGCAACGGCGGGCAATAGCAGCGCCTTTGGCCATGCGGCAAATGCCGCTGGCAGTGCTTCCATCGCGATCGGCTATAGCGCCAATGCGCGTGCCTTTGGGGGTATTGCGATTGGACAAAATGCGGATGCAGTGTCCTCGGGCTCGGTGGCCATTGGTAACGGCGCAGTTGCGCAGTCGTCCGTAGCGGTCGGTACCGGTGCGCAAGCGCTGGGTACCAACACAACAGCGCTGGGTGACAACGCCATCGCTAACGGCAATCTTTCGACAGCAATTGGTAACAACGCGCAAACGACAGCGGCAGCCACCAACAGCGTTGCGCTGGGCAATGGCTCTATTGCGGATCAGGCCAACACGGTTAGCGTGGGTTCAGCAGGCAATGAACGGCGCATCACCAATATTGCGCAGGGTACGGGCCCCAACGATGCGGTGAACTTCCAACAGCTGCAAGATGCTGTGAGTGGTTCGGGCGCAATGATTGGTCGTGTCGCCGACGCGGCTTATCGCGGCACCGCGATTGCGATGGCGACAACGCCAAATCCAATCGTGCTCAAGCCAGGCCAGTATTCGGTGACGACGGGTTATGGTCGCTATCGTGGTCAGGATGGTTTGGGCCTGAGTGTTTCGCGCTTCAATGATGACGGTCGCAGCTCCGTGAATCTTGGTGTGGGTTATTCACCACAGGGCGGCGGTGCAGCGGTGCGCGGCAGCATGTCGTTTATTCTTGGCGGCGATTGATTTACTGCGGCAACAAAAAAGGCCCGCGCAATGCGGGCCTTTTTATTTGCAGCGTACTGCTTAGATTTCGATGCCGCGGTTGTAGATAAAGTCGAAAGCAAAACCGCGCTTCACGGTTTTGGCGTCGGCGTAATCCGCCAGGCGTGCAAGACGTGCCGGGAGTTTCATCAACTTTTCCTGGCACTGACGACCGAGGTCGTTGAGGCCGGTGAGTGCGCCGATGTTCCAGAACTCCAACAGTTCTTCCAGAATCTTTTGATACTGACGCGTGCCGAAAATGTTGGCGCGGCGCAGCACTTCGCTCATGTCATCAAAGCCAGCGATGGCATGGCCGGGCATGGCGAAACCGGTGGCAACTTTGAGCAGCGAGTTGAGTGCGCGGTTGGTGTCGATTTTAAGAATGCCGTCGAACGCTGCGCGATAGAACGCATAGTGACGCGACTCATCAGCCGAAATATGTGCGAGTACACGCTGACCGCGTGGTTCGTACTGTCCGCAAATGCGGCCGGTGTTGGAGTGCGAAACTTGCGTGGCTTTTTCTTGCAGCGAGGTATAGGCGAGTAGACGGTACGGGTCGTTTTCCCATTCCGGTTCAAAGCCTGCGTCGATGTACTGAAATTGGCGGCGCTCGAACGCGCTCATATCAAGAATGCGCACTTCACGGATGTAGTCGCGCATGGCGCAGCCGTGGCGATCTTCTTCAGCGGTCCACAGATTGTTCCAGGTGCTCCAAGGGCTTTCGTTGCCGAGATATACGGCGATCAGGCGATGGAAGTGCGGCAAGCCTTCTTCCGTCAGCAGGTTCAGGGCGAGTGCCACACGAACCGTGTCCGGAATGCCGCGTGCAGCATCGCGGGTGCGCAGAATCTCGGCTTCGGTTTCTTCGCCGGCTTGTTCGTCGGCGCAAAGCAGATCATTCGGGAACCACAGCTTGCGACCGCCCTTATGCAGTTCAATCTGCTCGCGGACCAGCGGTTCCAGGTGGACCAGAACTTCAATCTGGTCGGGTGTGCCAAAGCGGCTGGACGACATGACGGCTGACATAGGCTTGAGGCCTCTAGCTAGGGAAAGCACGCATCGAAAACCGATGCCTACTCACAGAATGAACACACAATATACACTTGTGCAGTGACGCGCAATATACACTTGTGCAGTAAACCCGCGAATTGCTTCCGTACCAGCCTTTATACGGCTTTAAGAGCGGATTAGATCCAGGAATTCCTGGCGAGTGCGGGGGTCCTCGCGGAAACGGCCGAGCATCACGGACGTCACCATGTCCGAATTCTGCTTGCCGACGCCGCGCATCATGGCGCAAAGGTGTTTCGCTTCAATGACAACCGCCACGCCTTTGGCGCCGGTGACTTCCTGCACGCAATCGCCGATCTGCTTGGTCAGGTTTTCCTGGATCTGCAGGCGGCGGGCGAACATGTCGACGATTCGGGGGATCTTGGACAGGCCAATAACCTTGCCGTCCGGCAGGTAGGCGACGTGGCATTTGCCGATAAAGGGCAGCAGGTGATGCTCGCACAGCGAGTACATTTCGATATGACGCACGATCACCATCTGGTCATTTTCGGATTCGAAAATGGCACCGTTGACGATCTCGTTAATGTCCTGCTCATAGCCCTGCGTCAGATACTGCATGGCTTTGGCGGCACGCAAAGGTGTCCGAACGAGACCTTCGCGTTCAGGATTTTCCCCTACGGCTTCGATGATGGCTCTAAACTGTGCTTCCATTGCGGCGCTCGTCTTCTGATATCGCCGTAGATTGTCCCATACCTGTTAAGCCTGTGGTTCATGTCTAAGCGCCCGAATACCATCATTAAAGAAGTCCCGATCGATCTGATTCGCCCTGGTTCCCAGCAGGCGCGGCGACATTTCGATGCCGATGCGCTGCGTGATCTGGCCGAGTCGATCCGCGAATCCGGCGTAGTGCAACCGATTGTGTTGCGCACGCAGGTTTGGGGTTATGAGCTGCTGGCTGGCGAGCGCCGTTGGCGCGCGGCGCAGCAAGCGGGGCTGCACGAAATCCCTGCCATCATTCGCGATGATTTGACCGACGACGAGGCCTTTGTTGTTGGTCTCATTGAAAACCTGCAGCGTGAATCGCTGACGCCGATGGAAACCGCAGCCGGTCTCAAACGCTTATCCGAAATTTTTACACTGACGCATGAGCAGATTGGCGAGCGCGTCGGCAAGTCGCGTGAATACGTCTCCAACTATCTGCGTCTGATCAATCTCGCGCCGATGGTGCAGTCGCTGGTCAATGAAGGGCACATCCTGCTCGGCCACGCCAAGGTATTAGCGGGGCAGCCGCTGGATGAGCAGATTCGTTGGGCTGACGAAGTCATTCGCCACAAGCTCACCGTGCGAATGTTGGAGCGCAAGATCGCCGCCGCGCGCGACAGCAAGATGAAGATGGTGTTTCGTCCTGCCAAGCCTGCGGACTGGAAAACGCTGGAACGTGACCTTTCGGATCTGATGGGCTGCAGTGTCATGGTCACCGCCGACAAAAAAGGCAAGGGTGAACTGAAGGTGAAGTTTCACTCGCTCGATGAGCTGGATGGCGTGCTCGCCAAGATGGGGTATTCGGCGGGTTGAGCTGTAATGGTTGGGCGCAAATCGCGACAAAACCCGCTACCTGTAAGTGTAGTTTTTATCTACAGAGGGTTGGGATAAAGCTGTGGATAAGCTTTGATGTTCACCGCAGCAATGCAGGTAGTTACAGGGTTTGCTCCACACGTGACGATTTTTTTACCGCTGCGTGACATGGCGGCCGTAGCGACACGCTTCTGCCACAAAATGAAGCATGAGTTGTGTGAAAATTATGTACAGGATGTACGGTACCTCCGCGGGCGCATGGATGCGCGAGAGCGGAGGTGTTTGTGCCGAAATGCTGTATTTAGTTGGTCTCAGCAGTAGCAAATGATTGCGGTAGGAGAAGTTTTTGGAAGTGCAGAAGCTCCAGTTTGATTTGTTTGATGACCGCTATGAGGTCATCGAGCGCGTTAGCACCAAATCGCGCAACATCCGTATCGAAATTCGTTCGCCGCGCGAAGTCGTGTTGGTGATTCCGCGTCATGCGCCCAAATATGCGGCGCGCGATTTTTTGAAGAGTCGCGAAGGCTGGATCCAGCAAAAAATTGCGGAGATGCGCCAGCGTCACGCCGATGCACCGCTTGATCCTCAGCGTTTGAATTGGGATAACCGCGACCGAATTCCACTGCGTGGCGTTGATCTGCCTCTCCGTGTTGTTGGTGTCAGCATGCGCAATATCAGTGTGCGTGTAGATGACGAAGGAATCAGCGTTTTCTCTCCTTCAGCTCAACTAGGTGATCGCACAAAGTTGCAGCGTGTGTTGGTGCAAGAGCTACAACGCCAGGCGCGACAAGATGCGCAGCGCATGATGACCGAAGAGGCCGCACGCCTAGGCATTCGCGTCGGCGAACCTCGTATTGGCGATCAAAAAACTTTATGGGGAAGCTGCGCCGCCGATGGCGGTATCAGCCTTTCATGGCGCTTGGTGATGGCACCGCCTGCAGTGTTTCGCTATGTCGTGATTCACGAGCTTTGCCACATCAAGCATCATGATCATTCCGATGCCTTCTGGTCGCTGGTGGAGCAACAGATGCCAGACTTTGATACACATCGCAGTTGGTTGCGTGATCAAGGCGCGCGATTGCATTTGTATTTGCCGAGTTCGCGCAGCGCTGGTTAAAGCGTATTGCAGACATAAAAAAGCCCGCCAATTGGCGGGCTTTTTGTTTAACGCTTAAAACTTACTTCGTGGTCGCGTTAGCGTCGACCTTGACTGCCGGAACAGAGGCGTCGATCTTGGCGTTGGCGCCGGCTTCTGCGTCAGCCTTTGCTTTGGCAGCGCGATGCTTTGCTTTGCGCTTAGCAGCTTTGCCTTCGGCCTTAGCGTCAGCAGCAGCTTCGCTGGTTGCGGCTTTAGCGTCTGCAGCTGCGCCCTTGGCACCGTCAACTGCTTTGCCGGTGGTTTCCTTGGTTGCGTCTACAGCCTTGCCAGCATGTTCTTTGGTGCTTTCAACGGTCTTGCCAGCAGCTTCTTTCGTGCTGTGGGCAGCGCCCTTGGCAGCGTCGGTGGTGGCGCTGACGGTGCCCTTAGCGGCATCGGTCACGCCAGAGGTGTCGAGACCAACCGAAGCGCCGAGGCCGGCAGCAAAGATTGGAGCAGACAGGGCCAGCGCAGCGGCGGCAGCAGCAATTGCGAATTTTTTCATTTGAGTGATCCTCGTTATAGATGTGGGTGCAGCTAAATGCAGGTGGAACGGGATGCATCTTACGGACAAATTCTGAACGATCTATGAATCAGATCA